>NZ_CP023702.1:7280000-7581562 GCF_008704555.1 Streptomyces nitrosporeus
CTGCGCCAAGGCATGCCCCACCGAGTCCATCCAGTTCGGGCCGCTCGACGAACTGCGCGAACGCGCGGCCCTGCGGGTGGAGCAGCTGCACGGAGCCGGGATCACCGAGGCCCGGCTCTACGGACACGAACCGGACGACGGGGTGGGCGGGGACGGGGCCTTCTTCCTCCTCCTGGACGAACCCGAGGTCTACGGGCTGCCCCCGGACCCCGTCGTCACCACCCGCGACCTGGGCGCCATGTGGCGCCACGCGGGCACGGCCGCGCTGTCGCTCGCCGCGGGGGCGGCCGTGTCCTTCGCCGTTCCCGCTCTCCTCCGGACGAAAGGACGACGATGAGTCCCGGCCCGTGCGACCCCCGCACCGACTCCTACTACGGCCGCCCGGTCGTCAAGGCACCGTCCTGGGCCCCCCGGGACATCGCCGGGTACTTCTTCCTCGGCGGACTGGCGGGAGCCGGGTCCGTCCTGGCCGCGGGTGCCCAGCTGACCGGCCGCACCACGACCGCCCACGCGATGAAGATCTCCTCACTGGCGGCCGTCGGCCTGTCCGCCGCCGCCCTCGTCCACGACCTCGGCAGGCCCTCGCGCTTCCCGCACATGCTGCGCGTCTTCAAACCGACCTCCCCGATGAGCATGGGGTCCTGGCTGCTGGCCGCCTACGGCCCCGCCGCCGGGGCCGCCGCCGCCGCGGCCGTCACCGGACGGCTGCCGAGGACGGGGGCGGCGGCCACCGCGGCGGCCGCACTGCTCGGCCCCGCCCTCGCCACCTACACAGCCGTCCTCGCCGCCGACACGGCCGTACCTGCCTGGCACGGCGCCCACCGCGAACTGCCCTATCTCTTCGCGGCGTCGGCGACCGCCGCGGCCTCCGGCATGGCGCTAGTGACCGGGCCCCTCGGCGAGAACGCCCCGGCCCGGTACGCGGCCGTGCTCGCGGCCGTCGCGGACGACACCGCCGTCCGGGCCGCCGAGCGCCGGCTGGGTTCCGTGGCGGTCACCTACCGCGACGGGCGGGCCGGGAAGCTGATGCGAGCGGCCCGTGCCCTCACCGCGGCCGGCGCCGCAGGGGCCGTCCTGCTCGGCCACCGCAGCCGCACCGCCGCCGCCGGTGCCGGACTCGCCCTGCTCGCGGGTTCCGCCTGCACCCGCTTCGGGGTCTTCCACGCCGGAATCGCCTCCGCGCAGGACCCCGCCCACACCGTCGGCCCGCAGCGCGAGGCCCTGCGGCGCCGCACGGCGCACTCCCAGTGAAAGGAAACCGGTGTGAACAACCCCGACACACACGCACAGGAACACCAGGAGAGCAACGAGGTCGTGGTGGAGGTGACCGGCTGTCCGAAGGAGGACGCGCGGACCGTGTTCGACGCGCTGTGCCGCTCCTTCGCCTCCGACCGGCCCGCGGACGACGTCCCCGAGGACGCCTCCACGACCCGGCCGACCGTATGGACGGTCACCGTCGACGTGTCCCGGACCGGCCCCGGAGGGGAGCCCGGGCGGCTCTCCGGACCCGTCACCGCCGAGGTCCAGGGCGGCTACCGGGCCGTGGACCGGCTCCGTCTGGGCCTCGCGGAGTCCTTCGCGGTCAAGGTCGTGGGCACCGCGTCCGGGGACCAGGAGCAGGAGGTCCGGCTGCGGCTGGAGAACCTCGGCGACTGACACGCCCCCGTACGAACCGACCCCCGGAAGGCACGCACCGATGGAAACCCCCCGCACGAAGGGCGGACCGGACGCCGGACAGCCGGCCTCCGACGAACACTCCACCCTCACCCTGTACGTCAACGGCACCGAGCGGACCCTGACCCTCGACCACCGCACCACCCTGCTGGACACCCTGCGGGAGCACCTCGGGCTCACCGGCGCCAAGAAGGGCTGCGACCACGGCCAGTGCGGCTCCTGCACCGTGCTCGTCGACGGCCGCCGCGCCAACAGCTGCCTGCTCCTCGCCGTGGCCCAGGACGGCGCCCGCGTCACCACGGCTGAAGGACTCGCCGACGGCGGCCGGCCGCACCCCTTGCAGGAGGCGTTCCTCGAACGGGACGCCCTGCAGTGCGGCTACTGCACCCCGGGGCAGATCTGCTCGGCGGCCGGAATGATCACCGAGGCCGCCGACGGCTTCCCCTCCCACGTCACCCCGCCCGGCGCCCCCGCGGAGGGCGCGCCCGCCGCCCTCGACGCGGACGAGGTCCGCGAACGCATGAGCGGCAACCTCTGCCGTTGCGGCGCCTATCCCCGCATCGTCGAAGCGATCCTGGACGTGGCCCTGTGAAACCCTTCGCCTACCTCAGGCCCGGCTCCGTCGCGGACGCCGTCCGGGCGAGCACCGACCACCCCGGGGCGCGGTTCCTGGGCGGCGGCACCAACCTCGTCGACCTGATGAAGCTCGGCGTGGAGACCCCCGGCCTCCTCATCGACGTCAGCAGGCTCCCACTGGACCGGGTGACCCCCACACCGCAGGGCGGCCTCCTGATCGGCGCGACCGTACGCAACAGCGATCTGGCCGCCCACCCCGCCGTGCGCGGCGGCTACCCGGTGCTCTCGCAGGCCCTGCTGGCCGGCGCCTCCGGACAACTGCGCAACAGCGCCACCACCGGCGGGAACCTGCTCCAGCGCACCCGCTGCACGTACTTCCAGGACACCTCCAAACCCTGCAACAAACGGCTCCCGGGCTCGGGCTGCCCGGCCCGCGAGGGCGTCCACCGCGACCTCGCCGTACTCGGCCACTCGCCCGCGTGCGTGGCGACCCACCCCTCCGACATGGCCGTCGCGCTGGCCGCCCTCGACGCCACCGTGCGGGTGCACGGCCCGGAGGGCGAACGCACCGTACCGGTCACCGGCCTCCACCGGCTGCCCGGCGACAGCCCCGAACGGGACACCGTCCTGGAACCCGGCGAACTGATCACCGGCGTCGAGCTGCCGCCGCCCCCCGACGGAGCCCTCTCGCTGTACCGCAAGGCCCGCGACCGCGCCTCGTACGCCTTCGCCCTGGCGTCCGTCGCCGCCGTCCTCACCGTCCGCGACGGCCGGATCGGCCACGCGTCCCTCGCCTACGGAGGGCTCGCCCACCGGCCGTGGCGGGCACACGCCGCGGAGGACGTACTGCGCGGCGCACCCGCGACCGAGGACACCTTCGCACGGGCGGCGGACGCCGGGCTCGCCGCCGCCGAACCCCTGCGCGACAACGGCTTCAAGGTCACCCTCGCCCGCAACCTGACGGCCGGGGCCCTGGCCGAGCTCACCGCACGGGCGGCGTCCGCCCCCTGAGCGCGGCCCGCCCCCACGAACCGAGGACCACCGCCATGAGCCACACCCCCCAGCCGCTGGGCGCCCCCCTCGTCCGCCGGGAGGGCCGGGAGAAGGTCACCGGCACCGCCCGTTACGCCGCGGAGCACCACCCGCCCGGCCTCCTGTACGGCTGGATCGTCCCCGCGACCGTCCCGAGCGGCCGCGTCACCGCCATCCGCACCTCCCGCGCCCTCGCCCTGCCCGGCGTGCACACCGTGCTCACCCACGAGAACGCGCCACGGCTCGGACAGGCCGACGACCCGGTGCTCCGCGTCCTCCAGGACGCCCGGGTCCCGCACCGGGGCTGGCCCGTCGCCCTGGTCGTCGCCGGGACCCTGGAAGCGGCCAGGGCCGGGGCCGACGCCGTCCACGTCACCTACGGGACCTCCCCGCACGACGTCGTGCTCACCGGAGACCACCCGGGCCTGTACACACCCGAGAAGGCCAACGGCGGCTACCCGGCGGTCCGGACGCGCGGTGACGCGGAGGCGGCCCTCGCCGCCGCGCCCGTCGGCATCGACGCCACGTACACACTCGGCGCCCTGCACAACCACCCGATGGAACCGCACGCCTCGACCGCCCGGTGGGACGACGGGCACCTGACGGTCCACGACTCCAGCCAGGGTTCCACCACGGTCCGCGACAGCCTCTGCCAGGCATTCGGGCTCGGGGAGGACCACGTCACCGTGGTCTCCGAACACGTCGGCGGCGGGTTCGGCTCCAAGGGCACCCCCCGCCCGCAGGTGGTCCTCGCCGTCATGGCGGCCCGCCACACCGGCCGGCCCGTCCAGGTCTCCGTACCCCGGCGGCACATGGCGGCACTGGTCGGACACCGCGCGCCGACCGTGCAGCGCGTCCGCCTCGGAGCCGACCGCGACGGAGTGCTCCGCGCCGTCTCCCACGAGATCGCCACCCACACCTCGCGGATCAAGGAGTTCGTCGAACAGGCCGCCGTCCCGGCCCGCGTCATGTACGCCTCGCCCCACAGCCGCACCGTCCACCGGGTGGCCCCGCTCGACGTCCCCAGCCCCTCCTGGATGCGCGCCCCGGGCGAATGCCCCGGGATGTACGCCCTGGAATCGGCCATGGACGAACTGGCCTGCGCCCTGGGGACGGACCCCGTCGAACTGCGGCTGCGCAACGAACCGGTGGCCGAACCCGACAGCGGACGCCCCTTCAGCAGCCGGGGCCTGGCCGCCTGCCTCACCGAGGGCGCCCGGCGCTTCGGCTGGTACGACAGGGACCCGCGCCCCGCCGTCCGCCAGGAGGGCGGGCAGCTGATCGGCACCGGCGTCGCCTCGGCCACCTACCCGGTGCTCCTGTCGCCCTCCACCGCCTCCGTGCACGCCGCGCCCGACGGTTCGTACACCGTCCGGGTGAACGCCACCGACATCGGTACCGGCGCCCGGACCGTGCTCGCCCAGATCGCGGCCGCGGCGCTGGAGACGGACCAGGAGAAGGTGACGGTCGAGATCGGCAGCAGCGACCTGCCCGCGGGCTCCGTCGCCGGCGGCTCCTCCGGTACGGCCTCCTGGGGGACGGCCGTGCACAAGGCGGCCACCGCCCTGGTGCGGCGACTGGCGGAACACGGCGGCACCGTACCGCCCGGAGGCATCACCGCCACCGCCGGCACCGAGGAGGAGGCGGGCCGGGAGCAGCCGTACGCCCAGCACGCCTTCGGCGCCCACTTCGCGGAGGTGGCGGTCGACTCCCTCACCGGCGAGGTACGGGTGCGCCGGATGCTCGGGGTGTTCGCCGCCGGGCGCATCCTCAACGCCCGGACCGCGCGCTCCCAGTTCATCGGGGGCATGGTCATGGGGCTCGGCATGGCCCTCACCGAAGGCAGCACCATGGACCCCGGATTCGGCGACTTCGCCGAGCGGGACCTCGCCTCCTACCACATCCCGACCTGCGCCGACGTGACGGACCTGGAGGCGCACTGGATCGAGGAGGACGACCCCCACCTCAACCCCATGGGCAGCAAGGGCATCGGAGAGATCGGCATCGTCGGCTCCGCGGCGGCCGTCGGCAACGCCGTCCGGCACGCCACCGGCGCCCGGCTGCGCTCTCTGCCGATCACCCCGGACACCCTGCTGCCCTATCTGCCGTGACCGGCGGCCCGGCGCCCAGCGGTTGCGCAACCGGCCCCCTCGGGTCACCCTGATGAGTGACCCAGAAGTGATCATTGCTCACACTTCGTGTTCGGGGGTCGTTGGTTCAACGAGGTGAAGAGTGGGCCCTCGCGGTGAGGAGCCTCGACGATGACCGATCCACTCGACCGGCGTTACCAGGTCGAACTGCAGGTGTCGGCGGAGCGTGTTCCGCAGCTGCGGCGCATCGTCGCCGCGCATCTGCGCCACTGGAGTCTCGAACCGCACGTCCGGCCGGTGTGCCGGGCCGCGGAGGAACTCCTGACGAACGTCCGGCGGCACGTCGGCGAGACCAGCCGGTGTGTCGTCGAACTCCGCTGGACCGGCCGCCACCTGACGGTGTCCGTGGCCGACGACGACGCCCGCATGCCCCGGCTGCTCGACGGCGGTGGCGGCGGCCTCAGCCGCGTCATGGCCCTGAGCGACAGCTGGGGCACCTGCCGTACCCCCGACGGCAAGGTCGTGTGGTTCACGCGCTACGCCGAGGCTCCGCGCACCACCGGCCTCCTGCCGCGTACGCCGCTCCCCGGCGGCCTGACGGCCCGGAGCCGGCCCCTCGCAGAACTCGTGTGACCCCCGCCCGGCCGACGCGGACGGCGTGCCACGGCACGCATGATCCGCACCGGCCGGGTACATGTGCGGCACGGGCCGCGTCGCAGGGCACCGGGTGGCGCGGCACGGCCGAGGAACCGACACGAAGGAGAGGCGCCATGCCCATCGCGACGGTCAACCCCGCGAACGGGGAAACGCTCAGGACGTTCGACGCGCTGGACGAACAGGAGATCGACCGGAGGATCTCCGCGGCGCACCGGGCGTTCCGCGTCCACCGCACCACCGGCTTCGCCGAACGGGCCCGTCTGCTGAACCGGGCCGCCGACCTCCTCGACGAGGACCGCGAGGACATCGCCCGCACCATGACCCTGGAGATGGGCAAGCCCCTCGGGGCCGCCCGCGCGGAGGCCGCCAAGTGCGCCAAGGCGATGCGCTGGTACGCGGCCCACGCGGAGCACCTGCTCGCCGACGAGTACCCCGACGAGGCGGACGTGAAGGACTCCGGGGCGGCCCGGGCCTGTGTGCGCTACCGCCCGCTGGGCCCCGTCCTGGCCGTGATGCCGTGGAACTTCCCGCTCTGGCAGGTGATGCGGTTCGCCGCCCCCGCGCTCATGGCCGGCAACACCGGCCTGCTCAAACACGCCTCGAACGTCCCGCAGACCGCCCTGTACCTGGAGGACCTGTTCAGCAGGGCCGGCTACCCCGAGGGATGCTTCCAGACGCTGCTGATCGGATCGGGAGCGGTCGAGGCGGTGCTGCGGGACCCCAGGGTCGTCGCGGCGACCCTCACCGGCAGCGAGCCCGCCGGCCGCTCGGTCGCCTCCGTCGCCGGTGACGAGATCAAGAAGACCGTCCTCGAACTCGGCGGCAGCGACCCCTTCCTCGTCCTGCCGTCCGCCGACGTCGCCGGGGCGGCCAGGACCGCCGTGACCGCGCGCACGCAGAACAACGGACAGTCCTGCATCGCGGCCAAACGGTTCATCGTCCACACCGACGTGTACGACGAGTTCGCCGAACGGTTCACCGCCGGCATGCGCGCGCTGACCGTCGGCGACCCGATGGAGGACTCCACCGAGGTGGGCCCGCTCTCCAGCGAACGAGGCCGCGCCGACCTGGAGGAACTGGTCGACGACGCCGTCCGCCGGGGCGCCACGGTGCTCTGCGGGGGCGGCCGCCCCGAGCACCTGGACGGGGGACTCGAACGCGGCTGGTTCTACACGCCGACCGTCCTCACCGGCATCACCCCCGCCATGCGCATCCACCGCGAGGAGACGTTCGGACCGGTCGCGACGCTCTACCGCGTCACCGGCCTGGACGAGGCGGTGGAGCTCGCCAACGACACCTCCTTCGGCCTCAGTTCCAACGTCTGGACCCGCGACGAGGAGGAGATGGACCGCTGCGTACGCGACCTGGAGGCGGGCGGGGTCTTCTTCAACGGCATGACCGCGTCCCACCCCGCCCTGCCGTTCGGCGGTGTGAAGCGCTCCGGCTACGGGCGCGAACTGGCGGACCACGGCATCCGCGAGTTCTGCAACACCACCACCGTCTGGTACGGCCCCTAGAGGTCCGAATCCCCCTTTCCCGGCCGGACCTCCGAGGAGACGCCCATGACCAGCACCCCCCGCACGCCCCCGGCGGACGTGCTCTCCGCCGCCGAGGTCGCGGACCTCGACGCCCACTGGCGGGCCGCCAACTACCTGTCCGTGGGCCAGATCTACCTGATGGCCAACCCCCTCCTGACCGAACCCCTCGCGCCGGAGCACATCAAGCCGCGCCTGCTGGGCCACTGGGGCACCTCGCCCGGACTGAACCTGGTGCACACCCACCTCAACCGGGTGATCAAGGCGCGCGGCCTGAGCGCGCTCTGCGTCTGGGGGCCCGGCCACGGCGGCCCCGCCGTGCTCGCCAACTCCTGGCTGGAGGGCAGCTACTCCGAGACGTACCCCGGCATCGGCCGCGACGCCGCCGGGATGGGCGCGCTGTTCAAGCAGTTCTCCTTCCCCGGCGGCGTCCCCAGCCACGTCGCCCCCGAGACACCCGGCTCCATCCACGAAGGCGGTGAACTGGGGTACGCGCTCACCCACGCCTACGGTGCGGCCTTCGACCACCCGGACCTGGTGGTGGCCTGCGTGATCGGCGACGGCGAGGCCGAGACGGGGCCGCTCGCGGCGTCCTGGCACTCGAACAAGTTCCTCGACCCCGTCCACGACGGCGCGGTCCTGCCGATCCTCCACCTCAACGGCTACAAGATCGCGAACCCGACGGTGCTCGCCCGGCTGCCCGAGGACGAACTCGACGCCCTGCTGCGCGGCTACGGACACGACCCGCTCCATGTCGAGGGCGACGAGCCCGAGGCCGTGCACCGCGCGCTGGCCGCGGCCCTCGACCTCGCACTCGACCGGATCGCCGCCGTCCGGCGGGCGGCCCGCGAGGACGGTGTGACCGAACGCCCCCGCTGGCCGCTGATCGTGCTCCGTACCCCCAAGGGCTGGACCGGGCCGAAGGAGGTCGACGGGCTCCCCGTCGAAGGGACCTGGCGCGCCCACCAGGTCCCGCTGCCCGGCGTCCGGGACGACCCGGACCATCTGCGCGCACTGGAGGCGTGGATGCGCTCCTACCGGCCGGAGGAACTCTTCGACCCCTCGGGCCGGCCCACCGCACAGGTCCTCAGGTACGTCCCCGAGGGACCCGCCCGGCTCGGCGCGACGCCGTACGCCAACGGCGGGCTCCTCCTGAGGGACCTGCCCCTGCCGCCCCTGGAGGACCACGCCGTGCCCATCGACCGGCCCGGCACCGCCCTGCACGAGCCGACCCGCGTCCTCGGCGGCCTGCTCGAAGAGGTCATGGCGGCCACCGCCGGACGCAGGGACTTCCGGGTCGTGGGCCCCGACGAGACCGCCTCCAACCGCCTCGACGCGCTGTACGAGGCCACCGGCAAGGCATGGCAGGCCAGGACGCTCCCCACGGACGAACACCTCTCCCGCGACGGCCGCGTGATGGAGGTGCTCTCCGAACACCTCTGCCAGGGCTGGCTGGAGGGCTACCTGCTGACCGGACGGCACGGTCTGTTCTCCTCCTACGAGGCCTTCGCCCACATCGTCGACTCGATGGTCAACCAGCACATCAAGTGGCTGCGTACCTCGCGCCGGCTCCCCTGGCGCAGGCCCATCGCCTCACTGAACTACCTGCTCACCTCGCACGTCTGGCGCCAGGACCACAACGGCTTCTCCCACCAGGACCCCGGTTTCGTCGACCACGTCCTCAACAAGTCGCCCGAGGTGGTGCGCGTCTACCTGCCGCCGGACGCCAACACCCTGCTGGTCACCGCCGGGCACGTCCTCGCCAGCCGCGACTACGTCAACGTGGTCGTCGCCGGGAAGCAGCCGGGCTTCGACTGGCTCACCCTCGACCAGGCGCGCGCCCACTGCGCGCGGGGGGCCGGGGCGTGGGAGTGGGCCGGCACCGAGGACGGCGGCCGCGAGCCCGACGTCGTGCTCGCCTGCGCCGGGGACGTCCCCACCCTGGAGACGCTGGCCGCCGCGAGCCTGCTGCGGCACCATCTGCCGGAACTGGCCGTCCGGGTGGTGAACGTGGTGGACATGACACGGCTGCTGCCGCACGGGGAGCACCCCCACGGGATGCCCGACGCGGAGTACGACGCCCTGTTCACCCGGGACAAGCCCGTGATCTTCGCCTACCACGGCTACCCGTGGCTGGTGCACCGGCTCGCCTACCGGCGGGCCGGCCACCCGCATCTGCACGTGCGCGGCTACAAGGAGGAGGGGACCACCACCACACCCTTCGACATGGTGGTCCGCAACGACCTGGACCGCTACCGGCTGGTCATGGACGTCATCGACCGGGTGCCCGGACTGGGCGTACGGGCCGTCGCCCTGCGCCAGGCGATGGCGGACGTCCGCACCCGCCACCACGACTGGATCCGGGAACACGGCACGGACCTGCCCGAGGTGGCCGACTGGTCCTGGGACGGCTGAGGCACCGTCACGGAAGAAGGGGCCGGCCCGCCCCGGTGCGCGGGCCGGCCCCGGTGCGTCCGGCGTTCCGTGATCCGCGGCCGGGGCGCCGCCCCGCGGCCCGGCGCGCCTTCGGAACCGTCAGAAGCGCAGGACGGCCGCCACGCGTCCGTGGTCGGCGAGCGAGTCGTCGGCGACGAACACCGCCTCACCGCCGTTGTCCAGCACCGTCTCGATGAGCTCGTCCACGATGTCCTCGCGGACCTCCTCGTCCCCCGGAGCGACGTCCGCCGGATCCACGGCCACCAGATGCCCCTCGGTGACCCTGACCGTCCGCTGGAAGTGCTCCTCGACCGCGACGAGTCCCACCCGCCCCTCCTTCGCGGCCGCCCAGACCTCGTCCAGGCCGCCCGCGAAGGTCTTCGCACCGCGTGCGGCGTCGAGCCGGTCCCGTACGGCTGCGGCCCCCTGCGCGCGCCAGTCCTCCAGTGCGGTCTCCAGCTCGCGGGACAGCTCCGCCGCGGTCGTCTCCGCGGTGGTCCCCTTCGCGACCTTGCAGGCAGCGGTCCGGGCGCACTCGCCGACGTCCTCCAGCAGGGAGAGCGCCTGCGGCAGACCGATGAGGAACAGCGGACGGGGATCGGCGGCCAGCACTCCGCGCAGCCTCTCGTCGACCGTGCGGAAGAAGCTGCGGGTGTCCTCGCTGACGTAGATGCTCGGCGCGTCTCCGCTGCGGGCCTGGCGCTCCGGGTCGAAGTTCTCGTGCGGAGGGCTCAGCGGGAAGCCCCGCCCCTTCTCCTCACGCAGCCCCTCGACCGTGCCGGACCACAGCGCCGCGTGCTCGGCGGAGAAGTTCAGCACCCAGAACAGCTGCGCTCCCGCCTTGGCCGCGACCAGGTTGCGCGTGAGGTAGGAGTCGCTGAGGACCACACGCTCCGGCGCGGTGCGGGGCAGCCGCCAGATCTGGTACTCGTCCGCGTCGGCCAGGACGACCAGGGACTCCAGGGCGCGGCGCTGGTCGACGTCGGTGACCGCGCGTTCCAGCTGGGCCTTCACGGCGTCCCCGGCCTCCCGGCTCACCCGGGGGTCGGCGTCCAGCCGGTTGCCGGCCTCCGCCACCAGGTTGCGCAGCCGTACCGCGTCCTGGGCGTTGTCGGGGGCCCGGCGGTGGGTCGGCATCGTCAGGGACAGGGCCGGATAGGGCCGGGTCGCCCGAAGTCTCTGCAGCGTGCCGGCGGTCAGGGCGTCCGTATCCATGTTCCCTCCGGAGGGCTCGGGGTTCGCGGAGCCGGGACCGCTCCGTGGCGGAGCGGACGGCTCGACGTGTCAATTCATACCTTTTGATCCTAATATGGGCGAATTATTCTCTTGTTCCTGCCGGGCGCTGCCATCGTCGCCGCCGCCGGGGCGCGGGAGGTCTTCGGGCGCGACGCGGAGTGACCGCACGCGCCACGGGGCCGGGGAGCGGGGCATCGCCCCGGCACCCCGGCCCCGTGCCGTGTCCGTCTACCAGATCGCCTCGACCCATTCCGGGTGGTCTATGAACGGGTTCCGGTTGTGCTGGAACCGGTCGAATATGACCTGGTTGCGGTTCTTCTCGAAGCTGTCCGGCGGGTCCTCCTGGTTCCACTGCTTCAGGACCGACAGCCGGCCGATGTACGGAGCGGACCCGTTGCCCACCCTGTCGTTCGGTTCCAGGTCGGCGAAGGCGTCGTCGCCCTCGTACCGGACGGCCATGTAGAGGATCATGCGGGCGACGTCGCCCTTGACCGCGTCGCGGGGCTCGAAGGAGTCGCCGTCGGTGTAGTTGCCGGGAGCGCCCGCCACGGCGCTCCCGCCGTTGTCGAAGTCCTTGTTGCCGCGGACCGAGTTGACCTGGACGTCCGTCGGCCGCAGATGGTGGATGTCGGTGCCGGGACCGGTCGCGGTGCCGAAGCCGCCGTGCGACTTGGCCCAGACGTGTTCCCGGTTCCAGTCGCCGACGTTGCCGCCGTTGTCGTTCTTCGACTGCGAGCGGCCGGTGTACAGGAGGATCACGCTGGAGGGGTCGGAGGGATCCTCGTCGGTGGCCTTGAGGGCGTCCCAGACCTGGGAGTAGGAGAGCTTCGTCTGGTCGCTGACGATGGTGTGCAGCGAGCTCTTGAGCGCGGCGCCGGTCCTGCCGAGCGCGTCCCGGTAGTAGGTGTCGTCGAGGGCGGCGGCGGAGTTCCCGGCGGTCGCGGCGGCCGGCGCGGCGGCCGCGAGGCCGGTGAGCACGGCGACCGAGGCGATGGCCGCCAGCAGTGGACGCGCGTAGATACGGCGGTGGACGGACATGGGGGTGTCCTCTCCGGGCAGGGGGCGGTCCGCTCCGCCGCCACCGGGGTGCGTGGGGGAGCGGTGCCGGGGGGCGGTCTGTGGTCTGCCGGGAGCTTGGCACACGCGGAGTACCGGTCGTGTGAACGTTGCGTATTCATCATGTGCAAGTCAAGTGACGCCTTCCGGCGGTCCCGGCCTCGGATGCAGGGAAGCCGTTCCGGCGCGAGAATTACCGCAAGGACGAGGAGGCGGTATGAGCGAAGAGTCCGAATCCACATCCGTATCCGGGCGGAGCGGCCCGGGGGGCACCCCCGACCGTCTGCTGCACACCGGCGGAAGCGAACAGCCCTCCGCGGAGGACCTGGTTCTCGCGTCGGGACGGGATCTGACCCCGGAAAATCTCGCGTGGGCCGAGCGCAGGCTGGCCCAGGAGGGCAGGACGGCCGTCGACAAACGGCTCCCGTGAGACCGGAGCCGCCCTCAGCGGCCCGTGCGGGACGGCCGGGGCGGGGAGCGTGCGTGACGCTCCCCGCCCTCGGCTAGCCTGGACGCGATATGAACCGTTTGACGACGTCCGCGGGCGAACTCGGCCTCGCACGCTTCCCCGAGAACCCCCGCGACCCGCTCCGTGCGTGGGACGCGGCCGACGAGTACCTGCTGCGGCGGCTGGACGGCGCGGACGGCGGTGACCCGGTCGCCGTCACGGGCACCGTCGCCGTGGTCGGCGACCGCTGGGGAGCCCTCGCCACGGCGCTGGCCGGGCACCGCCCCGTACAGATCACGGACTCCTACCTCGGGCAGCGGGCCACCTCCGCCAACCTCGCGCGCAACGGCATCGGCCCGGACGCGGTACGGATGCTCTCGGCGCGCGACACCCCGCCGGAGCGGATCGACCTCCTGCTCGTACGGGTGCCGAAGAGCCTCGCGCTGCTGGAGGACCAGCTGCACCGGCTGGCCCCGGCCGTGCACGCGGGGACCGTCGTGATCGGCACCGGCATGGTGAAGGAGATCCACACCTCCACCCTCCAGCTCTTCGAACGGCTCATCGGCCCCACCCGCACCTCGCTCGCGGTGAAGAAGGCCAGGCTCATCCTCTGCACCCCCGACCCTTCGCTGCCGCGCACCCCGAGCCCCTGGCCCCACCGCTACGAGCTGCCCGGGGACATCGGCGTCATGGCGGGCCGGACCGTCACCAACCACGCGGGCATCTTCTGCGCCGAGCGGCTGGACATCGGCACCCGGTTCTTCCTGGGCCACCTGCCCGCCCGTACCGGACCCGACCGCGTCGTGGACCTCGGCTGCGGCAACGGCGTCGTGGGCACCGCCGCCGCGCTGGCCAACCCCGGGGCCGCGCTCACCTTCATAGACGAGTCGTACCAGGCCCTCGCCTCCGCGGAGGAGACCTTCCGCGCCAACACGCCCGCCGGCGCCGAGGCACGCTTCGTGGCCGGCGACGCGATGACGGACGTACCCCCCGGGAGCGTCGACCTGGTCCTCAGCAACCCGCCCTTCCACTCGCACCAGGCGGTCACCGACGCCACCGCCCGCAGCATGTTCCACGGAGCCCGCGCCGCGCTGCGCCCCGGCGGTGAGCTGTGGGTGGTCGGCAACAGGCACCTCGGTTACCACACCCAGCTGCGGCGGATCTTCGGCAACTGCGCCACCGTGGCCGGCGACCCGAAGTTCGTCGTCCTGCGGGCCGTCCGGCGCTGAGCGGCCGCGGCCTACGCGCACCGCCGCCGCGCAGCCATACTGGGGGCGACGGCCCTCCGGGCCCCGCCGTTCCATCCCCGAGCGGAAGGCACGAGCCGATGAGCCACGCCGATCCGGGCCTGTTCGGACCCCGGTCCGTCACCTGGCAGCTGCACGCCGACCCCATGATGTGGGTCGCCGGCGTACGCGCCCTCTACCTCCAGGCCCTGCACCCGCGAGCCGTACGCGGCGTCATGGAGAACTCCGACTTCCGCGAGGACGCCTGGGGGCGGCTGATGCGCACGGCCGGTTTCGTCGGCACCCTCACCTACGGCACCACGGCCGCCGCCGAGAAGTACGGCGCACGGGTACGCGGCATCCACCGCCGGCTGAAGGCCACCGACCCGGACACCGGCGAGACCTACGGCGTCGACGAACCCGGCCTGCTGCTCTGGGTGCACTGCGCCGAGGCCGACTCCTACCTCCAGGTCCTGCGCCGCTCCGGCTACCCGCTCACCGACGCCCAGGCCGACCGCTATCTGGACGAACAGCGTGTGTCCGCGCGCCTGGTCGGCCTCGACCCGTCCGGGGTCCCCGCCACCACCGGGGCGATGCGGGCCTACTTCGCCGGGGTCCGCCCGCGACTCGCCGCCGGGGCGGACGCCCGGGAGGTCGACGACTTCCTGCACGACCCGCCCGTGCACGTTCTGCTGGCACCCGCACGGGCACTGCTGTGGCGGCGGGTGGCGGAACTCGCCTACGACTCGCTGCCCCCGTACGCCCACGCCCTGTACGGCAGGCCCGCACCGCCCCCGGCGGCCGTCGACCGCCGTCTGCGCGCCACCGGAAGGACGCTGCGCGCCGTCCCCGCACGTCTGCGGTGGTCCCTGCCGCCGGGGCACGTCCTGGGAGCGATGCGCCGGCTCGGCCCGGGCAGCCGCCCCTCCCCGCACGGGCCGCCCGGACCGGCCGCCATACTGGACGGGCCGGGGAGGGCGCGGGAGTAGGCGACACGACGGGGGCGACTGCGGGAGATGGCGGACACCAGGCTGATCCAGAGCCGGTACCGGCTGCTCGATCTGATCGGACGCGGCGGCATGGGAGAGGTGTGGCGGGCCCGCGACGAATCCCTGGGCCGCCAGGTCGCGGTCAAGTGCCTCAAACCGCTCGGCCCCCAGCAGGACCGGTCCTTCACCCGCGTCCTGCGTGAACGCTTCCGCCGGGAGGCGCGGGTGGCCGCCTCCCTCCAGCACCGGGGCGTCACCGTCGTCCACGACTTCGGGGAGTCGGAGGGGGTGCTGTACCTGGTCATGGAGCTGCTGGAGGGGCGCAACCTCAGCCAGCTCCTGGAGGACAACGCCCAGCACCCGCTGCCGGTGCCCGACGTGGTCGACATCGCCGAACAGGTCGCCGACGCCCTCGGCTACACCCACCAGCAGGGCATCGTGCACCGCGACCTCAAGCCCGCCAACATCATGCGGCTCGCCGACGGCACGGTGAAGATCTGCGACTTCGGGATCGCCCGGCTCGGCCACGACATCGGCTTCACCTCACGCCTCACCGGCACCGGCATCGCCATGGGCACCCCGCACTACATGTCGCCCGAGCAGATCAGCGGCGGCGAGGTCGACCACCGGAGCGACCTCTACTCGCTGGGCTGCGTGCTGTACGAGATCGCCACCGGCGTGCCCCCGTTCGACCAGGACGACGCCTGGGCCGTCCTCGTCGGACACCGGGACACCGTGCCCGAACCGCCGCGCGCCCACCGGGCCGAACTGCCCGGCTTCTTCGACCGCGTCGTCCTCGACCTGCTCGCCAAGAAGCCCGACGCGCGCCCCGCCGACGCGGGCGACCTGCGGCAGCGCATCGCCGTCGGCCGGACCGGCGGCCGGCCCCTGCTCCCCACCACCGGCCGGGTCGTCCTCGCCCCGCCCGTCCCCGTGCCGCACCCCGCGGTGGGCGAACCCCGGCTCCCCGGGTGGACACGCGGCATGACCACCGGTCACAAGGCGGCCGGGGCCGCGCCGGCGGCAGCGGAACCGGCCGACCCCTCGGCCGGGCTCACCGGGTCCTGGACGACCGGCACCCGGACGGCCGGTATCGGCACCGGCCCGGCCGCGCCCGAACCGCCGGCCGTCCTCGCCGGCCGGCACAGCGCCGGCCTCAACCTGGCGCGGCTGGGCCACTGGGCTGAGGCCGGCGAGGTCCACCGGTCGGTCGCCGCCGCACGTGAGCGGACCCTGGGCCCCGACCATCCCGACACCCTGGCCAGCCGGTACGAGGTGGGGTTCACCCTCAGCCGTACGGGACACGCCGCCGAGGCACTGCGCGAGTTCGGCCGGGTGGCCGAAGGCCGCGAACGCGTCCTGGGACCCGACCACCCGGAGACGCTGGCGGCCCGGCAGGAGACGGCGTACGTCCTGGGCCAGCTCGGCCGGCACTTCGAGGCCCACCAGGTGTACGCCGTGGTGCTCGCGTCCCGGGAGCGCACCATGGGCCCCGACCACCCGGACACCCTGCGCTGCCGCCACAACCTGGCCTTCAACCTCAGCCGGCTGGGCCGCCTGGAGGACTCGTACCGGATGGCCCGCGAGGTGGCCGCCGCGCGCACCCGGCTGCTCGGCGCCACGCACCCCGACACCCTGGTCACCCTGTACGAAGTCGCGTACACACTGGGGCAGATGGACCGCTGGGCGGAGGCCCTGCAGACCTACCGGGAGGTCGCGGCGGCCCGTGCCGCGGTGCTCGGTGCCGACCACCCCGACACCCTGGCCGCCCGCTACGAGACCGGCATCAGCCTCGGCAGACTGGGCCGCAGCGCCGAAGCGCTGGAGCTGTACCGCGCGCTCACCGAGGACCGCACCCGGGTCAGCGGCCCCGAAGACCCCGAGACCCTGCGCGCCCGGCACGGCCTCGGCGTCAACCTCGGACGGCTGGCCCGCTGGGAGGAGGCGCTGGCCGAGGCCCGCGAGGTGTGCGTACTGCGTGAACGCGTCCTGGGTCCCGGCCACCCCGACACCCTCGTCAGCAGACGGGAGGTGGCCGTCGGCCTCGGCTGGCTCGGCCGCTGGGCCGAGGCCCTCACCCATTACCGGGCGGTCGCCGAAGCCAGGGAACGGGTGCTGGGCCCCGGCCACCCGGACACCCTCGCCGCCCGCAACGACGAGGCGCACTGCCTGGAGCAGCTCGGACGCGACGCGGAGGCGGTCGAACTGTACCGGCGCGTCGCGTCGTTGCGCGCGCGGCCGGGGACAGGCGACTGACGTAGCGTCAAGTTTTCTGCGGAGGCGGAAGCGGAAGAGCCGGCCCGGCGGCGGGACGGCCCCTCAGGCGCGGGCCCGGTAGAGATCGCGGAGCAGGGCGATCTCGGCCCCGTGGTGCAGCACTTCCTGGTTCACCCACCACACCGTGGAGAGGAACGGGTCCTCCGGATCGCTGCCGTACGGATAGGAGCAGTACCCCACGGTGTCGAGCGCGCTGTCGTCGGCCCCGAGCAGGACCGCCCGCCAGGCGCCGGCCCCCGCCTCGAAGGCCGCGACCGCGCCGGCGGCGTCACCGGCGGTCCGGTAGTCCTCCCGGGTCGGAGAGCGGCTCCCGCCGGTGTGGTCGGCGTGCGGCGTCAGCAGCTCGGCGAGGTGGCTCAGACGCCGGGCCAAGGTGGTGAACGGAGGTGGGGACGGATGGGGAAGGCCGCCGTGTCACGGCCCCACTCGCCCGCCCCGGACAGCGAGGACGCGCCCGGCCCCGGACCCCCAAAACGGCGGCGGACCGACCAGCACCCGGGGACCGGCTCCCGGAAGAACTCCTCGTCCGTCAAGGCGGGCACGGGTACATCCGTTCCGTTGCCGCTGTCGGCGGACGGACCCGTGATCCGTTTCACCAGCCGTTCGCAGGACCGGTCAAGCAGCGGGGCCGGCCGTGCGGGCGCCGTCATGGTTCTCCAGGGGCCGGGGAGAGGATCATCCGTACGAACCCTCCCACAGCGCCCGCGCGTTCCGTACCGGTTTCCGGGGCGCGGCGGTGCCACGCGGCCTGGCCGCTCCCGGGCCCGCCGTGTTACCAAGGGGCATGTCCGCAGCAGAGACCCCCTCACCCGGCAGGCCCGCGCACGGCGGCTACGACGTGGTGGTCGTCGGAGGCGGCCACAACGGCCTGGTGGCCGCCGCCTACCTCGCCCGCGCCGGCCGGTCCGTCCTCGTCCTGGAACGCCTCGCCCGCACCGGCGGCGCGGCGGTCTCCACCCGGACGTTCCGGGGCGTCGACGCCCGGCTCTCCCGCTACTCCTACCTCGTCTCGCTGTTCCCGCGGAAGATCGTCGACGACCTCGGCCTCGGCTTCACCGTGCGCAGGCGCACCGTCTCCTCGTACACACCCGCCCTGCGGAACGGCCGGCCCGGCGGACTGCTGGCCGGGGGGCCGGGGACCAGGGAATCCTTCGCCCGGCTCACCGGCGGCGAGAGGGAGTACGAGTCCTGGCTGCGGTTCCACGCGATGACCCGGCGGGTCGCCGGGCGGGTCTTCCCGACGCTCACCGAACCCCTGCCCGGCCGCGACGCGCTGCGGGCCCGCGTCGACGACCCCGACGCCTGGCGCGCGCTGTTCGAGGAGCCCCTGGGAGCCGCCGTGGAGGAGTACTTCACCGACGACCTGGTACGCGGAGTGGTGCTCACCGACGGGCTGATCGGTACATTCGCCGACGCCCACGACCCGTCGCTGATCCAGAACCGCTGTTTCCTCTACCACGTGATCGGCGGCTCCACTGGCGACTGGGACGTCCCCGTCGGAGGGATGGGCGCGCTCACGGACGCCCTGGCCGGCGCCGCACGTACGGCGGGGGCCGAGGTCCGGGTGCTCCACGAGGCGACCCGTATCGACACCGACGGGACCCGGGCCGAGGTCACCGTGCGCTCGGAGTACGGCGAGCAGGTGATCGGTGCCCGGCAGGTCCTGGTCAACGCCTCACCGCACACCCTGTCCGCGCTGCTCGGCGAGGAACCGCCCGCCCCGGCCGAGGGCTCCCAGCTCAAGGTGAACATG
The DNA here is from genome assembly GCF_008704555.1 of Streptomyces nitrosporeus. Classification (NCBI taxonomy): domain Bacteria; kingdom Bacillati; phylum Actinomycetota; class Actinomycetes; order Kitasatosporales; family Streptomycetaceae; genus Streptomyces; species Streptomyces nitrosporeus. The sequence continues at coordinate 7,298,986 of NZ_CP023702.1, forward strand.
CTGCTCACCCGGCTGCCGAAGCTGCGGGACCGGTCCGTCGACCCGCGGGACGCGTTCGCCGGCACCTTCCATGTGGCGGAAGGGTACGCGCAGTTGGCACAGGCGTACCGGGAGGCTGCGGCGGGCCGGCTGCCCGCCGTGCCACCGTCGGAGATCTACTGCCATTCCCTGACCGATCCGTCCGTCCTCGCCCCCGATCTGGCGGCCCGCGGCTACCAGACCCTCACCCTGTTCGGTCTGCACACCCCCGCCCGGCTCTTCGCCGAGGACAACGAGACGGCCCGCACGGCCCTGGTGGAGGCGGCCTTCGCACAGCTCGACGCCCATCTGGAGGAGCCGCTCGCCGACTGCCTGGCCCTCGACGGCGACGGCCGCCCGTGTGTCGAGGCGAAGTCGCCGCTCGACCTCGAACGCGAACTCGGCCTGCCCGGCGGCCACATCTTCCACGGCGACCTCTCCTTCCCCCACGGCACCGGGACGAGCGGGCGGTGGGGCGTGGAGAGCGCACACGCCAATGTGCTGCTCTGCGGCGCGGGGGCGGTGCGGGGCGGCGGGGTCAGCGGGGTGCCGGGCCACAACGCGGCGATGGCGGTACTCGGCCGCTGACCGGGCGCCCGCCGTGCGGGCCCCGGCCGTGACCACGGCGCGCCGCACCGCCCGGCCGGACGGCCGGACGGTGCGGACACACGGAACAGGGCACGGTGGGTGCGGGGGTCACCGCGCCCCGTCCCGGCCGGTGGGTGCCTCCCGGCCCGTCGTGGTCAGGAGGCGGTGCAGGCACCCACGACGGGGGCCGCCGTGCTGCCGTTGGAGGTGACGGTGAACCCGAAACTCGTCGAGGCCCCGGCCGCGAGCGTCCCGTTGTACGTGGGCTTCACCGTCATCACGGTGCCGCCGGCGTCCCAGGCGGGGGCACCGTTCCAGAGGGCCGACACCTTCTGCGGGGAGGGGACCGTGACCGGCACCGACCAGGTGGTGATGCCCGCGCTGCCGGCCTTGACGGTCACCTGCCCGTTGTACCCGCCGTTCCAGGTGGCGGTCTGCGTGTACGTCGCCGTGCAGGCGCCGGTGCCGCCGCCGTCACCGCCGCCGTCGGACCCGCCCAACGCGGCCAGCACCGCGCCGTACGCCGGCTTCTTGTTGTAGTCGCCGTCGAACAGCAGAGGGGTGCCGCCGCTGCGCCACGAGTACTTGTCGGTGACACCCCACACGGTGATGCCGGTGCAGCGTGACACCGCCAGACACGCGTTCACCACGGTGGTGTAGTCGGCCGCCTGGGCGGAACCGGAGCCCTCGATGTCCAGCTCCGTGATCTGGACGTCGACACCGAGGTCGGCGAAGCGCTGCAGGTTGGCCCGGTAGTCGGACGGGACGGGCGAGTTGCTGTTGAAGTGGGACTGGAAGCCCACGCAGTCGATCGGGACACCGCGCTGCTTGAAGTCCTTCACCATGGCGTAGACCGCGTTGCTCTTCGCGTTCTGGCCGTCGGTGTTGTAGTCGTTGTAACAGAGCTTGGCACCGGGATCGACCGCGCGGGCGGTGCGGAACGCCTCCTCGATGAAGCCGTTGCCGAGCTTGTCCTGGAAGGGCGAACTGCGCCGGGCGCCGCTGCCGCCGTCCTGGAACGCCTCGTTCACCACGTCCCACGAGTCGATCTCGCCCTTGTAGTGCGTCATCACCTGGGTGATGTGGTTGTTCATCGCCGCGCGCAGGTCGGTGGCGGCCAGGCCCGAGACCCACCCCGGCAGCTGCGAGTGCCACACCAGGGTGTGCCCCCGCACCTTCATGCCCTGGCCCCGGGCGTGGTCGACGATCCGGTCGGCGGCGGAGAAGTTGAAGGAGCCGCGGCTGCTCTCGAGCGCGTCCCACTTCATCTCGTTCTCGGGCGTGACCGAGCCGAACTGGGCGTTCAGCGTGGACGCGTACGGTGCTTCGCCGAGGTGGTTGGCGGCTACGGCCGCACCGAAGTACCGGCCTTTCGCGGCCGCCGCGTCACCGAGGGCACCGGTGGCCTCGGCCGTTCCGGCGAGCGAGACGACACCGGCCGCAGCCAGCACACCGGCCGTCAGGACGGAGAGCGCCCGCCGGGTCAGGCGGCCGGGGGAGCCGCCGGGAGTTTTCTGGGCCATCACGTTGTCCAGCCTCTTCTTCCGGTTGCCGGGCGTGTCGGACAGAGTGCCCGGACAGGGGGGATCGGACCGTTCGAGGTGCTGTGCAGCCGTCTGCCGGAGGCGTGCCGAAGGACACCGCGGGCAGGGGAGGAGCGGTGGAACAGGGGGGCGAGGGAGAGTATGCGCGTGCCGGGAAGAACGCGTCAACGGTAGGTTTCCGAAATATTTCCGAGCGAACAGCCGCTCATCTGAGGGAGGGCGACCGCGTGGCCTGGGCAGATGGTGTGGTTTCCGGATTCTTCCGGCAGGTGGGTCATCATCGCGCGGAGGGGGCACGAAAAGTGTCGGAGAAGGATTGCGAAACTTTCGATACCCGTCCACGGCTGCCGTGGCCCTGTGGCCTGACGGTGCGTCCGGCCCGGGCCCTGCCGCCGGCGGCCGGTGCGGCGGCGGGTACCGGCATGCCCTCGGCCCGCGCGTCCCGGTGCTCGGCGCGCGGTGCCCCGGGCGCCGGGCGTACGTCCCCGGCCCGCCCGGCCGCGGCGCACACGCGCACCGGGCCCGGCGCTGCGGACCCGCCCGCCGCGCCGGACCCGGTGCGCACCGAGAAGCCCCTGGCCGCGGGGCCCCGACCGTGCCGGCCGCCCAGCCGGCCGGGATCCGGTCAGTCGGAGGACTCGGACCATCCCGACGCCTCGAAGCGCCGTGCGTCAAAGGGCCTGCCGCCGTCGAAGAGGGTGCGGTTCCCGTCCTCGACGCGCACCCCGTCCACGTACACGCCCCGTCCGACGTACAGCTGGTCGGCCGTACAGCGCCAGCGGAGCCGGACCGCCGTGCCCCTCCACGGCGAGAGATCCGCCTCCAGCCGGTGCCAGACCCGTCCCGACCAGCCGGAGACGGAGCCCTCCGGATGCGACCGTGTCCCGCCCGGCTCCCCGCCGGAGGGCCGGGTCGTGAACGGCACCGGAAGCCAGGAGGCCCCGGCGCCGGCCGACGCCTCCAGGTACAGGAAGTCCGAGGACGGCTCGGTGTCCCACCACAGCGAGCAGCGCAGTACCGCGTCCGCGGACGCCGGCCGCAGTACGGGCAGGGCGAGGGTGGACGTGGTGGCGTTGTCCATGCCGGAGAACCACGCGGTACGCCCCCGGGCCGGGCGGACCGGCACCGCACGCGCCATCCGGTTGGCCGTGGCGACCCGCGGCGCGCTGCCCGAGCGCCAGCTGCGCACCGGGTGCACCGAGTTGCCCAGGACGATCAGGAAGGAGTCCGTGGTGGGGTCGAGGACCAGGCTGGTGCCGGTGAAACCGGTGTGGCCCGCGCTGCGCGGAGTGGCCATCGCGCCCATGTACCAGTGCTGGTAGAGCTCGAAGCCCAGGCCGTGCTCATCACCCGGGAAGGCGGTGTTGAAGTCGGTGAACAGCAGGTCCACCGACTCCGGGGACAGGATCCGGGCCCGGCCGTAGACACCGCCGTTGAGCAGGGTGCGGGCCAGCACGGCGAGGTCCCAGGCGCAGGAGAAGACCCCTGCGTGCCCGGCGACCCCGCCCAGGCTGTAGGCGTTCTCGTCGTGCACCTCGCCGCGGATCATCCCGCGGTCCAGTCCCGACCACGGCCGCCGCGCGTCCTCGGTCGCCGCGATCTTCGGCTTCCAGGAGTCCGGCGGGTTGTACCGGGTGCGGCGCATCCCGAGCGGAGCGGTGATCTCGTCGTGGAGCAGGACATCCAGGGTGCGGCCGGTGATCTCTTCCAGGACCAGCTGCAACGAGATCAGGTTGAGGTCGGAGTAGAGGTAGACCGTGCCGGGGGCGGAAGCGGGCACCTCCTCCCACAGCAGGCGCAGCTTTCCCTCGCGTGTCGGTTCCGCGTACAGCGGGATCCACGCCCGGAACCCCGAGGTGTGGGTGAGCAGCTGACGGATGGTGACGTCCTGCTTGCCGCCGCCCGCGAAGTCGGGAAGATAGGACGCGACCGCCGCCTCCAGCTCCAGCGCGCCCCGTTCGATCTGCTGCACGGCCAGGAGCGACGTGAACAGCTTCGAGACCGACGCCAGGTCGAAGACCGTGTCCCGCGCCATCGGGATCTGCTGGTCCGCGGGCAGTTCCACCCCGGTGTCGGTCTTCTCGTCGTACGCCGCGTAGCGCACCGCCGTACCGATCGGCCGGTGCAGCGCCACGGTGCCGCCCCTCCCGGCCAGCAGCACCGCCCCGGCGTACCACGGATGCCGGGGGGAGCCGGCCAGGTACCTCTCCGCGTCGGACACGAGCAGGTCGAGCTGGTCCTGCAGCAGCCCGGCGCGCGCCGCCGGGCCGCGGCGCAGCGTGGGGCCGTCCGGCCTCGATCCCATACCCGTCCCGGTCGCCGATACCGTGCCCGGGGCCCCCGTGCCCCGCTCCGCGGCGACCGCGGCTCCCGCCGTCCCCGCGAACGGGACCGGCGCGAGCGCCAGTGCGCCGCCCAGCGCCAGTATCCCGCCGCCCAGCCTCCGGCGGCTCATCCCCTCGCCCGACACGTCCCCGGTCATCGCGGTCCCCTTCCCTCGGCCGGCGGCACACCACCGGAGCGAAAGTAATTTTCGAAATCCCGTCCGATCCTGAAACTTCTTTCCGGGCAGAGGTTACTGTCACCTCCGGTGCCCCGTGGGCCCCCGGCCGCGGAAACTATGTGACGTCGCGTCAGTTCCCCTCGGGGCGCACCCGCCCCGGCGTTCGCGGCGGCGAAGCCGCGCAAGGCGCCGGAGCCGCGCGCCCCCAAAGTCGCCCACCGCGCGGACCCGGCCGAGAAGTACCGGACCGCGGCCATGTCCCGCCGGGCGTCCACCGGTCCCCTCTGGCAGCCTGTGCCCCATGGACGCGAGCGCGACGGCCCGGGGCCTGACCGGCCGGTGGACCGTCGCCGTGCCCGCGGCGGCGGTCGTGGCACTCGTCCTCAGCTGGGGCCGCGCCCTTCCCGCCTTCGCCGTCGTCATGGTCGCGCTCTGCCTCGCGGGCGCCGTCCTCGCCGCCGTCCACCACGCGGAGGTCATCGCCCACCGGGTCGGCGACCCCTACGGTTCGCTCATCCTCGCCGTCGCCGTGACCTTCATCGAAGTGGCCCTGATCGTCATCCTCATGCTCGACGGGGGCCCCGAGGCATCGGCACTGGCCCGGGACACCGTCTTCGCCGCGGTCATGATCACCTGCAACGGCATCGTCGGCCTCTGCCTCCTGGTCGGCGCCCTCCGCAGCCGGGTCGCCGTCTTCAACGCCGAGGGAACGGGCGCCGCACTGGCGACGGTGGCGACCCTGGCCACCCTCAGCCTGGTCCTGCCGACCTTCACCATCGGGAAGCCGGGCCCGGAGTTCTCCCCCGCCCAGCTCGGCTTCGCGGCTGTGGCCTCGCTGCTCCTGTACGGACTGTTCGTCGCCGTGCAGACCGTCCGGCACCGCGAGTACTTCCTGCCGCTCACCCAGGACGGCCGGCTGCGCAGGGACGACCACGCCGCACCGCCGCCCGGCCGCAGGGAGACGGTCCTCAGCCTGGTCATGCTCCTGGTCGCACTCGTCGCGGTCGTCGGCAACGCCAAGTCGGTGTCACCCGCCGTGGAGTCGGGAGTCGCCGCCGCGGGCATGCCGCAGGCGGTGGTCGGTGTGGTCATCGCCCTCCTGGTACTCCTGCCGGAGACCCTGGCCGCCGTACGGGCGGCCCGCCGGGAACGCGTCCAGACGAGCCTCAACCTCGCCCTGGGCTCGGCGATGGCCAGCATCGGCCTCACCATCCCCGTCATCGCGCTCGCCTCGGTCTGGCTGGACGGGCCCCTGCACCTGGGGCTGAACTCCACCCACCTGGTGCTCCTCGCGCTGACCGTGGTGGTGGGCGCGCTGACGGTCGTACCCGGCCGGGCCACTCTGCTCCAGGGCGGCGTCCATCTGGCGATCTTCGCCGCGTTCGTCTTCCTGGCGATCAGCCCCTGACACCCGAGCCCTCCACACGGCCCGCCCGGCCCGGAGCACACGTCCCACCCGGCCGCACCCCGCGCAAGCCCGCACCGCCGGCCCCTTGACCCCCGGCCCCCGTCGGCCCAGGATCACGCCATGAACGGTGTACGCAGCAGTACGGTCGACCAGGTCGTGACCCGCAGTGCCCGGCGCACCCCGGGGCGCACCGCCGTCCGGTACGCCTCGCGCGTCTGGACCTACGAGGCGCTGGACACGGCGGTCGGCACGGCCGCCGCCGTCCTCACCGCCGACCACGGGCTGCGCCCCGGCGACCGGGTCGCCTCCTACGCCCACAACTCGGACGTCTACCTGATCGCCTACCTGGCCTGCGCCCGGGCCGGCCTGGTCCACGTACCGGTCAACCAGAACCTCACCGGCGAGGACCTCGCGTACATCCTCGCCCAGTCCGGCAGCTCCCTCGTCCTCACCGATCCCGGCCTCGCCGGGCGCGTCCCCGCCGGCCGCCCGGTACGCGCGCTGCGCGACGCGCCCGGCTCGCTCCTCGACGCCCTGGACGACCCCCGGCCCTTCACCCCCGGACAGGCCCCCGGCGCGGACGACCTGGCGCAGCTGCTGTACACCTCCGGCACCACCGCCCAGCCCAAGGGCGCGATGATGACGCACGGCGCCCTGGTCCACGAGTACGTCAGCGCCATCACCGCGCTCGACCTGCGCGCCACCGACCGGCCCGTGCACTCGCTGCCGCTCTACCACTCCGCGCAGATGCACGTCTTCCTGCTGCCCTACCTCGCGGTCGGCGCGGAGAACACCATCCTGGACGCCCCCGACGCGGACCGGATCTTCGACCTGGTCGAGGCCGGGCAGGCGGACAGCCTCTTCGCCCCGCCGACCGTCTGGATCGGCCTCGCCAACCACCCGGACTTCGCCACCCGTGACCTCGGTGCCCTGCGCAAGGCGTACTACGGCGCGTCGATCATGCCCGTGCCCGTGCTGGAACGTCTGCGCGAACGGCTGCCGGACCTGGCGTTCTACAACTGCTTCGGGCAGAGCGAGATCGGCCCGCTCGCCACCGTCCTCGGCCCCGGCGAACACGAGGGGCGGATGGACTCCTGCGGCCGGCCGGTCCTCTTCGTCGAGGCGAAGGTCGTCGACGAGGAGGGCCGGGAGGTGCCGCACGGCACGGCCGGCGAGGTGGTCTACCGCTCGCCCCAGCTCTGCCGGGGCTACTGGGACAAGCCCGAGGAGACCGCCGAGGCGTTCCGGGACGGCTGGTTCCACTCGGGTGACCTCGCGGTGCGTGACGCCGAGGGGTACTTCACCGTCGTCGACCGGGTGAAGGACGTCATCAACTCCGGAGGCGTACTGGTCGCCTCGCGCCAGGTGGAGGACGCCCTCTACACCCACCCGGCCGTGGCCGAGACCGCCGTGGTGGGGCTCCCGGACGAGCGGTGGATCGAAGCGGTCACCGCCGTGGTCGTGCTCCGGGGCGAGGCCACCGAGGAGGAACTGATCGCGCACGCACGCCGGCGGCTCGCCCACTTCAAGGCCCCGAAGAAGGTCCTGTTCGTCGACGGCCTCCCGCGCAACGCCAGCGGGAAAATCCTCAAGAGAGAGCTGAGGGACCGTTTCTCCGCCCCGCTCACCTGATCAGCGCACCTCCGGGACGGCGAGTGGCGGGCGGCGGTCCCGCACGGCCCGCTTCGCCGAGAGCATAGAGTCCCGCACCCCGCGGCCGGTGCTGTTCGGATGGCGGCCATGCCGACCTTCACCGCCCCCGACGGGGCCGTACTCGCCTACCGCCTCCTCGGCCGGGGAGAGCCACTGATCTGCCTGCCGGGCGGCCCTCTGCGGGCCTCCGCCTACCTCGGCGACCTCGGGGGCCTCTCCCGGACCCGCCGGCTGGTCCTGCCCGACCCGCGCGGCACCGGCGGCTCGGCCGCCCCCGACGACCCGTCGGCCTACCGGTGCGACCGGCTCGTCGGTGACGTCGAGGCACTGCGCGTCCACCTCGGCCTCGGGCACATCGACCTGCTGGCCCACTCGGCGGCGGCGAACCTCGCCGTCCTCTACGCGGCGCGCCACCCCGGACGGCTGCGCACCCTCACCCTCATCACCCCGGGCACCCGCGCCGCCGGCCTCCCCGTCACCGGCCGGGAACTGCGCGAGGCGGCGGCACGCAGCGCCGGTGAACCCTGGTACGCCGAAGCCCGTGCGGCTCTGGAGGAGATCCTGGCCGGGCGGGTGACCGACGCGGCCCGGTCGGCCGTCGCGCCGCTGACCTACGGGCGCTGGGACGCCACCGCCCGGGCGCACGCCGCCGGCGCGGCAGCGCAGACCAACACGGAGGCCGCCTCCTTCCACTACGCCGAGGGCGCCTTCGACCCCGCCGCCACCGTCGCCGCCCTGGGAGAACTGGCGGCACCGGTCCTGGTCGTCGCGGGGGAGCACGACGCGGGCCCCCGCCCCGACCGGGCGGCACAGCTCGCCGCTCTCTTCCCGCACGCGGAACTCGCCGTCCAGCCCGGGGCCGGCCACTACCCGTGGATCGACGATCCCGGCACCTTCGCCCGGACCGTCGAGGCCTTCCTCGATCCCGCCGTCAGCAGTGTGCGGGCAGGCGGCATCCGCCTGGCCCACCGCACCTGGGGCGACCCCTCGGCCCCGCCCCTCGTTCTGGCACACGGGCGGGGCGGCGACAGCCGCGACTGGGCCGGCGTCGCCGCGCGGCTCGGCGCACACCACCGGGTGTACGCGCTCGACCTCCGGGGCCACGGCCTCAGCGACTGGCCCGGCCGCTACTCCTTCGAGCTCTTCCGCGACGACCTGCACGGCTTCCTGGAGGCCCGCGGCCTGGCCGGAGCGACCCTCATCGGGCACTCGGCCGGCGGGACGGCCGCGCTGCTCCTCGCCCAGCGGCACCCCGGGCTGGTCGGCCGGCTCGTCCTCGAGGAACCGCCGCCCCCGGTCCCGCTCGACCCGCCCCGCCCACCCGCCGAACGGCCGCCCGGAACGCTCGGCTTCGACTGGCCGGTGGTCCCCGCCACCGACGAATGGCTGAACGACCCGGACCCGGGGATACGCGAGCACCTCGGCCGGATCACCGCCCCCACACTCGTCATCGGCGGCACCCGCAGCCACGTCGACCAGGAACAGCTCCGCTCGCCGGCCGGACGGACACCCGGCGGCCGCTACGCCCCGGTCGACGCCGGGCATCTCGTACACGCCGACAACCCGGACGGATTCCTCGCCGCGCTCGCCTCCTTCGGGATCGGCCGGGGCTGAAACCGCCGGGGCTGAAACCGCCGGGCGGGCCGGGACGCCCGCCCGGCGGCCGTCCCGCTCAGTCCCGGTGCAGCAGCGCCGTGAGCGCGTCGTACAGCACGGTCTCCGGGTCCTCCACCGCGCCCGGCGAACGCCAGGCCACGAAGGCGTCCGGACGCACCAGCACGGCGCCGTCCGCCCCCGTACCGTGCGCGGCGGCCCAGTCGCCCCCCTCCTCGGCCTCCAGGTCCGCCCCGGCGCCCGCCCCGACGGCGTAGGCGTCCAGCCGGATCCCCAGCCGCTCCGCGACCCGTGACGCCGCCGCCCGCCACTCGGGGCGGTCCGCGTCGCAGAGCAGCACGAACGACCGCTCGTACAGATCCAGGGTCGAGACGCGCGTACCGGCCCGGCGCACCCACAGATGCGGTGCGCGGGTGCCGGGCTCGCCCGTCAGGCCCATGCGCTCCGGCACCACCGGACCGGCCGGACCGGCGCCCAGCACCGCGCCCCGCCCGTAGCGGTATCCCAGCGCCACCGTGAGCATGCCGCCCCGGGGACCGCCCGCCGGGCCCTCGGGGGCCGCGTAACCGGGGTGGCTGTGCTCCTGCGAGCGCGACGACGCCCGTGCGCTCGTGGCCCGTGCCACCGGCAGCCGTTCCGCCTCGTACGTCTCCAGAAGACCGGGACCCGCCTCCCCACGGACCACGGCGGCCAGCTTCCACGCCAGGTTGTGCGCGTCCTGGATCCCCGTGTTCGAGCCGAACGCCCCGGTCGGTGACATCTCGTGGGCCGCGTCACCCGCGAGGAAGACCCGTCCCGACCCGTACCGCTCGGCGACCCGCTCCGCCGCGTGCCACGGAGCCTTGCCGGTGATCTCCACGTCCAGGCCGGGCGCGCCGACCGCCTCCTGGATGTGCGCCACACACCGGTCGTCGGTGAAGTCCTCCATGGTCTCGCCCAGTTCGGGTTTCCACGGCGCGTGGAACACCCACCGCTCCACGTTGTCCACCGGCAGCAGCGCCCCGTCGGCCTTCGGGTTCGTCAGGTAGCAGACGATGAACCGCCGATCACCGACCACCGACGCGAGACCGCGCGAGCGGAACGTGATGCTCACGTTGTGGAACAGGTCGCCCGGACCGGTCTGCCCGATCCGCAGCTGCTCCCGGACCGGGCTGCGCGGCCCGTCGGCCGCCACCAGGTAGTCGGCGCGCACCGTGGTGTGCTCCCCGGTCTCCCGGTCCTTCACCACCGCCGTGACCCCGTCGGCGTCCTGCTCGAAACCGAGCATCTCCGCGGAGAAGCGCAGATCACTGCCCAGGGCGCGGGCGTGGCCGACCAGAACGGGTTCCAGGTCGTTCTGGCTGCACAGGCACCAGCCGCTCGGGCTGAACCGCGCCAGGCCGCCGCCCGGGTCGATCTCCTTGAACAGCCAGTCCTGTTCGCCGCCGGTGAGCGACGGGGCCTGCAGGATGCCGTGATTGCCGGACAGCACCGACGCGGCGTCCCTGATCAGCCGCTCCGCCCCCGCCGTACGGAAGATCTCCATCGTGCGGACGTTGTTGCCCCGCCCGCGCGGATGGGTCGAGGTGCCCGCGTGCTTCTCGACCAGGAGATGGCGGACACCGAGCCGGCTCAGGAAGACGGAGGCGGACAGGCCCACCAGGGAGCCGCCCACGATGAGGACCGGCACACGGTGGACGACGTTCTCGTTCATCAGCAGCTCCAGCTCGGACGCGGGACGGATGCAGTGTCCATGCCCTCGCGGAAAGGCTCCGGCCCACTCCTCACCTGAACGGTTCACAAATCTCGCGCCGTCCGTACCGGCGTTCCACGATCGGTCGCGGGAGCGATACACGGGATGCGCGGCGGGCACGCCGCATCAGCGGGGGAGGGACCCACTCCGCTTCCACCGAAACCGACGGATGGCGCCGGGCCACCGGACGTGGTCACCGCAGCGTCCTCGAAGGAGAGCGAAAAGATGACAACCCTCTCGGAACGCATATCGCAGTCCGCCTTCGACGGATCGAGGCTCCGGGTCATACTCCTGCTGGACCTGCACGACGGCGCCCAGAACCAGTTCCTCGAGGCGTACGAGCACATGCGCAACCAGGTCGCCTCGATTCCCGGGCACATCAGCGACCAGCTCTGCCAGTCCATCGAGAACCCCTCGCAGTGGCTCATCACCAGCGAATGGGAGAGCGCGCCGCCCTTCCTCGCGTGGGTGAACAGCGAGGAGCACGTCGAGACGGTACAGCCCCTGCACAGCTGCGTACGCGACACCCGTTCGCTGCGGTTCAGCGTGCTGCGCGAGACGGGTGCCGCCTTCGAGAACGTCCCCGAACCCCTCAAGGGCCGCCTCCAGTCCGCTCCCCGTCTGGGCGACGGCGTCGTACGCCACGCCCTCACCTTCACGGTGAAGCCGGGCACGGAGGACATCGTCGCGAAGATCCTCGCCGACTACGACTCCCCGCAGGCGCGCGTCGACGAGAACACCCGGCTGCGCCGTACCTCGCTCTTCATGCACGGCAACCGGGTGGTGCGCGCGGTGGAGGTCGAGGGCGACCTGATGGCCGCGCTGCGGCACGTCTCACGCCAGCCCGAGGTCAGGGCCGTCGAGGAGGCCATCAACCCCTACCTCGAACAGGACCGCGACCTCGCCGACCCCGACTCCGCCCGGATGTTCTTCACCCGGGCCGCCCTGCCGACCGTCCATCACGTCAAGGCGGGCCGGCACACGGCGGAGGAGCTCGAGCGGCACGCGCTGTTCTACCAGGCCAAGGAGGGCTGCGGCATGGCACTGGCACGACTGCTCGCCGGCCAGGACGAGGAGGCGGCAGAGGACATCGCCGGCCCCATCGAGAGCAGCACCATCTTCCAGCGGGACGACGTGGTGGTCCGCCTGCTCGAGGTGAGCGGCCCCCTCGACGCGCAGCCCGCCCAGGCACTCGGCATCGGCGGCGCCCGCAAGGCGGCCGTGTTCGGCCGGCTCCTCGAAGGCGGCGCCAACGGCCTGCCGACGACCGACCCCGAAGCCGCGCGCTTCCTCTCGCAGGCCGAGATGACCCTCGTCACGGACCGGCAGGCCCCCGATTCCTGAAACCCCGGCAGCCGGGCACCGGCCCGCGCCGCCGTCACCCGAACAACGCGCAACGCGCCCGGAGGAGAGCAGTCATGACCACGCACCGGCCTCGCATCGTGGACCTCAGCGAGACGCAGCCCAACCGCAGGCGCGGAGGAGATCTGCGCGCCATGCTCACACCCACCGCCGTGGGAGCGACCAGCGGCTTCATGGGGCTGGCCATCGTCCGCCCCGGTGAGCGCATCGGCGAGCACTACCACCCGTACTCCGAGGAGTTCGTGTACGTGGTGCAGGGCCTCCTCGAGGTCGACCTGGACGGCGAACCCCACGCCATGCGGCCCGACCAGGGCCTCCTCATCCCGCCGCACGTACGCCACCGCTTCCGCAACGTCGGCGACGAGGAGGCGCGCATGGTCTTCCACCTCGGCCCGCTCGCCCCGCGCCCCGAACTCGGACACGTGGACACCGAGATCACCGACACGGCGGTGGCCGAGCGCGGCGCGCCGCCAGAACGGACGGGGGCCGCGTCATGACCCGGCGTGTCGCCGTCACCGGAGTCGGTGTGGTCGCGCCGGGAGGCATCGGCGCCCCGGCTTTCTGGGACCTGCTGTCGAACGGCCGCACCGCGACACGAGGCATCACCCTGTTCGACCCGGCGCCCTTCCGCTCCCGGATCGCGGCCGAGGTCGACTTCGACCCCGTCGCGCACGGCCTGGACGACGGCCTGATCGCACGCTCCGACCGGTACATCCAGTTCGCCCTGGTGGCCGCGAGGGAAGCGCTCCAGGACGCCGGCCTGGACCCGGAGAGGGAAGACCCCTGGCGCGTCGGCGTCTCCCTCGGCACCGCGGTCGGCGGCACCACCCGGCTCGAACACGACTACGTCGCGGTCAGCGGGAGCGGAGCACGCTGGGACGTCGACCACCGGCCGGCCGGCGCCCATCTGGAACGCGCCTTCTCGCCCAGCACCCTCGCCTCGGCCGTCGCCGAAGAGGTCGGGGCGCACGGCCCGGTCCAGACCGTCTCCACCGGCTGCACCTCCGGTCTGGACGCGATCGGCTACGCCTTCCACTCCATCGAGGAGGGCCGCGTCGACGTCTGCGTCGCCGGAGCCTCCGACACGCCGATCACCCCCATCACCGTCGCCTGCTTCGACGCCATCAAGGCGACCTCCGCCAACAACGACGACCCGGAACACGCCTCCAGGCCCTTCGACGCCCGCCGCGACGGGTTCGTCATGGGCGAGGGCGGAGCCGTCCTGGTCCTCGAGGAGCTGGAGCACGCGCGGGCCCGCGGGGCGACCGTCTACTGCGAGATATCGGGCTACGCCACCTTCGGCAACGCCTACCACATGACCGGGCTCACCAGCGAGGGCCTGGAGATGGCCGAGGCCATCAACACGGCTCTGGCGCACTCCCGGACCGACCCCTCGCAGGTCGACTACGTCAACGCGCACGGCTCGGGCACCAAGCAGAACGACCGGCACGAGACCGCGGCCGTGAAGCGGGCCCTGGGGCAGCACGCGTACAAGGTGCCGATGAGCTCCATCAAATCCATGGTGGGGCACTCGCTCGGAGCGATCGGCGCCATCGAGATCGCCGCGTGCGTCCTGGCGCTCCGGCACCAGACCGTGCCCCCCACGGCCAACTACGAGACCGCCGACCCCGAGTGCGACCTCGACTACGTACCACGCACCGCACGGCCGCTCAAGCTGCGCAGCGTGCTCTCGGTCGGCAGCGGCTTCGGCGGGTTCCAGTCCGCCGTGGCCCTGACCCGAACAGGCGGGAGGACTCCATGAGCACCTCGGCACGCCGGAGGTCCGTCATCACGGGGATCGGCGTCGTCGCCCCCAACGGGACCGGCGCCGGCGCCTTCTGGAAGCAGACCCAGGAAGGCGTCAGCGTCCTCGACCGGGTCTCCCGCGAAGGCTGCGAGAACCTGCCTCTGCGGGTCGCGGGCGAGGTCAGGGACTTCGACCCGGTCACCGCCGTCGAGGAAAGGTTCCTCGTCCAGACCGACCGGTTCACCCACTACGCGATGGCCGCCGCCGACCTCGCCCTCGACGACGCGCGGCTGGGCCGCGCCGACTACGAGGACGCCCCCTTCAAAGTGGGCGTGGTCACCGCCGCCGGGTCCGGCGGCGGTGAGTTCGGGCAGCGCGAGCTCCAGCGGCTGTGGGGGCAGGGACCCAAGTTCGTCGGCCCCTACCAGTCCATCGCCTGGTTCTACGCCGCCAGCACCGGCCAGATCTCCATCCGCGGCGGTTTCAAGGGCCCCTGCGCCGTCGTGGCCAGCGACGAGGCGGGCGGCCTGGACGCCCTCATGCACGCCGCGCGCTCGGTCCGGGGCGGCACGGACGCGGTCGTCGTCGGCGCCGCCGAAGCGCCGCTGGCACCGTACTCCGTCGTCTGCCAGCTCGGCTACGACGACCTCAGCGTCTGCGACGACCCGGCCCGCGCCTACCGGCCGTTCACCGCGGACGCCTGCGGGTTCGTGCCTGCCGAGGGCGGCGCCATGCTGGTGGTCGAGGAGGCGTCGGCGGCGCGGGCCCGCGGCGCCCGGGCCCGCGCCGAACTCGCCGGACACGCCGCCACCTTCACCGGAGCGGGCCGGTGGGAACAGTCCCGGGAGGGACTCGCCCACGCCGTCGAGGGGGCTCTGCGCGAGGCCGGCTGCGCTCCCGAGGAGATCGACGTCGTCTTCGCCGACGCCCTCGGGGTCCCCGCCGCGGACCGGGCCGAGGCACTGGCCCTCGCCGACGCGCTCGGCCCGCACGGGCGCCGCGTACCCGTGACGGCGCCCAAGGCCGGCATCGGCCGTGCCTACTGCGGAGCGCCCGTCCTGGACGTCTCCGCGGCCGTGCTCGCCATGGAACACGGCCTCGTCCCGCCGACCCCCAACGTCTTCGAGGTGTGCCACGACCTCGACGTGGTCACCGGCCGTCCGCGCCCCGCCCGGCTCCGCACGGCACTGGTGCTCAGCCGGGGCCTCATGGGCTCGAACTCGGCCCTGGTGCTGCGGCACCCCAACGACACCACTGAGTGACAAGGAGCGATCCCCGTGTCCGACCGACTGACGTACGAAGAGCTCGCAGGACTCATGAAGAGCGGCGCGGGTCTCACCGTCGACCCCGCGCAGATGGAGAGCCGTCCCGGCTCCGCGTTCGAAGAGTACGGCCTCGACTCGCTCGGCCTGCTCGGCATCGTCGCCGCCCTCGAGAACCGCTACGGCCGCCCGCTGCCGGCCGACGCCGACCGGTGCAGGACGCCCGGAGAGTTCCTCGACCTCGTGAACACCACCCTGACAGGAGTCTGACGTGTCCGGACACACCGAGAACGAGATCACCATCGCCGCCCCCCTGGACCTGGTCTGGGACATGACGAACGATCTCGAGAACTGGCCCCGGCTGTTCAGCGAGTACGCCTCCGTCGAGGTGATCGAGCGGGAGGGCGAGACGACCACCTTCCGGCTCACCATGCACCCCGACGACAACGGCAAGGTCTGGAGCTGGGTCTCCGAGCGCACCACGGACCGCGCCGGACGCACTGTCCGCGCCCACAGGGTCGAGACCGGGCCGTTCCAGCACATGGACATCCGCTGGGAGTACTCGGAGGTCCCCGGAGGCACCCGGATGCGCTGGCGGCAGGACTTCGCGATGCGCCCCGACGCCCCGGTCGACGACGAGTGGATGACCGACAACATCAACCGCAACTCCCGCGTCCAGCTGGAACTCATCCGCGACAAGATCGAGCAGCGCGACCGGGAACGGCGGTCCGCCTCGGTCCCGGTCAACTGAGGACCGAAAGGCAGCCAGATGCATCACGCACTGATCGTCGCCCGGATGGCCCCCGACTCCGCACCGGACATCGCCGAGCTCTTCGCCGCGTCGGACGACACCGAACTCCCGCACCTGGTGGGGGTCAACAGGCGGACGCTGTTCCAGTTCGGGGACGTGTACCTGCACCTGATCGAATCCGACAGGCCCCCGGGCCCGGAGATCGCGAAGGTGACCGGACATCCGGAGTTCAAGGCCATCAGCGACCGGCTGACCGCCTTCGTCAGCCCGTACGACCCGCAGACCTGGCGCGGTCCCAAGGACGCGATGGCGCAGCAGTTCTACCGGTGGCAGCGCGACGGATCCGCCTGACCCACCGGCGACCGCCCCGGCCCGGCACCCGAGTGCCGGGCCGGGGCGGTCCGGCACCCGGGGGGAGCCGGATCAGCCCGGCACCACGCATTCGAACGCGTGGAGGTAGGCGTTGACCGGGCGGACCTCGCGGATCTTCAGGCCGGCGTCGGAGATCCGCGTGACCAGACTCTCCCTGGTGTGCTTCGCACCCCCGACGTTGAGCAGGAGCAGCAGGTCCATCGCGGTCGTGAACCGCATCGAGGGGGTGTCGTCGACGAGGTTCTCGATGACCACCACCCGGGCGCCGGGACGCGCCGCCGCGACCACGTTGCGCAGCGTCCGGCGGGTGCTCCCGTCGTCCCACTCGAGGATGTTCTTGATGATGTAGAGGTCGGCCTCGAAGGGGATCTCCTCACGGCAGTCGCCGGGCACGATCCTCGCCCGGCCGGCCAGCGGGCCGTCGTCGCGCAGCCGGGCGTCCGCCCCGGCCACCACCCCGGGCAGGTCGAGCAGGGTGCCGTGCACCGCGGGGTGCTTCTCCAGCAGACTCGCCAGCACATGGCCCTGGCCCCCGCCGATGTCGGCCACCGAGGAGACCCCGGTGAGGTCGAGCAGATCGGCGACGTCCCGGGCGGACTGCACGCTGGACGTCGTCATGGCGCGGTTGAACACCTGGGCGGACTCGCCGGCGTCCTGGTGGAGGTAGTCGAAGAAGCCCTTGCCGAACGTCTCGGGGAAGACACTCGCCCCGGAGCGCACCGCGTCGTCGAGCCGCGGCCAGACCTCCCACGTCCACGGCTCGGTGCACCACAGGCAGATGTAGCGCAGGCTGTGCGGATCGTCCTCGCGCAGCAGCCGGGACATCTCCGTGTGGGCGAACGTGCCGTCCTCGGTCTCGGCGAAGACGCCGTAGCAGCTCAGCGCGCGCAGCAGCCGCCGCAGCGGGGCCGGCTCCGCCTTCACCGCCCGGGCGAGCTCCTCGGCCGTGGCCGGTGACTCACCGAGCGCGTCGGCCACTCCCAGCCCGGCCGCGGCGCGGAGCGCGGCGGCACGGGCCGCTCCGAACGCCAGTTCCCTCAGCTGCATGGCCGGAGGGGGAGAGGCGGGAGCGGAGGAGACGGGGGCGGCGGCGAGGGGGGTGGTCTCGGGGGTGGGACTCAGGGTGGTCATACCGACTCGATTCTGCCGACGCGGCGGCCGGCCGTCACTGGGCGCACATTCCGGCCGGCACGGACGTGCCGCACTCGTTGCTGACGAAGGTGTTGCCCGTGCCGGAGGTGTCCCGGTCGGCGAGGTCGGCCGGCCGGTTGTCCCGCACGAGGTTGCCGCTGATGGTGTTGTCCGTGTTGAGGGCTCCCACGAAGCTCTTGAACAGCAGGATCCCGCCGGAATGGGCGGTGGTGCCCGCGTTGCCGCGTACGACGTTGTCCCGCACGACCGTCTTCTCACTGCCGGTCAGGACGATCCCGGACCCCTGGATCGCCGAGAGCCGCTCCGTGGCCGCGCAGAACCTGTTGTTCTCCAGGACCTGGTTGCCGCTGACCGTCATGGACCCGGCCGCGGGCCTGGACTCGTCACCGACGACGAACACCCCGCTGCAGTTGCCGGTGATGCGGTTGCCCTCGACCGCCAGGTTCCTCACACGGCGGACGGTGACCCCGATCCGGTTGTCGCTCAGGGCGTTGTCCTGGATCAGGGTGCCCCCGGTGTCGGTGGCCCCGCCTTCCTCGGTGACCGAGTTCGCGACGAAGATCCCCGCGTCCCCGTTGCCCGTCGCGGTGTTGCCCCGGAGATGGCCCCGGGTCGAACGCTCCTGGGCGATGCCCCAGGTCCCGTTCTCCTTCGACGTCACGTCGCGTACGGAGAGGGAGTCCGTCCAGGACGCCCAGACGCCGTTCCGGGCGAAACCGGAGACGGTCAGGGAGCGGATGCTGACATCGTCGACCGTGCGCGACTTCGTGCCGATGACGCAGATGCCGTTGCCGGCCTTCGCGCAGGTGCCGTCGGCCGCCCCGGCCTTCGCCACCGCCGGTGCGATCACCGTCCGGTCACCGGCGCCCTGCAGGGTCAGCCCGGGCTTCGTGATCAGGACGCTCTCGCGGTACGTGCCGGGCAGGACGACGATCGTGTCACCGGCCCGGGCCGCGTCCACCGCGCTCTGGATCGAGTCACCCGGGCGCACGACGTGGTGCCCCGGTGCGGACGCGGTGGAGGGGACCGTCGCGAGACCCAGCGCGGTGGCCGTACCGGCGGCGGCCCCCACCAGACGCGTGAGGCGCTTTCTGCTCATGTGTCGTGTACTCATGAGCCGAAGCTAGGGGCGATTCCGGGGCGCTGCCACGCAGGGTGTGCGTACGCACACATGGCGTGCCCGAATGGCTTACCGGCCCCTGTGCGGCACCCGGACGGCCGGGCCCGTGGGCCGTAACGTGGCCCCATGACCGGCGAACGCGACCTGAGGACCCTGCTGCGCGGCATGCGGCCGGAGCTGAACCCCGGCCGCTACGTCTTCACGACGCTCCCGGACGGCGGGACGCCTCCCGGGGTGGACCCCGTGGTGACCGTCGCCGAGCGTGAGGGCCTCACCCTCGTCCTCCCCGAGAGCCAGGCGGTACGGGCGGGGCTCGCCCACGACTTCGTGGCCGCCTGGATCACCCTGCGCGTGCACTCCGCCCTCGACGCCGTCGGGCTGACCGCGGCGGTCTCCCTCGCCCTCACCGACGCGGGGATGGGCTGCAACATGGTCGCCGGCTACCACCACGATCACCTGTTCGTCCCCCATGGGCGGGGGGCCGAAGCGGTGCGGGTGCTGGAGGCACTGGCGGCGGAGTCGTAGGAGCCGCCCGGCTCCGCAACGTGAGCCGGGCCACGTAACATGGCCCCCATGTCCTTCCTCCGCCGCCGTAGCGCCGCCACACCCGCGGGCCCGGACTTCGATGTCCTGGCCATGGACCCCGGGGACTGGCCCGGCAACCTCGGTGCGGGCCTGCTCCCCGCCCCGGACGGGAGCTGCCAGGGCGTCTTCCTGCGCTACGACCTGTTCGGCGGCCGCGGCCCGGCAATGATCATCGGCAACCTCCCGGAGGGCTCACCCGCCCGCGAGACCGAGGAGGGCCAGGTCCCCTTCGAGGTGGCTCAGCTCCTCCTCGCCCTCGAGAACGACGAGCCGGTCGAGGTCACCGGCACCGAGGACGTTCCCGTCATACAGAGGGACAGCCTCCTCGTCGTCCGCCGGATCAAGCTCTCCGAGAGCCGCATCTCCTGTGTCCAGTTCGACCGGAGCGACGGGGTGCTGGTCACCATCGCCAGCTGGGACCGGCCCATCACGGACGATCTGTACGCCCTGCTGAAGCCCCTGCCGGCAGAGCTGTTCCAGCAGGGCTGAAACGTCCCTGCGACAGCAGCCGGGTGATCCGCGCCGCCGACGTACCGACCCCCGTGGGACCGCCGAGGTGCCAGGGGGCTCCGGTGCCCCGCCGCAGGTCCTGCTCGCGGTAACGCCGGCAGTCCCGGTGCCAGATCAGGATGCCCGCCATCCAGTGCTGAAGCTCCACCACATAGCCGGCGAGCGTCTCCCGGGCCTCGTCGTCCAGAGCGAAGTCGTCGTACAGCACCGGCAGTTCGTGCTCGGCGACATGCTGGAACTCGCGCATCCGCGCCTTCATCAGGTCGTGCACGATCGCCACGCCCGTCGGATAGTCCACTCCGAAGAAGTTCTGCACCACCAGGACGCCGTTGTGCACCTCGCCCTCGTACTCGATCTCCTTCTGGTAGGAGAACAGGTCGTTGAGCAGGCAGGCGTAGTCCGACGCCGCGTGCTCCAGGGACCGCAGCGGGCCGCTCCGGTAGACCGCGTCCGGGACCTTCCTGCCGTGCCCCAGGCGGCACAGGCTCATCGTCAGGTCCGAGCCGAAGGTCGCGCGGCGCATCTCCATGTAGTCCACCGGATCCGGGACCCGGTTCTGCGCCTGGTTCGCCAGCTCCCACAGCCAGCTCTCGGTCATCGACTCCACCGCCGTGCGGAAGGAGCGCCGGGCCGCCGCGTCCATCGGGCCCGCGGTCCGGTGCCACAGGTCGGCGAGACCCCGCTCCAGCGCGTTCAGCGGGTCCGGCACCGCCTCACCGTCCAGCGGCATGAACAGCGACAGCCGCTCGTTGGCCAGCCGCGCCCCCGCCAGGTCCCGGGTCCTGCCGTGCACCACCGGGAACCAGTCGTCCCCGTACGTCCCCCAGGTCAGCCACCCCGACGACAGGTCGAGCTCCTCCGGCGTGGCGTCCGGGTGCAGGCCCGCCGCGCACAGCGGGAGGTCCGTGGCGACCAGCCGCTCCTCGTCCCAGATGTGGGAGCCGGGCACCCCGGGCTGTGCCTCCAGCAGGCCCATCCGCCGCGACCACTCCACGATCCGCAGCCGGGCCCCCTCCAGATAGGGGCTGAGGGTCGTGGTGAAGGGCATCTCGAACTCGGGCAGCAGGGACGGGCCGACGTGCTGGTAGGGGACATGGGAATGACGGCGCAGCCGCGCCGACTCCGAGCGGGGCGTGAGGCGGACCGACGCGGCCGCCATCCCGAAGGCGGGCACGGAGCCGGCCGTACCGCCGCCGTTCATGTAACGGCTGGAGCGCATGTGCCACTCGTGACCGCCCGACTGCCAGTCCTGCAGCCCCTTGACGTAGGCGAGAACGGCCACCGTCTCGTCGGCGGTGAGCCCCTTCTCGGCGCACAGCGGCGGCAGTTCGGTCAGCGCGGTGTGCTCGAACTGGTGCAGCCGTGAGGTCAGCAGGTCGTTGACCGCCTCCGCCGCCTCCTGCGTGGAGCACTTCAGGAACCGCTCCAGGACCAGCACGCCGTTGCTGTTCTCGCCCTCGTCCTCGACCTCGCGCTGGTACGAGAACAGGTCGTTGCGCAGATGTACGCCGTCGGAGAACGCGTCCCGCAGTACGCGCAGGGCACGCGCGCCGGCCAGGGCCGCGGGGACCTCCGCGTTCGCCGCGTACTCCACCAGGCCCGCCGACCACGGGGCGCCGCCCACCTTGCGGCGCATCTCGATGTACTCGACCGGGTTGGCGATACGGCCCTCGTTGATGTTCGAGAGCTCCCACAGCGACTCGTTGAGCAGGTTCTCCGTCGCCTCCGCGAACCGCGCCCGCCAGGCGTCCGACATGGCCGGGACCGTCCGCGTCCACAGATCGGCCAGCCCCGCTTCCACCGGATTGGCCGGCTCCGGCATCGCCGCGCCGCGGTCCATCGGCATGAACGCGGGCAGCCGGTCCAGGTACCGCTTCCCGCCCTCCCGGTCGTGGGTCCGCTTGAACAGCTCCAGGAAGTGGTCGTCGAAGAAGAAGACCCACACATACCAGTCCGTCACCAAGGACAACGCCTCGGCCGAGCAGTCGGGGTGGGTGTACGCGCACAGCAGTGCGTAGTCGTGGGACTCGAGGTCCTTCTCCTCCCAGACGCCGGACCCCTCCAGCATCCCCATCCCGCGGGCCCACCGGCGGGTGTGGCTCCGGGCGGCCTCCAGATGCGGGTTGAGACGCGCCGGGTACGGCACATAGAAGTCCGGCAGTGTGAAGGGCTGTGCCATGTACGTGTCGGCCTTTCGGAACGCGGCACGGTCCGGACGGACCGCGCCTGTCGGCGCCAGAACTACCCCTGAGCCGTTCGGGTTACACGAGAGCCCAAATAGTCATATAAGCGTGGCGATTATGGGGTGGTCGTCTCGACCGTGATCCGGCCTGCGCGCGGACGGAAGGCATGGCTCCGCCCCCCCCCGCCGGCGCCGCGGCGAGGGGGCGGGAGCGTGAGAACGCACTGTCGCGTGCTGCGGGACCCGGTGTGTCGGCACCGGTC
The DNA here is from genome assembly GCF_008704555.1 of Streptomyces nitrosporeus. Lineage (NCBI taxonomy): Bacteria > Bacillati > Actinomycetota > Actinomycetes > Kitasatosporales > Streptomycetaceae > Streptomyces > Streptomyces nitrosporeus. Next base: position 7,321,352 of record NZ_CP023702.1, read on the forward strand.
CCGCAGCACGCGTCCCCCGTGCGTCAGCGGGTCCCTACTGCGGCGCGCACCGCCCGGCGTGCCATCGCGCAGTCGTCGTGCAGCCTGCGGAGCAGCCGCCGCTGCTCCTCGCTCGAAGTGAGGGCACCCGGCCGCACGGGACCGGCGGGTGCCGGTACCCCGTCCCGCATGGCCCGCTGCACCGCGGTCTCGTACGTGCGGATCTCCCGGGTGAGCACCAGCATGAGATTGACCAGGAAGGCGTCGCGGGCGGCGGGCCCCCTCCTCTGTGCCAGCTTGCTGATGTCACGGCGCGCCGAGGGAGCGTCCCCGAGCACCGTCCACAAGGTCGCCAGGTCGTAACCCGGCAGGTACCAGCCCGCGTGTTCCCAGTCGACCAGCACGGGGCCGGTGGGCGGCACCAGGATGTTGGAGAGCAGGGCGTCGCCGTGACAGAACTGGCCCATCCCCTGGCGCCCGCCCGCGTGCGCGAGGCCGTGGAGCAGCTTCTGCAGGTCTCCCAGGTCCCGGTCGGTGAACAGGCCCAGCTCGTGGTACCGGGCGATACGCGAGGCGTAGTCCAGCGGCGCGTCGAACAGGCCGGCCGGAGGCCGCCATTCGTTGAGCCGGCTGACCGCGTCGAGGACCGCGCGGAGATCGGCACGCGGCGGCGCCTCGGCCGGGTGCCTCGTCAGTGCCGCGACCCGGCCGGGCATCCGCTCGATCACCAGGGTGCAGTTCTCCGGATCGGCTGCGATGAGCCGGGGGACCCGCACCGGCGGGCGGTGCCGCACGAAGGCGCGGTATGCAGCTATTTCGTGCCGGAACCGTTCGGTCCAGGCGGGGGAGTGGTCCAGTAAGCACTTCGCCACGGCGGTCGCCCGGCCCGTGGTCCCCACGATGAGCACCGAGCGGCCGCTGCGCCGCAGCACCTGGACCGGATTGAACTCCGGACAGACCCGGTGCACCGAGGCGATGGCCATCCTCAGCTGCGCGCCCTGAGGACCCGAGAGGTCGAGCCGCCCGCTGAGCGGTTGGGTGCCCTGCCCCGCGGCCCGCCGGGTCCGACCCGTGCCGGACACCGGTGACACGGCGCGGGGGTCGAGATACGGCCCGCCCGCCCCCATGGGACGAAGCGGCCGGGGCGGGGCGGACACGGAGGACGATGCTGTGTACATGGGGGGAGACAGATCCCTTCGCGCGCCGACAGGTTGCGTACGCCACCCCGCCGGGCGGCCGTTCGGCACCCTGGGGAGTACCGAGGGCTGCCGGGCGGGGTGGCGCTTTCCTACTTGACACCGGGACACGGGTAGCGGACCACCGAGCGTGCCCTGGCGAAAGCCTGGCGAATTCGCATCGCGCATCTGACAGGGGGTTAGTGTCAAGTCAGCCGAGAACCTGGGGGCTTGACGTGACCGGAGAACCCAACACCCGCCTCAACACCCGTCTGTCCGACCTGTTCGGTCTGGCCGGCTGGTCCAAGGGGGAACTCGCGAGAATGGTGAACCGGAAGGCGGCGGCCATGGGCCACCCCCAGCTGGCGACCGACACCTCGCGGGTCAGGCGCTGGATCGACATGGGGGAGCGCCCCCGCGACCCCGTGCCCGAGGTGCTGGCGGCTCTGTTCACCGAGCGGCTCGGCCGTGTCGTGACCATCGAGGACCTCGGGTTCGGACGACGCGGGCGTGCGGGGAAGCGGCGGGAGCGCGGGACGGAGAAACATCCCGACGGAATGCCGTGGGCGCCCGAGCGGACGGCGGCGGTCCTCACCGAATTCACGGGAATGGACCTCATGCTCAACCGACGCGGCTTGGTGGGCGCGGGCGCAGCGCTCACCGCGGGATCAGCCATCACCGGCGCCATGCACGACTGGCTGCACACCGCTCCGGCGGCGCGCGGCCCCCGACCCGACGACCCCCTGGCCGTGGAGAACGCCGGCTTCGACCTGTACGAGGCCGCGCCCGTCGGCTCCGAGGAGATCGAGGCGCTGGAGCGCTCGGTGGAGGTGTTCCGGGCCTGGGACGCCTCCCGGGGCGGCGGTCTTCAGCGCAAGGCGGTGGTCGGCCAGCTCAACGAGGTGGGCGGCATGCTCGCCTACCGCCACCCCGACCACCTGCAGCGCCGGCTGTGGGGCGTGGCCGCCAACCTCGCGGTACTGGCGGGCTGGATGTCCCACGACGTCGGCCTCGAACCGACCGCGCAGAAGTACTTCGTCATCGCCGCCCACGCGGCGCGCGAGGGCGGCGACCGGCCGCGCGCCGGCGAGGCGCTGTCCCGTGCGGCCCGCCAGATGGTCCATCTGGGCCGTCCCGACGAAGCCCTGGACCTGATGAAGCTCGCCAAGTCCGGCTCCGGCGACTCGACCCTGCCGCGTACCCGCGCCATGCTGCACACCATCGAGGCGTGGGCGCAGGCGTCGTTGGGCCGCGGCCAGGCCATGCGGCGTACGCTCGGCGAGGCCGAGGAGCTCTTCGTCTCGGACAAGGGCGACGTGCCGTCCCCCAGCTGGATGCAGATGTTCGACGAGGCGGACCTGCACGGGATGCAGGCCCTCGCCTTCCGGACACTGGCCGAGCACGACCCGTCCGTGGCGACCACCGCGCAGCGGCACGCCAAGCAGGCACTCGATCTGCGGATGAACGGCCGCCAGCGGTCGAAGATCTTCGACTACATCTCGCTCGCGTCGGCCTGCTTCATCGCGAACGACCCGGAGCAGGCGGACCGCTACGCACGTCTGGCCCTGGTGTCGATGGGGGAGACCTCCTCGCACCGCACCTGGGACCGGCTGCGCGAGATGTACCGGCTGACCGGCCAGTTCGCCGGATACGCCAAGATCGAGGATCTGCGAGAGGAGATCGAGCACTCCTTGCCCCGCCCCGCGCCGAAGCCGTCACCGGGCACCCGGATCTGAGCGCCCCGGGATGAACCGCCCGTTTCGCTCCCCGCGGTACGCGCTGCGGCGAGAGCAGCACCGCACCCCGCGGCAACCCCTCACGTCCCGACGCGGGCCACCAGTACGCACGCGGCATCCGGACGCCCGCTTGCTCCGAACTCCTCGACGACCGCCCGGACGCACTCCTGCGCCGTTCCGGCCCGAGCGAACCGCGGGGCCAGGCCCAGCAGTCCCTCCGGGCCGCGCGCCCCGTCACCGCGACACGTCAGTCCGTCGGTGTGCAGGACGAGTACGTCCCCGGGCAGCAGGGCCTCCTGGTCCTGCTCGTAGGCGACCCCGGACGCGGCACCGAGCAGCACCCCGTCAGGGGCCGGCAGCGGGCGTCCCACGCCGTCGCGGAACAGTAACGGCGGAGGGTGTCCCGCCTGAGCCCAGGTGAGGAGGCCGGTCGCCGGGTCGAAGAAGCAGTAGAGGGCGCTGCCCAGCACGGGCCGGGCCGAGCACTCGATCAGCTGGTTGAGATGGTTCAGTACGGCACCGGGCTCGACGCCGGCCATCGCCATCCCGCGCAGCGCCCCGAGCAGCATGGCCATGGACGAGGCCGCCGCGATGCCGTGGCCGGTCAGGTCCCCGACGGTCAGGAGGGTCCGGCCGTCAGGCGTCCGCAGGGCGTCGTACCAGGCACCGCCGATCAGATCGGGGGCGTCGGCGGGGAGCCGGTGCGCGGCCACGTCCAGGCCGCCGGGGCCCGGCGGGGGGAGCGGCAGCGCACCGTGCCAGGCGGGCAGCACGGCCTCGTGCAGCTCCGCCGCCGCACGGTGCTCGGCCCGCGCCCGGCGCTCCTGGCTGCCCAGTGAGGCCCGGGTCCGCTCCACCCTGTGCTGGCTCCGCCGGAGCCGGCTCACATCGCGCAGGACCGCCCACATGGAGGCGGTACAGCCGTCGGCGTCGAGGACGGGTTCGCCTATGACGTGCAGGGTCCGCATCCCCCCGTCGGGGAGCAGCACCCGGATCTCGCCGTCCATGGGCCTGCCGTCGACCAGGCACCCCGTGACCATCGAGGTCAGCAGCGGCTGGTCCTCCGCGAGGACCACGGACGGCAGTTCGTCCAGGGAGAGGGCCCCGGCCTCCGGGGTCCTGCCGAAGATCTCGTACAACTCCTCGGACCAGCTGACCTCGTCCGTGAGCAGGTTCCACTCCGCGCAGCCGGTCCGGCTCAGGAGCGATCCGCCGTCGGTGCCGCCGTGCGGGGAGCCGTCCGCCTGCCGTTCCCCGGCGCCGTGGTCGGGCTGCGCGGGGACGCCGTCCCTGAGCTGGCCGAGCTGTGCGCCGAGGTCGTCGAGCTGGTTCACGGCGAGTTCGCACAGTGCGTGCCGCCAGCGCAGCCGGGGGTCGTCCTCGTCCAGCACGGAGGTGCCCTGCCGTACCGCCGCCACATCCCCGCGCAGCCGCCGGGTGCGGCTGATCAGCGCGTCGACCGCGCTCCGCTCGGGCTGCTGCGGGGTGGGGCGGTCCGCGGACAGATGGGACGGCATCTCGACTCCGATACAGGCACGGCACGGCCGGTTCGTGGGGTGGACCGGACACGACTGTTGCACAGCCCGGGGGTGCCCGTAAGGGGTTTGGCAACACTCGACCCGTTCTTGCTTCTGGCATATGCCTTCGGCGAGGTGGGGCCTATGGTCCGCCGAACACCCTTGCCCCCGTCGAGGAGTTGACGCAAGTCGACCGGCGCGAGTCGTCGGCCGCGCGCCCGCGCGCACGGCCTCTGCACGGCGCTCCCGGCCGGGAGCAGGGCATATGAGGGGCGCGGGGAGGGGGTGCGGGAATGCCGGCGGGTGGAGGGGTGTTGTGGCAGGCGTAATGAAAACGACATCCGTTCCCGATGAAAAGACGGGACCGGGTTTCCGTCCGGAGGTATTCATGGCACGCAGTGACACCAGGCCCGTCGTACTCCTGCGGTCGACCGCGGGCACCGGCCACACCTACGCGACGCGCAAGAACCGCCGCACCAGCCCCGACCGTCTGGAACTGCGCAAGTTCGACCCGGTCGAGGGGCGCCACGTGCTGTTCCGCGAGACGCGCTGACCCCCGCCCGGGGCCGTGGGCGGGTACGAACCCGCAGGCAGCCGTGGTGTGGATCACAGGGAGGCCCGCCCGTTCCCGGGAACGTCCAGGGGTGGTTTATCGTTCATCTATACGTGGGGCGGGCGGCGCGTATGCCGTTCCACCCACCCGTGAGCCGCCCCGGCTGGATTCCCCCGATCCGGCCGGGGCTTTCACATGGTCCGGTCCAGATCCCGCGCGTAGTACTCGATCGCCGACCGGTACGCCTTGACGCTGGGGCTGCCGCTCGTCCCGGCGACCACGTGCAGCAGGATGCGCATCGCCTCGTGGTGATCGCCGGTGTTGAAGAGCGCCATGGACAGGAAGGTCCGCAGCGCGTCGTTGTCCGGGAATTCCGACACGCCCCGCCTCAGGGTCTCGGCTGCCTGGCCGAACCTGCCGAGCACCCGGTACGTGCTGCCGAGGCCGAGCAGCGCCCCCTGGCGCTCCTCGTCGCTCAGCCCGTCCCCCTGCAGGCTCCGCTCGTAGTAGGCGACCGCTTCGGCCTCCAGGCCGAGGACGTCGTGGACCCACGCCGTCTGGTAGGCCACATCGGCCGCTTCCGGGAACCGTGCCGTGAGGGAGAGCAGGCGCTCCCTGGCCTCCTCGGGCCGGCCCTCTTCGCGCAGCCGTACGGCGTGCGCGAGCAGTTCGTCCTTGCTCTGAGCGCTCATGGGGCCATCGTCGCACCCCGCCTCCCCGCCCCCGCACCCCGCCTCCGCGCCGTCCGTCCGCGCGGCCTCCGCCCGGCTCTCACGCCGCCCTCGCGGTGGCCCCGTGGGGACGAGGAAGGGCGCGCCCGCGGCGACTCCACGCGGACGCGCCCTTGTCAGGGGGTGAAGCTGTGGCCGTCGGTCCGGTTCCGGCGGGGAAGCGATGGAACCGGACCGACACCGTGCCGGTGTCCCTCCCGGCTGGTTCCGCCCCGTCGTGCCGGAGCGGAACCAGCCGGTCGCGGCACTAGAGCGCCGGGTGGGCGTTCTTCATGAGCTCCTGGAACTGGGCGGAGAACCACTTGCCCGAGACCGGGGCGTCGGGCAGCGCCCCGGACGGGTTGTTGTTGTTGCGTGCGTTACCGCCGTAGGTCGGGTCGCACATCCGGTCGAATCCCTTGCCCTCGTCGTTCGGGATCTCCTTGCTGGATCCGTCCGACTCCCCCGGGGGCTTCATCCAGACGTACGCGTCGATCCCGGCTTCGGGTGCGGCCTGCGGCCGTTCGCCGAGACCGGCTCCCGACTGGTTGCACCAGTTGCCCAGGTGGATACGGCGGTCGTAGCGCCCGCCGTCCACGTAGGTGTCGACGCTGGTGCCGGCACCCGGGCCGGACGGCCGGTTCGCGCCGCCCCAGCCGTTGCGCGAGGTGTCGATGAGCATGCCGATGTCGGACTTGAAGCCCACCGAGACCAGCTTGTTGCGGAACGCCTGGGCGAAGGACAGCTCGTCCGTGTAGCGGTTCCAGTCGACCCACTTGGACTGGCGCACGGAGGTCCCGTTCACGGAGTCGTTGATCGAGAAGTTCTCCTCCTTCAGCGCGCTGTAGTTGGCCGTGTTGGTGATGAAGCCGTGGACGTCGCTGACGGTCGCGCCCTCGGCGGTCGCGGCCTGGTGGAAGACGTCGGCGGAGGCGCCGAAGTTGTCGTCCCAGCCGATCCAGCCGTGGTGCCCGGCGTCGATGTAGTTGTAGACGTTGGGCGCGTCGCCCAGCTTGTTGAGCGCGTAGCCGACGCCCTTGACGTAGTTGCCGTTGGCCTTCATGACGTCGCAGTTGGGCGTCGCGGTGGGCCGGCTGCCGGCGTTGGTGACCAGGTTGGGCAGCGAGTCGATCTCCACCGTGGTGACGATGCGCAGATCCGCGTACTTCTCGTCGGAGAGGATCGCCGCGATCGGGTCGATGTACTCCGTCTTGTAGCGGCCGATCTCGGTCGGGCCGAGCTCACCGTTGGAGGCGAGAGCCGCGCAGTCACGTCCGGGCAGGTTGTAGATGACGAGCTGGACGACGAGCTCGCCGTCACCCTTCTGCTGCAGGGCCTCGTCGAGGTGGTCGCGCAGGCCCATGCCGCCGTTGGCGCCCTCGATCGCGGCGATGCGGTCCAGCCACACACCGGTCGGCTGGTCGGCGATGCGGTCGCCGCCCGGCTCGGCCGCGGCGTTCGCCGACCACTCCGGGTTGACGTAGACCTTGGCGTTCGCGTACGGGTTGTCGACCTTCTCACCGGTCGGCGGGTCGGTCGGGTCCGGCGGGTCGGTGGGGCCGGGGGTGTCACCGTTACAGGTGACGCCGTTCAGCTTGAACGTCGCGGGCACGGTGCTGTTGCCGTTGCCGGTGGCGTTGAAGCCGAAGGTGGCGGATCCGCCGGTGGACAGGGAGGCGTTGTAGCCGGCGTCCTTGGCGGTGACGGCGGAGCCGCTCTGGGTGATGGTGGAGTTCCAGCCCTGGCTCACCTTCTCACCGTTGGCGAAGGCCCACTCCAGGGTCCAGCCGTTGACCGCGGCACCGTTGTTGGTGACGCTCACGGAGGCGGTCAGCCCGCCGTTCCACTGGTTCTGGATCTTGTAGTCGACGGTGCAGCCGGCCGCGGCTGCGGCGGAGGACCCGAAGGGCACCGCCGCGGCGGCGGAGCCCGCCGCGGCGGCGACGAGTGCGCCGGCGGCTATGAGTGCTGCTCTGGACCTGCGCATGGTGGTACGGCTCGTGCGGCTCATACGAATTCCGTTTCCTCAACTGTCATGGGCGCGCTGTGGACGCGCACCCGTTTCCGTACGGGTGGGGATACCGTCGTTCTCGCTGTCCGGGGACGGACCTGTGGAGCAGTCCCTGTGTTCCGGGACCGTTCCGGACAGGTAGGTCCGTGGGCGGGTGGGGACGCCGAACTCGTCGGGGGACGAGGGGACTTCGGCGGAACCCGGGCCACGGAGGTCCGGCGGCGTTCATTCGCACGGACGTGGTGGGGGTGCCGGGCCGGCGGCGGCACGACAGTGCCCGGGCGGCTGTCGCCGCTGTGCCGGCGGTTCCGGTTTCTCATGGTGACGGTCTGGCCCGCGTGGTGCGGGTCCGTGATGTGTCCAGGCCTGCGGGGACTCCTCTTCCGGGGATACGGACGGATGTGGGCGTGCCGGACCGTGTGAACGGCCGGGTCTGACCGGGCCCGGTCAGGGACCCGTGGTGCGGGCGTGCCGCCGTGCGCGGATACGCCGGACGAAGGTTCCACCGCCGCCCCCACCGCTCCGGGACACCGGACCGCCGGTGCGCGCCGCGGCGTCCCGCGGGTGCGTGGCGGAGGTGGAACCGGAAGCTGTCGCCCCGGGACCGCGAACGCCGGCGGCCGGGGCGGGCACTGCTCCGGGGAGCAGCTGGTGCAGGTGCGATACGTGCGGGGGATGTCGCATGAGCGACTCCTTACAGGTCCGGCGTGCCCCCTACGGCACGTCGTCCGGTGGAACCGCTCCCACTGGTGTGGCTTGACCGTAGAGCGTCAAGTCTCGTCGGTCAACACACCCGTTCCGAACTCTTGTTGTCGAAGATATTCGACTCTTCAAGTCTCTTGACTCTCTTTTTCCTCGTCCCCATCCTGGGAGCGCTCCCACTGGTTCAAGGCTTGTTATCAGCCCCCGCACACCCCCATGTCGCCGAGCCGCGAGGAGGTACCGCGCATGCCATCAGGTAGCGCACGAAGAACCCGGTTACCGGGAAGACCCGGCAGAACCGGAGCCGGACGCAGACGGCTGTGGACAGCATTCGTGGCGGCGTTCGCCCTCCCCCTGGGGATGACCGCCGTAGCGGGTGCCCCGGCCCAGGCCGCCGCGTTGCAGTGCAGCGTCGACTACAAGACCAGTGACTGGGGTTCGGGATTCACCGCCGAGCTCTCGCTCACCAACCGCGGCTCCGCCGCGATCAACGGCTGGACCGTGACGTACGACTACACGGGCAACCAGCAGCTCACCAACGGCTGGAGCGGCGTCTGGTCGCAGGCCGGCAAGACCGTCACCGTGAAGAACGCGGCCTGGAACGGCACCGTCGCAGCCGGTGCGGCCGTTTCGACGGGGGCTCAGTTCACCTACAGCGGTACCAACGCCGCGCCGACCGGATTCGCCGTCAACGGCACCGTCTGCGCGGGGGCCCACCAGCCGCCGATCGCGGTCCTGACCTCTCCTAAAGCCGGTTCCGTCTTCACGTCCGGCGATCCGGTGCCGCTGGCGGCGACCGCGGCGGCCGCCGACGGCGCCACGATCAGCAAGGTCGAGTTCTACGACGACACGACCCTGCTCGGCACCGACACCACCTCCCCCTACACCTACCAGGCGACGGGACTGAAGGCCGGCAGCCACTCCGTGTACGCCAGGGCCTACGACAGCCTCGGCGCCTCCGCGGAGTCACCGCCCTCCGGCATCACCGTCGTCTCCGGTCCGGCGGTCGTCGCCACCCCGGCCCAGCTCGGCGTCCAGCAGGGCAAGACGGGGACGTTCGACGTGTCGCTGTCCACGGCGCCCTCCTCGAACGTCACCGTCACGGTCGCCCGGTCCGCCGGCAACACCGGACTGAGCGTCACCGGCGGGGCTAGCCTCACCTTCACCCCCTCCAACTGGTCCACCGCCCAGAAGGTGACGATCGCCGCCGACGCCTCGGGCAGCGGCGCGGCGACGTTCACCGTGTCGGCCCCCGGCCACGGCAAGGCCGAGGTCGTCGTGACCCAGCTGGACGCGGCCAAGGAGTACGACGCCCGCTTCCTCGACCTGTACGGGAAGATCACCGACCCGGCGAACGGCTACTTCTCACCGGAGGGCATCCCCTACCACTCCGTGGAGACGCTGATCGTCGAGGCCCCCGACCACGGGCACGAGACGACGTCGGAGGCCTACAGCTACCTGATCTGGCTCCAGGCCATGTACGGGAAGCTCACCGGTGACTGGACCAGGTTCAACGGTGCGTGGGACACCATGGAGACGTACATGATCCCCACCCACGCCGATCAGCCCACCAACTCCGCCTACAACGCCTCGAAGCCGGCCACCTACGCGCCCGAGCACGACACCCCGAACGAGTACCCCGCGGTCCTCAACGGATCCGCGTCCTCCGGCGCCGACCCGATCGCGGCCGAGCTGAAGAGCGCCTACGGCACCGACGACGTCTACGGCATGCACTGGATTCAGGACGTCGACAACGTCTACGGATACGGCAACACGCCCGGGAAGTGCTCGGCCGGTCCCACCGAGACCGGACCGTCCTACATCAACACCTTCCAGCGCGGCCCGCAGGAGTCGGTCTGGGAGACCGTCACCCACCCGACCTGCGACAACTTCAGCTACGGCGGCGACAACGGCTACCTCGACCTGTTCACCGGGGACGCCTCCTACGCCAAGCAGTGGAAGTTCACCAACGCCCCCGACGCCGACGCGCGCGCCGTCCAGGCCGCGTACTGGGCGGACGTCTGGGCCGAGGAGCAGGGCAAGGAGGACGAGGTCGCCGAGACCGTCGGCAAGGCGGCGAAGATGGGCGACTACCTCCGCTACTCCATGTTCGACAAGTACTTCAAGAAGGTCGGCAACTGCGTCGGCCCGACCGCCTGCCCGGCGGGCACCGGCAAGGACAGCGCGCACTACCTGATGTCCTGGTACTACGCCTGGGGCGGAGCCACCGACACCTCGGCCGCCTGGTCGTGGAGGATCGGCTCCAGCCACGCCCACGGCGGATACCAGAACCCGATGGCGGCCTACGCCCTCAGCTCGGTCGCCGACCTCAAGCCCAAGTCGGCCACCGGACAGCAGGACTGGGCCAAGAGCCTGGACCGCCAGCTGGACTTCTACCAGTGGCTCCAGTCCGACGAAGGCGCCATCGCGGGCGGCGCGACCAACAGCTGGCAGGGCCGCTACGCCCAGCCGCCGGCCGGTACGCCGACCTTCTACGGCATGTACTACGACGAGAAGCCCGTCTACCACGACCCGCCGTCCAACCAGTGGTTCGGCTTCCAGGCGTGGTCCATGGAGCGCGTCGCGGAGTACTACCACGAGTCGGGCGACGCCCAGGCCAAGGCCGTACTGGACAAGTGGGTCGACTGGGCCCTGTCCGAGACGACCGTCAACCCGGACGGCACCTACCTCATGCCGTCGACCCTCCGGTGGTCCGGGGCGCCGGACACCTGGAACGCGTCGTCCCCGGGCGACAACGCCGGACTCCATGTCACGGTCGCCGACTACACCAACGACGTCGGTGTCGCCGGCGCGTACGCCAGGACCCTGACGTACTACGCGGCCAAGTCCGGTGACGCGGAGGCCAAGGCCACGGCCGAGGCGCTGCTCGACGGTATGTGGGAGCACTACCAGGACGACTTCGGCATCGCGGTGCCCGAGACGCGCGCCGACTACAACCGGTTCGACGACCCGGTGTATGTGCCCAACGGCTGGACGGGCGTCATGCCCAACGGCGACACCGTGGACAACGACTCGACGTTCCTGTCCATCCGCTCCTTCTACAAGGACGACCCGAACTGGCCCAAGGTGCAGGCATACCTGGACGGCGGCGCCGCCCCGGTCTTCACCTACCACCGGTTCTGGGCGCAGGCCGACATCGCACTGGCTCTGGGGGCGTACGGCGATCTCCTGGAGTGAGTGAACCGTCCGCACCGCGGGTGCCCCGGCCCACCGGCCGGGGCACCCGCTCGGCGTGCGGGCCCTGCCCCGGACCGCGGCCGTGACCGGAACGCCCCTCGCCCGGGACGGAGGGCACAGGCATGATCGGATCATGACCTGGACAGCCCCTGACGTCACCCGCACCACCGGCCCCCTCGCCGGCGGCGAACGCGAAATGCTCGCCGGATACCTCGCCTTCTACCGCGACTCCCTGCTGCTCAAGTGCGCGGGCCTGGACGGCCGGCAGCTCGCCGAAGCGACGGTCCCGCCCTCCAACCTCACCCTCCTCGGCCTCGTACGGCACATGGCCAAGGTCGAACGCTTCTGGTTCCGGCAGTCGTTCGCCGGCCTGGAGGTACCGCCGGTGTACGACCCCGCCCGGGGCAAGGACGCGGACTACGAGGATCTCGACCCCGGCCGGGCGGAGGAGGACTACACCCGCCTCGTCGAGGAGATGCGCCTCGCCGACCGGGCGGTGGCCGGTGCCGGTATGGACGACACGTTCCTGTGGCGGGGTGCGCTCTGCTCACTGCGCATGGTGCACATCCACATGATCGCCGAGTACGCGCGGCACGTCGGCCACGCCGATCTGCTCAGGGAACGCCTGGACGGTGTCACCGGGGCCTGACCGCCCGGGACCGCACGCCGGGGAATCCCACGGCATGGCGCGAACACGCCGCGCACCCGAACGGCTGCCTTTTGTCGTCGGCCGAGTGCTCACGGCGATCGAGGGAACCTCCGAACGAACCGTATCCGTACCGTACATGCCGCCCTGGGTGTGACCGCGGGACTGGTGACCACTCCCGCCGCGAGCGCGGCACCCCCAGCAGGAGCACGGGCTTCTGACGGCCGCCGCCGTCGGGCACGAGCCCGCACCGGAAAGTTCCTCGACGACGCCCGGCTGGGCCCGAGTGGCTGCCCAACCCGGCCGAGGCGCCCGTCGGCCCCCTGCTCAAGGGGTACGAGCGCACCGGCGAGCTGTCCCCTCGGCCTTCCTACGGAAGTACTGGGAAGGCGCCGAGGAGACCGGTACCTGGAAGTACCCGCCGAACGACCGCTTCGCCGAGGCCAACGGCGAGATCGACAAGGGGCCCGTCGAACTGCGCCGCGGCCGGCGCCTGGACCGTTCCGGCTCCGAGTACGGCGGCTACCTGGCGGCGTCTACGAGGTGTCCGCCCGGTACGGGAACGAGGACGCGGCCTGCCGCGCTCTGCTGCGCATGCTCCTGTGACCCGCCCGCCTGCTCACCCGCCCCGGCTCCGGCCGGCCCTGTGGACCCCGGACTTGCCGGAACGGCAACTTCACTTGTCCCGGGCGGGCGGGCGCCGAATGATCGTCACGCAGCCGGACCGAGGAAACCCGAGGAGACCCCATGCCGCAGCCCGCCGCCCCGCCGAGCCCTTCCGTGACCGTCCCCGGAGCGATCGAGCGGCTCGTGGACGTTCCCGGAGGCAGGATCCACCTGATCGAGCAGGGCACCGGCCCGCTCGTCCTCCTCGTCCACGGCTTCCCCGAGACCTCCTACTCCTGGAGGCACCAGCTCCCGGTACTGGCCGAGGCGGGATACCGTGCCGCCGCCGTCGATGTACGCGGCTACGGACGCTCGTTCGCGCCGGCTCCCGTGGAGGCGTACCGGATGACCGCCCTCGTCGCGGACAACGTCGCCGTCCTGCATGCCCTGGGGGAGCGGACGGCGACCGTCGTCGGGCACGACTGGGGGTCGTCCATCGCCGCGAACAGCGCGCTGCTGCGCCCCGACCTCTTCACCGCCGCCGCCTTCCTCAGCGTCCCCTACTCCCCGTGGAGCCCGGTGCGGCCCACCGACGGCTTCGCCCGCATCGGAGGGGACGAGGAGTTCTACGTCAGCTACTTCCAGCAGCCGGGCAGGGCCGAGGCCGAGATCGAGCCCGATGTGCGGGGCTGGCTCGCCGGCTTCTACACCTCGCTCTCGGCCGGCACCATGCCGCCGCCGGACCAGGGCAGCCCCTTCTTCGTGCCGGCCGGGGCGCGGATGCGTGACCGGTTCGCCCGCGGACCTCTGCCGTCCTGGCTCACCGAAGCCGGACTCGACGTGTACAGCGCCGAGTTCGAACGGACCGGTCTGACCGGTGCGCTCAACCGCTACCGCAACGTCGACCGGGACTGGGAGGACCTGGCCGCCTGGAACGGGGCGGTCCTCACCCAGCCCTCCCTCTTCATCGGCGGCGCGCTCGACTCGTCCACCACCTGGCTGGCCGACGCCGTCGCCGCCTACCCCACGACCCTCCCGGGCCTGGTCTCCTCGCACATCCTGGAGGGGTGCGGACACTGGATCCAGCAGGAACGCGCCACGGAGGTCGGAGCCCTGCTGACCGAGTGGCTGCACACCGTGCACGCGTGAGGACGGCCCGGTCCGGGGCCGGGCGCGTGTCGGAGCAGGGGCCCCGTCCGCCCACCGGCCATGGTGGCCGTATGAACAGCGCTGGGATTTTCGCCGACGCTTTCGGGCGCATTCGGGAAGCGGTGCACGAGACGGTCGAGGGCCTTCCGCCCGGTCTGCTCAACGCCCGCCCGGACGACGGGGCCAACTCCGTGGCCTGGCTGGTGTGGCACCTCACCCGGGTCCAGGACGACCACGTCTCGGACGCGGCCGGGACCGAGCAGATCTGGACCTCGCGCGGCTGGTCCTCCCGCTTCGCGCTGCCGCTCCCCGAGGACTCCACCGGCTACGGCCACACCGACGCGCAGGCCGGCTCCGTGCGGGTGGAGTCGGGCGACCTGCTGCTCGGTTACCACGACGCCGTCCACGAGCAGACCCTCGCCTTCGTCCACGGACTCGACGGCCGGGCCCTGGACCGTGTCGTGGACGAGTCCTGGTCGCCGCCCGTGACCCTCGGGGTACGGCTGATCAGCGTGGTCTGCGACGACCTGCAGCACGTCGGCCAGGCGGCCTTCGTCCGGGGCGTGCTGAGCCGCCGTTGAAGCGGGAGCGACCGCGCTGCGCTACGGCAAGCGCACATACGGGCACATATGTGCGAATGGGGAAGGGTGGTGCGATACTCGAACTCAGTCCGCTCGACAGGCTTGTCATCGCCCCGGAAGGGGACGCGCCATGAACTGGGCATCGTGGACCACCTGCGGTGTCTTCGCGGGATCCGGCGGAGTACGCACCGAAGAAGCAGGCGTCGTCAACGGCGACCTGACCGTACACACCACATGGTCGGACGGGCAGGCGGAGGTGGCCGTGCAGTACAGCGGTGCCTCCGACTGGTTCACCATGGCGGGCAGCCCCGTGCCGTGTCCCTCGGAAGAGGCCAGCCGCTCCTTCCACCAGAGAGTGGTCGAGGCGGTACGCACCGGGGGCGGGAGCGCCGTACCCGTGCCGCACGCCGTGGAACGGGACGGAGCGCCCGCCGTGGAGTGAGGCGGAGCGGGTGCGCCACCCCGCGCCCCGTCCCCGCCCGGCGGCCGGTTCCGCCGCCCCGGGGCGATGCCGTGCGCGCCCGTCAGCGCGCCGGCCCGAAGCGCCGTACGAAGCGGCGTTGCCACGGCGTCTCCACGGCCTTGGGGTGGTAGTGCCGCCGCACGTAGGCCACCGCCTCCCCGGCCGGGACCCCGTCGAGTACCGCCAGGCAGGCCAGTGCCGTCCCGGTCCGCCCGCGCCCGCCGCCGCAGGCCACCTCCACACGCTCCGAGGCCGAACGCGTCCACGCCTCCGCCAGCACCTCCCGGGCTGCCGCACGGTCGGAGGGGAGCCGGAAGTCCGGCCAGCGGATCCACCGGGTCTCCCACGCGAGGGGCTCCCCGGGCCTCCCCAGCAGCTGCACCGTGAAGGCGGGAACAGGGCCTTCGGGCAGGGGCCGCCGAAGCCCGCGCCCCCGGACCAGCCGTCCGGAGGGAAGCCGCATCACACCCTCGGCCCCCGCGTCCCATCCGTCACTCACCGCACACCCCTCCTCGTCCCGCGCCCGCGGAGGGTAGCACCCCGGCGGCCGCCGGGGGGCCGTACCGACCCGCGGAATCCGCCCGCCGGTCCCGGCCCTGTGCACGGGCCGGGCCCGGCGGGCGGACCTCAGTCCGCCTGTGGACCGCTTCCAGGAGCCAGCGGGCGGGCCAGCAGCGGCACGCGCGGGGCCTGGTGCCCGCCGCTGGCCAGCATGCGCACCTCACCGCGTTCGCTGATCTCCGCGCGTACGATGCCCGTCTCGTCCTCGTACACCGGGTATCCGCCCGCCCCCGACGCGGAGGTGAGGCGGACGACGACCGCGTCGTCCTCGGCCCCCGCCGTCCGGAATATCAGCTCGTAACTCTCCGGGTAATCCATGTGTGCCTCCCGACCGGGCCGGCCGTGGCCTTCGCCCGTCACCCCATTGTTTCCCATCGGCTCCCGGGGTGCATACGACGCTGACCGGCCGCGTTCATGTCACCCCGGGTGACTGCGGATGCGGATTCGGTGAGGCGGGGCGACCATCAACTGCAAGGGACCGGTCGTGTGCTGTCGTCCGCACCGGCGCCCGTGACGCCAGGCGGACCGCCGGCGCGATCGTCCTTCGCCGGCCGTGACCCCAGGGGCTCCCGGCCGCCCCGCAGAGAGGAACTGCCGTGCTGATGGCCAACCCCGCGACCCTGCGGAAACTCGTCAAGCGCTACGAGGCCCTGCGAACCGCCCACGCACGGCTCGGGACGTCGGAGAGCAGCCGCCATCTCGAGGACGTCTCCTACACGCTGTGCGTCACCACCGGGACGAGGACCGTGCCCGACGCGCTGATCGCGGCGGAGACGCAGCTGCGCGCGGCGCCGCCCGGCTTCCCGGCAGAAGTGGAACTCACCGCCTGACGGTTCGGCGAAGCCCCCTTCGACGGCGTCGGTCCTCCCCCGGGCCGGCGCCGTCCCGTGCGTGAGGGGGCCGCGACGGCGGATCACCGGCTCCCCGGGCCGCGCTCCCGGCGCCGTCGCACCGGTGCCCCGGGGCGGTGCGGAGCGGTGGTGAAGGGCGCGGCGACGGCGAACGGGCGGACCGCACGTACGAACGGGTGATAGGCCCTGCCCGCCCCACATGACTGCCCGGCCCGGCGGCTAGGCATCCGGGCATGAGATTTGAGTCCCCACCCAACAAGTCCGTCTCCCCGCGCACCCGCCGTCTCCGCGTCGTCGGCGCCGCAGCCGGTGCCGTACTCGCCGCCGCCGTGGTGACCGGCTGTGGACAGGACAGCGGTGACACCTCCGCGGCGACGTCGGAAGCCGCGAAGGTCATGCCCAACCAGTCCGCCAGCCCCTCAGGCAGTCCCACCGGCTCGGCGAAGCTGACCGAGGAGCAGAACAAGCGCAAGGAAACGCTCTCCGCCGTCAAGGTCCCCTTCGACAAGGCGGTCACGACCGCCGCCGGCGAGGTGTCCGGCGGCAAGGTGACCGAGATCGAGCTCGAAGGCGTCGACGACAGCTCCGCGAGCGCGAGCCCGAGTGCCGAGGCGTCCGGCAGCCCGAGTCCGACCGGCAGCCCGACCGGCAGCCCCAGTCCGACCGGCAGCCCCACCGGGAGCCCCAGCCCGAGCGGATCCTCGGCGGGCCCCAAGTGGATGGCGCACGTGGCCGAGGAGGACGGCACCGCCCACATCGTGACCATCGACGCGGTGTCGGGCACCGTCCTCGACTCCGCGCCGGACACCGGGCAGAGCGACGCCGACAAGAAGCAGCTGGCCGACCGGCTCGCCAAGGCGAAGCAGACGCCGCAGCAGGCGGCCAAGGCCGCCACGGCCGAGAAGAAGGGCACGGTCACCTCCGTCGACCTCGACGAGAACGACAGCCAGACCCTGGTCTGGAAGGTCGACGTGGTCACCGAGGACTGGAAGAAGACCACCTTCGACGTGGACGCGGCGAACGGCAAGATCACCGGCCAGCAGGTCGACGACGACTGACCCCTGTACCCGACCCTCAGCGGTGGCGGACCGGAACCACGGTCCGCCACCGTTCCGCGTCCCGGCGCGGTGGGCCCGTCCTCCGGCCGCGGCGGACGGGCTCAGCCGTCCTCCGGCCCCAGCCGCCTGGTCCAGGCGAGCCCGGGCCGGCCGCCCGGAAACGCCTTGCCGGCCCGTACGAATCCCGTACGGGCCAGGACCGCGAGCGAACCGTGGTTGTCGAGCGTCGTCACGGCCCTCAGCTCACGCAGCCCGTACCCGGTGTACGCCAGTGAGCAGACGGCCCGCACCGCCGAGGTGGCCAGGCCCCGGCCGGCGGCCCGCTCGGCGATCCGGTACCCGAGCTCCGCCCGGCCGGCGGCCACGTCGACGAGGTTGACCCGGCCCAGGACCGAGCCCGCCGCGTCGGTCAGGACGTGGAAGTGGTGCAGGCCCGCCTCCTGTTCGGCCAGCAGCTCCGCGTGACGCGCGTCGAAGTGCTCGAAATAGGGGTCCCCGCGATCCGGCACCGAAGCCGCGAAGTAGCCGCGGTTCTCTTGCTCGAAGGCGAGCAGGGCCGGCGCGTGGCCGGGACGCAGGCGCTGGAGGAAGGTCACCGGCCCGAAGGTAGCGGACAAGGGGCCGGGCCACCGGCGGATTTTCCGGGGGCGGCCGCTTCGGGACCACGCGCGGGCGCGGCGCGGCGCGGACCCTGCCCGGAGAACAGGGGACTCCGCACCGGAGAACAGGACTCTGTACCGGAGAGCAGGACTCCGTCCGGAGAGCAGGACTCCGGACGGCGGCCCGGGTGCCGCACGGGCCGTTGCGCGGAGCGGTGCCGTGTGGGGCGGCGCGAACCGTGTACGGGGCGGTCCGTGTGCGGTGTGCGCGGGCGAAAATCATTCCATCCGCCTCCGGCCGGGACGCGCAGTGACTTCTGAGTCGCACAAGCGTTGTACATGGCGTGCCCATGCCTTCGCCCGGCGCGCCCACCGCGCCCACCCCCACGAACACCGCTCCGCCGGTCGCGTACCTGCTGACCGAACAGCAGGGAGCCGCCGCACGCACGCTGCTCGCCTATGTGGCCTCCCTGCCGCTCCGTACGGCCGACGCACAGCTCCTCGCCGTGGTCGTCGCCATCCGCGCCGCCCGGACCGGCGTCGGCAACCTCACCGGCCAGGACCTGCGGTCCCTGCGTCTGGGCGACGCGGAGGCAGCGATCGCCGAGATCACCGGTCTGGGGTGGCAGGCACGGGGCGACCTGACCGGCGGGAATCCCGACGTGCCGGTCGGGATCGTCGTGCCCGGCCTCGGGGAAGGCCCCGGTACCGGGCTGCCGTTCGGCAAGGTGATGCGCTCCAGGGTCTCGGGCTGGACCACGCGTACCGTCAACGCGAAGCCGGTCAAGAAGGGGCCGCCCGCCATGAGGCTGGCCGCGCTGTACCTGGCCGCCCACGGAGAGGCGGGCAGGCGCCGGGCCGTCCCCGCCGGTCTGCCGGCGACCTGCCGCGCGATCCTCCCCGACCTGCTGGCCAAGGGCTTCCTGAGCGAACTGGACGGCGACGGCTACGTCCTGGGCGAGGCCGTACGGCACACGGCAGGCGACCGCACGCCTCCGCCCGCCCCGGTACGCCCACCGGACGCCCCCGCCGAGCAGCAGCTGAGCTGGGACGACTGGAAGGCACAGGCGAGTGCCGCGCTGCGCCGGCACGTGGAGAACGTCGAGGGCTGCACCCTGTGCGGACTGTCCACGGAGCGGGTCTCCGAGGCGTTCATGCGCAAGCCGGTCCCCGCACAGTTCGACGACAAGGCGCGTGCCGCGTACGCCCGGTGGCGAGAGGCCGAGCCCGATCCCGGGCCGCGCGCCGCGGAGTTCGCGGCCGCGTTCCGCGCGGAGCACCACCACGGCCCCTCGGTCAGGCAGTTCTGCCAGGGCCTCTACGCGCGCAAGCAGTCGCGGCGTCTGCGGATCCTCATCGTCCGGCAGCTGATCGCCGAAGGGTGGCTGACGAACACGGAGCCCGTCCCGTGGACCCTGCGCCCGGGCAGGGCCGCCCAGCCCGGGGTCCCGGCACCGGCCCGTGCGCGGCGCCCGGGCTGAGGTCCGGACCACCGGGTGTGCCGGAATCCCGGCGCATGGGACTCGGTCAGGAACTCGTCGCCGCGGCCGTCCGGTTGACGGAAGACCGGTGACCGGGAGGGGAACCGGGCGGTGCCGCGGCTGTACGGCTGCGGGACGGCGCGATCCTGACCGGCGTCGGACTGGACAACCTCAACGGCTCCCTGACTCTGTGCCAGGAGACCGGCGCCTTCATCCAGGCGTGCACCCGGAACATCCCCGTCACCGCTTCCGTCTGTGTGCGCCGGGACCCCGAGCGCGACCGCGTCCTGGTCCTGCCGCCGTGCGGTGTCCGCCAGGAACGGCTCGCGCTGTGGGGGGCCGGACGCCGAAGTCGCCGTACCGCACAGGGACGACCCCACAGACGGGGAGGCACGCGCCTTCGCCGAGGTGAACCCGTACTCCTGGGGGCTCCGGTTCGCCGACGGGACGCGGCCGTCGACGGCCCTGCACAGCGAGTGACACCCCGGCCGGCCGGGCGCCGGGAACGGTCCCGCCGGAGCCGGGGTCGCCGTTCACCCTTCCGGGGGAGGGGAGTTGGACGGTGCGGGGGCGGATGGGGAAAGCTGAGCGCGGGGAGGGGCCTCTTGTCTCGCTGCATTCGCTGACCGCGAGCTCTCCGAGAGGTCCTTCTCCTTCCACAGGGCCTCTCCCGCCCGGTCTCCCGGGACGCGCAGGCCGTCGCGCCCGGCTCTCCCGCACCTGAACGCCCGGTTCCGCAGCGTCCGCCTACCCACACCACTTGAGTACGCGCACTCAGGTACCCGCCCCGGACCGCTCGTAGCGTCCGGGCCATGCACACAGAGGACTCGACCCGCCGGCCCGAAAGCCGGATAGGCATCAGAGCGGCAGCCTCCAGCCTGCCGGAAGCCGCACTCGCATCCGAGCGCCTGCAGGAGCAGATCACCGCGGCTTCCGGACTGCGGCTGCCGGCCCGGACACTCGAACGCGCCACCGGCATCACCTCGCGCCGGGTGGCCGCGGAGGACGAGTACGCCTCGACGCTCGCCGTGCGCGCGGCCCGCACCGCCCTGGCCCGGGCCGCGCTGACCCCGCACGACGTGGACCTGCTGATATTCGCCTCCGCCACCCGGGACGTGGTGGAACCGGCGACCGCGCACATCGTCCAGGCCGGACTGGGGTCCCGGGCGCACGCACTGGACGTGACGAACGCGTGCAACAGCTTCGTCAACGGCATCGACACGGCTCGGGCGATGATCCTCGCCGGCCGGGCCCGCCGCGCCCTGGTGGTCACCGGGGAGACCCCGAGCCGGGCGGTGCGGCGCGCCCCGTCCGGCCCGGAGCAGCTCCGGGACGGATTCGCCGGCTACACCTTCGGCGACGCGGGAGCCGCCGTCGTCCTGGAGACGGTGGACCGGGGCGGCATCCTCGACGTGGACACGGAGACCCACTCCGAGCACTGGGCGGTCGGAGGCATCTTCGGCGGCGGCTCCCGGCACCCACGGGGTGACGAACACACCTACTTCCGCGGGAACGGCGCCGAACTGCGCGAGGTGTTCGAGAAGATCGGGACGTCCGTGCTCGACCGGATGCGGCAGCGCACCGGCATGGCGTGGAGCGACTTCCGGCACATCCTGGTGCACCAGGTCACCGTGCCGTACCTGGAGCACTTCGTGGAGCTCACCGGCGTACCCCGGGACCGCCTCGTCGTCACCGTCCCCGGACTCGGCAACATGGCCAGCGCCACCCTCGGCGTCCAGCTCGACCTCGTCCACGAGCGGCTCCGCCCCGGCGACCGGGTCCTCTTCGTGGGCCTGGGCGGAGGCGTGAGCATCATGACGATGGTCTGGGAGAAGTCGTGAACCCCCTGTGGGTGGTCCTGCCCGCGCACCAGGAGGCCGCGCGCATCGGCGACACGCTGGACGCGCTCGCGGCCCAGCACGACCGCGCCTTCACCCTCGTCGTCGTCGACAACGCCTCCACCGACGGCACAGCGGCCCTCGCCCACGGCTTCGCCCGCCGGGCGCCCTTCCCGGTCCACGTCCTCAGCGAGCCGGAGAAGGGCGTGGGCTGCGCGGTGGACACCGGCTTCCGGTACGCGATCGGCCACGGCGCGGCGCTGCTGGCACGTACCGACGCCGACTGCCTGCCCCGCCCCGGCTGGACGGCCGGAGCCCGCGCCGCCCTGGAAGCCGGAGCGGACCTGGTCTGCGGACGTGTCACGGCGCGCCGCGACGAGCACGGCCCCCTCGGGCGCGCGGCCTTCTGCCTGCTGGTCCGCGCCGCCGCGCTCTTCGGCCGGATACGCCCCGCCCACCGGCGCCACCACGGCTACCTCACCCCCTACCGGATGCACGCCGGCAACAACATGGCCGTCACCGCCGCGCTGTACGAGACCGTCGGCGGCATGCCGCGCCGCCCGTCCCCCACCGACCGGCTCTTCCTGAACCGGGTGCGCCGCCACACCACCGCCATCGTCCACGCCCGCCACATGGTCGTGGAGAACTCCACACGGCGGCTGCGCGCCTACGGGGTTCTCGGCACCGCCCGCTGGTACCTCGACAAGGGGCCGGGCCGCCACGGGGAGGACCCGCGCTGATGCTCGACACCCTCGCCCGCTCCCTGCGCGCCCACCCCGACAGGCCGGCGGTCCTGCGCGGCACCCGCACCGGAGGGGTGCGCACCGCCGCCACCCGCGGAGACCTGGCAGACCTCACCGACCGCTACGCCGCCGCCCTGCACGCACGGGGCATCACACGCGGCAGCACCGTCGGCGTCGCCGTCCGGCCCGGACCCCGCGCCCTGGCAGTGATGCTGGCCCTGTACCGCCTCGGAGCACGGGCCGCGGTGCTCGACCCCGGCGCGGGACCGGACGTGCTGCGCGCCCGGTTCGCCCTGGCGCGCCCCGACGCCGTCCTCGCCGACGCCACCGCCCAGGCCGTCGCGGGATGGGCCCGGCCGCTCGCCCGCCGGGCGCACCTGGCCCTGCCGGACCTGACGGAACTGGGCCCGGTCCTCACGGTCGGCCCCAGGGCACCGGGCTGCGCCCCCGCCCTGGACACCGGCGTCCGGACGGCGCTCCCGCCGCGCCCGGTGGACGAGGACGGGGACGCGGTCATCGTGTTCACCTCGGGCACCACCTCACGGCCCCGCGCGGTGGTGCACACCCGTTCCTCGCTCGCCGCCGGGATGGCGACGGTCGCCGGGCTCGTCCGCCCCGAGGCCGGCCGGCCCGTCCTCGGCGGCACCTTCTTCGTCCTCGTGCCGTCCCTCGCGAGCGGCGCGCCGGTCGCACTGCCCGCCCGTTCCCCCCGCGCCCTGTGCCGGCAACTGCGCCGGCTCGCCCCGCAGGCCACCTACCTGACACCGCCTCAGCTGCGG
Source organism: Streptomyces nitrosporeus (assembly GCF_008704555.1). NCBI lineage: Bacteria > Bacillati > Actinomycetota > Actinomycetes > Kitasatosporales > Streptomycetaceae > Streptomyces > Streptomyces nitrosporeus. The sequence goes on from NZ_CP023702.1 coordinate 7,344,288, forward strand.
CGGGTGCTGGGGGAGGGCGGACGGTTCACGGGACGTGTGTGGACGGGGTCGGCGCCGGCCGGCGCCGGCCTGCTCACCCGCGTCAAACGGGCGGGCGCCGACGAGGCGTGGGGCGTGTACGCCCTCACCGAGCTCTTCCCCGCCGCGGCGGTCGAGCAGGCCGACAAGGCGTCCTTCACCGGCGACGGGGATCTCGTCGGAGAACCCCTGCCGGGAGTGACGGCCATGACGGACGCGGCGGGCGAACTGCTGCTGTCCGGCCCGGCCGCCCGCGACCGCTACCTGGGCGAGAGCCCCGACCCCTGGGTCGCCACCGGAGACCGGGCCCGCCTCGACACCGGCCGGATCGTGCTGGAGGGCCGCAGCAAGGACATGGTGCTGCGGCGCGCCGAGAACATCTACCCGGGGCTGTACGAACCCGCCCTGCACACGCCGGGCGTGGAACTCGCCCTGCTCGTCGGCGTACCGGCCGGTGACGGCGACGAACGGCTGGTCGCCGTCGTGCAGCCGGTCCCGGGGGCCGACCGCGCCGCGCTGCGGGCCGGTCTGGCCGGTCCGCTGAGCCGGATGGGAACGGCCAGGCCGGACGCCGTGCTCCTGGCGGACATCCCGCTGTCCGGCCGCTCCCTGAAGCCCGACCGGGCCGCCACCGCACGCCTCGCCGCCGCACGCCTCGCCTCCCGAGGGCCTGCCTCCCGAGGGCCTGCCTCCGGACGCCTCGCCTTCGGACGTCTCGCCTCCGGACGGCCGCGTCCGCCGGGTGGGGGACAGGGAACGGAGGGGAGCGGGGGATGACCACGCCGGGGTGGCGCACCGCTCCGGGCCGCGGCAACCGGGCCACGGCGGCCGGAGACCGGCACCGGAGCCGCCACCCCCCCGGCGCCCGGCGGCCCGCCGGGCGCCCCCGCTCCCCGTACCGCAGCCCTCCCCGCACCGTCGAGATCATCGCCCCCGCACCACCGCTCCCCGCCCCGACCACCGAGACCACTGACCCCGTCCCGCAGCCCCACCCGAGAGAGGCCCCCGTCCGGTGACCGGCCGACCTTCCGCCGCCCTGTCCCGCGCCCAGCGCAGGGACCGGCGCGTCTACACCCGCTCCCACCCCCTGCTGTTTGCCCTGCTCGCCGCCGCACGCCACCGGGAGGTGCTACGCATCGGCGGCACCGTGCTGGTCAACGGCACCGAGCCGTACCGCCGGGCACTCACCCGCGTCCCGCTGGACCGCACCGCAGCCGGTACCACCGGCGGCGCCGCACGCCGGCTCTCCACCGGCGACGCGCTGTTCGACCAGGAAGGCGCCGGCCACCGCGACACCCGGCGGGAGCTCACCGAGGACCTCGCCGCGGCCGGTGTGGAGCGACTGCGTCCGGTGTGGCGGGACAGCCTGGCCCGCCGGCTCGCCCCGCTCGGCACCGGCCGCACGGTCGACCTCGTACCGCTGGCCCGCGAACTGGCCGGAGTCACCGTCTCCGCGCTCCTCGGCACCACCGCCGACCCGGAAACCCTCGCCCGGGCGGCCGCCCTCGCGGCGGCCGCGGCCGTACGCGACCACCTGCCCGGACCACGCCCGCCGGGCACCCGACGGGCGGCGGCCGAGGCCACGGCGCGGCTGGAAACCCTGCTCCGCCCTCACGCCGGGCCCGGCCGGGCGGAGGGAACGGCCCTGCGAGCCGTGCTCGCGGTCGCCGCCGTCAACACCACCGTCGCGGCGCTGCCCCGCGCCGTCGCCTGGTGCGCCGACGCCCGGCTGTGGGACCAGGCGGCCGACGACCGGCTGCGCCCGGCCCTGGTCGAGGAACTGCTGCGGGTGCTCGCCCCCTCCCCCCTGCTGCCGCGTGCGGCAGCGGCCCCCGCCGACCTGGACGGCTGCCCCGTACGGGCGGGGGACCGCCTGCTCCTGGTGGCCCGGCACGCCGCGCGGGCGCACAGCGCCCCGCCGGACGCCCACCACCCCGCCCCGCCCTCCGTGGCCCGGCTCGTCTTCGGCGCGGGCCCCCATACCTGCCCCGGGGCGCGCCTGGCCCGCGCCCAGCTCGACGACACGCTCGCCGCGCTCGCCCCCCACCGGCCCGCCGTCCTGCGCGCCCGCGTCGACCGGAGCGCGGCCCTGCCCGGCTGGCGCTCCCTCACCGTCCGGGCAGCCGGAGACGCCCGGCCCCAGGACCGCCGATGACCACCGTCGCAGTCACCGGGGCGAGCGGCTTCTGCGGCTCCCACGTCGCCGTCGCGGCCGCCGCCCGCGGCGCCGGGGTCCTGTGCGTCGGACGGCGTCCCGGCCCGGTCGGCCGGCACGTCCCCTGGGACGCCGCCCGTGAGGTCCCCGACCTGTCCGGCGCCGACCTGGTCGTGCACTGCGCGGCCGCGGTCGGCGACCCGGTGCCCGGCTCGCGTGCCGAGGAGACGATGCTCTCCGTCAACGTCCACGGCACGGCGCGGCTCCTGAGGGCGGCCGCCGGCCGGCCCGTCGTATGGGTGAGCAGCGCCAGCGTCTACGCGCCCGCCGCCGGGCGTTCCCCGATCACCGAGGACCACCCCGTACGAGGGCACCTGAACGCGTACGGCCGCACCAAGGCCGCCGGTGAGGCGCTGGCGCTCGCCGCGGGGGCCGTGGTGCTGCGGCCGCGCGCGGTCTACGGTGCCGGGGACCCGCACCTGGTCCCCAGGCTGCTGTCCCGTGTCCGCCACGGCCGGATCGTGCTGCCGGGCCCCAGCGTCCCCCTCAGCCTCACGGCCGTCGAGAACCTCGCCGATGCCTGCCTCCTGGCCGCCGGCTGGCCCCCGGGCGCCTACAACATCGCCGACCCGGCCCCGTACGAACGGGACGAGGCGGTACGCGCCGTCCTCGACGCCCACGGCGTACGGGCCCGGATCAGCCACCTCCCTCTGCGGGCCGCCCATGCCGCGGCGGACGCCGCGCGCTTCCTGGCCCGCCTCCGTCCGGACGCGGAACCCTCACTCACCCGTTACGCCGTCGACCAGCTGGCCCGCTCCGTCGTCCTGGACGTCTCCGGAGCCCGGGCCCGCGGGTGGACGGCCCGCCGGACGATCAGCGACTACACCGCGGCCCTCGCCCACCGGGAGGAACGGGCCCGGCCGGCCCGGGAACGCGGCACACCGGCCGGCGGCGGGAGCGGTCCCCGGGCGGTCCGCGGTCCGGAGAGGGGCCGGCACAGTCCGATGTGATCTACAACCTTTAGCCTGGCGGTATGGAAGCGATCCTGGTCAGCGCGTGTCTGCGCGGAGTGCCGTGCCGGTTCGACGGACGCCACAAGGCATCGGCGGAGACCGAGGAGGCGGTGGCCGGACGCGAGGTCGTCTCCTTCTGCCCCGAGGTCGCGGGAGGCCTCGCGACACCGCGGAGAGCCGCCGAACTGGTGGGCGGCGACGGACACGACGTCCTCGACGGGAACGCGCGGGTCGTCGAGGACACCGGGCGCGACGTGACGGCGGAGTTCCTGGAGGGGGCGCGGCGCGCGCTCGCGGCGGCCCGGCACAAGGGCTGCACGGAGGCACTGCTGATGCCGCGCAGTCCGTCCTGCGGACGGGGCGAGGTCTACGACGGGTCGTTCGCGGGGGACCTGGTGCGGGGGGACGGGGTCACGGCTGCGCTGCTCGGACGGAACGGGATCACCGTACGGCCGGCGCCCGGCGTGTGAGTACGGGCCCGGCCCGCCCGCACCCCTCACGCGCCAGGCCGGGCCCGGCCGCCCACACCCCGGCAGCAGCCCTCGCACCCCTCGGGGACCAGGGCCCTGGACCGGAAGCCGCCGGGGCGATGACGATCCCGTTCCGTGCGCCGGAGGGGAGGGGGCGCACCGGCACATACACGCCCTGCCGGGCGGCAGCGTCCTCGTGGGCTTCCTCCCACAGCCGCCAGGGGGGTCCGGTGGGCAGGGGCGACGGCGTACGCCGAGGGTTCCGTCAGCGGGGGGTGGAGTCCCCACCACCCGCCGTGGCTGGCCCGGACGGGAAGGGCGACCCGGGGCACCGGAGCCGTCAGCTCCGTGCCGCGCCAGGCCCACACGAGCACGTACAGACGGGCCCCCGCCCCGGTTGCCCGGATCCCCGGGGGCTGCGCCTCGCCCACGGCGGAGGATCCACCGGGTTCCGGGCGGCCCGGAGCCGCTTCTCCCGGATCGGCCCGAAGCGGCCGCCGTACGGCCGGCTGACGCGGTACCGAAGAAGCGGCCCGGTACCGCGTCAGCCGGCGTCCGCCCTGTTCCGGCGGCCGGAGCCGCCTGGTAGCGTCGCCCTCTTCGGCGGGGCGGCCCGCCGGAGTTCCGACGGGACGCGCGATGACCTCTCCGTACACCTTCGCCCTCGCCGCTGCGACGGGGAGGGTCGCGACCGTCTTCGGCGGCATGACCGTCCGCACGGCCGAAGCCCTCTGCGGCCGCTGTTTCGATGAGGACGAGGCCGCGCTGCTGCGGACCCCTGACGCTCCCCTCCCGGCTGACCTCGTCCGCCGGGCCGCGGGGAAAGACCCCTTCCACTGGAGCGACCGCCCCGCGGTCATCCGCAGGATCCTGCCGCAGCTCGTCGTGATACTCGCCGAGGGCGAGGCCGAGTGCGACCTCATGGCCCGCGGACCGGCCGCGGCGGACTGGCCGCGATGGCCCCGTGAGCAGGCGGGGGCGGTGGCCGGTTTCCTGGACGCGTGGTGGACATGGACCCTGCGGACGAAGACGCCACCGATTCCGGCGGGTGCGGTGTTCGAGGCCTGTGTGACCGCGAGTTCCTCGGCCACCCCGTGGCTCGCCCGCTGGGAGACGGAGCGGGGCCCCGCCGCCCGCCGCCACCTGGCGGACGGCCTCGACCGGTGGCGGGAGGAGCTGACGTCCGGTGACTCGCCCTTCACCTGGTGGTGGGGCGCCGAGGCCGAGGAGCGGGCCGCCTGGCACGAAGTGAAGCGATGGCTGGCCGGTCGCGTACGGGCGACATGACGCGGAAAGGGCCGTGCCCGGCCGGAGACGGTGGACACCGGTACGCCCGGCACCGGCCGGATGAAGGAGCCACGGACGATGACGCCCCGCCGGGTGCCCCGGCCGGCCCGCGGAGGCAGCCGGAACGTGACACCCCTCAGCCGCACCGGTCCTCCCGGACCGCCGAACCCTCCCGGGGAGCATCATGAGGAGCATCCCGCGCCTGAAGCCCGGGCGTCCCGACCTGAGGAAGTACGCCGAGGCGTTCGACGTCCCCGAGGCAGCCGGCGAGGCACCGCTCTCCGTGACCTTCCTCGGCGTCAGCACCCTGCTGTTCGACGACGGCAGGTCCGCGCTGCTGACCGACGGCTTCTTCACCCGGCCGGGCCCGCTGTCAGTGCTCGCCCGCAGGCTCCGGCCCGACCGCGGCCTCGTCGCACGCTGCCTGGAGCGGGCGGCCCCGAGCCGGATCGAGGCCGTCGTGCCCGTCCACACACACTTCGACCACGTCCTGGACAGCGCGACCGTCGCCCAGCACACCGGCGCGGTCCTGCTGGGCGGCGCCTCCGCCGCCAACGTCGCGCGGGGCCACGGTCTGCCCGAAGCGCGGATCGAGACCGTCGGGCCCGGCCAGGACCGGAGTGCAGGGCCCTACGGCCTCACGTTCGTACCGTCGGCGCACTGCCCGCCCGACCGCTACCCGGGCACCGTCGGCGCTCCCGTCGCGCGTGAGGCGCGTGCGTCGTCGTACCGGTGCGGCGAAACCTGGTCGCTGCTGGTCCGTCACCGGCCGTCCGGACGCACCGCGCTCGTGCAGGGCAGCGCCGGCTTCGTCCCGTACGCCCTCGACGGCCGGCGGTGCGAGGTCGCCTACCTCGGCGTCGGCGGGCTCGGTCTGCGGCCCGAGTCCTACATCCGCGCGTACTGGCACCACACCGTGCGGGCGGTCGGGGCCCGCTATGTGGTGCTCACGCACTGGGACGACTTCTTCCGCCCGCTGGACCGGCCACTGCGCGCGCTCCCGTACGCCGGCGACGACTTTGACGTGACCATGCGCCTGCTCGGCCAGGAGGCGGACGCCGACGGCGCGGCGCTGCGCCTGCCGCGTGCCTGGCGGCGGGAGGACCCATGGGCCCGAGGAGGCACTCCCCGGTGACCTTCCGCCGCCTGGCCCTCGGACATGCCGTTCTGGCTGTCAGCACCGGAAGCGGAAGCGGGGGAGCCCGGGACGGGGGAGTCCGGGATGGGGAGCCCGGGATGGGGGTGCCCGGGACCGGGGAGCCGCGCTCGCGGCTCCCCGGGCGGCGCAGGCGGGAACCTCCCCCAAGCTGGAGGCCACTCGACGGCCTGTCCCTTCCGGCCCACGGAAACGCCACGCTCGGAACGACCGTCCGGAGGGTGCGGGACCCTGCCGGGCCGCCCGGCCCCAGCCGGACCGAAGCCCGGTGGAGGCCACCTTCGCGACCGGCTGACCCGGAACCACCCGCGATGCGGAGCAGCAGAGGCGTCGCCCGTGGGCAGCCCCGCCGCCCTTCCCCTGAGACATCGGGCTCCTCACCGTGTGCCGCCCGGAGGGCACCCCGCGCACCGGCTGCTCCCTCGCGACGGGAATACTGTCCGCACCCCCCACTCCGTGCGTCGCGACGCTCTCCTTGGGGGGATTCACCCGGCTATGGGATTCCTTGTCCTGTCCTGCCTGCTGCTGCTCTGGTACTGGCTCGGGTACGGTCTGCTGCCGCTGCGATGGCAGAACCCCCGCCTCGCCGGCCCGGACGCCGCGTTGCGGCGCGCGTACAGGGCAGCCGCCCTGGGGCGCTGGGAGCCCGCCGCCCGGCTCTTCGAGGACGCCGGTCAGGACTGGGAGCGCCGCTCCCTGTACGCCCAGCGGCTGGGATACCTCGCCGCGAGGAGAAGTGACCGTTGGCTCAGAGCCTGGGCGGCGGCCCGCCCCGATGATCCGGACGCCGCACTCGTGGCGGCGCGCGCCAGGGTCCTCCACGCGTGGAAACTGCGAGGCCGTGCACGTGCGCACAGCACGTCACGGCGCCAGTTCGAGGGTTTCCACCGAGAGCTGCTGGCATCACAGGACGACATCGCGCGGGCCCTGGCACTGCGACCCGACGATCCCACCCCGCTCGTCGCGGAGATCTGGAGGGCGCTCGGACTGGGCTACCCCAACCGGGAGATGCGCGCACTGTGGTCCGAGATCACGGTCCGGGCACCGCATCATTTCGAAGCGCACAGCAGTGCCCTCCAGTACTGGACCGCGAAATGGCGCGGTTCGAAACGGCACGCGTGGGAATTCGCCGAGAAGGCGGCCGCCGACGCACCGCCGGGCAGCCTGCTGGCCGTGCTGCCGGTGATGGCCTGGTACGAGAACCACGCCGACGAGCTGGGGGATTTCGGATTTCGCAGCGCGCGGGTACACGCGCTGGTCGACGCGGCGCTCGCCGATGTGGCGCTCGCCGACCCGGGCCATCCGAGACTCCCGGAAGTACGCCACCTGCTGGCGTACTTCCTGTACCGGCAAGGCCGTTACAGGGCGGCCGGAGAGCAGTTCCGCCAGGTCGACGGCTTCACGGAGGCACTCCCGTGGCGGTACTCGTACGCCAAGTCGCTCTACTACCGCGCGATCCGCACGAAGACGGCACGCAAGGCACTCACCGAACGCCGGCCCCGCTGATCACCGGAGGCGGCGGATCCGGTGACCGCTGCCATGCCCCGGCTCGTACGCCGGGGCCCGCCGGCTGCTCGGCACCTGACCGCCGCTCCACCGGACTCGGGGTGCTCGATGCCGGTGAGGCGGGCTTCCCCGCCCGGTTGTGTTCTCCGCGGTCCTGCGAGAGGGCCACCGCCCCCGGCCTCGCCTACTGCTCTGCCCCGGTGATCTCGGAGAGCAGGTCTTCGACGAGGTTTCTGATCCGGTCGCGGATGGGGCGGACGGCCTCGATGCCCTGGCCGGCCGGGTCTTCCAGTGCCCAGTCCAGGTAGCGCTTGCCGGGGAAGACGGGACAGGTGTCGCCGCAGCCCATGGTGACGCAGATGTCCGACTCGCGGACCGCGTCGGCGGTGAGGATCTTCGGCGTCTCCTGGGAGATGTCGATGCCCGCCTCTGCCATGGCCTCGACGGCGGCCGGGTTGACCTCGGCGCCCGGGTCGGAGCCGGCGGAGCGGACCTCAACGCGGCCTTCGGCCAGGTGTGTCAGCCATGCGGCGGCCATCTGGGAGCGGCCGGCGTTGTGGACGCAGACGAACAGGACGGACGGCTTGTCGGCCATGGTGGTCGTTCTCCTTCGTCGCACGGCGGAATCCGGCCGCCGGTGTCTTCAGCTCGCGCTGGTGTCAGCGGTTGGTGATGTGAAAGTATCAGCACATGCTGACTTCAGTCGATCCTGATGTGATCCGGGTGCTGGGCGATCCGCTCCGCCTGAAGATCGTGACCCTGCTGGCGCGCGAGACGCTCTGCACGACGCACCTGGTCGAGGAGACCGGAGCCAAGCAGACCAACCTGTCCAACCACATGAAGGTGCTGCGCGAGGCCGGTGTGGTGGAGACCGAGCCGTGCGGCCGTTTCACCTACTACCGGCTCAAGCCCGAGGTCCTGGCCGGCCTGTCCGGGCAGTTCGCCGCGCTGGCGGCCTCCGCCCGCACCGCTGCCGGGAACAAGAGGGCCTGTCCGTGACCTCCGTCGATCCCACCGCCGCCGCCACGGCCGCCCGGGACGGCTCGATCGTCAGGAAGCTGTCCACCCTCGACCGCTACCTCGCGGTGTGGATCCTGCTCGCCATGGCCGTCGGCCTGGGCCTGGGCCGCCTGGTCCCGGGCATGAACGATGCCCTCGCGAAGATCGAGGTCGGGGGGATCTCCCTGCCGATCGCGCTCGGCCTGCTGGTGATGATGTACCCGGTGCTGGCGAAGGTCCGCTACGACAGGCTCGACCGCGTGACCGGCGACAAGAAGCTGATGGCCTCCTCGCTGATCGTCAACTGGATCGCCGGCCCGGCGGTCATGTTCGCCCTGGCGTGGATCTTCCTGCCGGACCTGCCCGAGTACCGCACCGGACTGATCATCGTCGGCCTGGCCCGCTGCATCGCCATGGTCATCATCTGGAACGACCTCGCCTGCGGCGACCGTGAGGCCGCCGCTGTCCTCGTCGCCCTGAACTCGGTGTTCCAGGTCCTGGCGTTCGGCCTGCTGGGCTGGTTCTACCTCGACCTGCTGCCGCGCTGGATGAACCTCGGCGACGGCCAGGGCCTGGACGTCCCCGTCGGGCACATCGCCCTGAACGTCGCCGTCTTCCTCGGCGTCCCGCTGCTGGCCGGCTTCCTCACCCGCCGTATCGGCGAACGGAGGACGGGCCGCGAGAGCTACGAGGTGAAGTTCCTGCCGAAGATCGGCCCGTGGGCCCTGTACGGGCTGCTGTTCACGATCGTCGTCCTCTTCGCCCTGCAGGGGAAGGCCATCACCTCCCGGCCTCTGGATGTCGCCCGGATCGCGCTGCCGCTGCTGGCGTACTTCGCGATCATGTTCTTCGGTACGTTCCTCCTGGGCAAGGGCCTGGGGCTGGCCTACGACCGTACGGCGACCCTCGCCTTCACCGCGGCGGGCAACAACTTCGAACTGGCCATCGCGGTCGCGATCGCTACCTTCGGCGTCACCTCCGGCCAGGCGCTGTCCGGTGTCGTCGGGCCCCTCATCGAAGTCCCGGTGCTGATCGGTCTGGTACACGTCGCGCTCGCCTGGCGGAGGAAGTTCACCGCCGGTGCGGTGGCGACGGCTCCGTGACGCGGCATGCGGACGCGGCGGGGCCGGCGCCCGCCTCAGCAGGCGGGCACCGGCCCGGCAGGGGCACCGGGGGTCAGTGCCCGGCTGTGAGTCCGCCGCTGAGTCTGCCGTGCAGCCGGGCGCTGGGGGCGTTCAGACCGGTGATCTCGACGGTCTTGCCCCGCTGGGCGTACTTCGTCCCGATGGCGTCCAGAGCCGCGACGGAGGAGGCGTCCCAGACATGCGCGGCCGACAGGTCGATGACGATCCTGTCCGGGTCGCCCGCGTAGTCGAACCGGCCGACGAGGTCGTTGGAGGAGGCGAAGAACAGCTCGCCGGTCACGGAGTAGACGGCCGTGGTGCCGTCGGGGTCGGTGACGGCGGTGACGTCGGCGAGGTGGGCGACGCGCCTGGCGAAGATGACCATGGCGGTGACGGTTCCCACGACGACGCCGATGGCGAGGTTCTCGGTGGCGATCACGGTGACCACGGTGACGGCCATGACGGTGGTCTCTCCCGCGGGCATCCGCCGGAGCGTCTTCGGGGCGACGGAGTGCCAGTCGAAGGTCCCGAAGGCGACCATGACCATGACGGCGACCAGGGCGGCCATGGGGATGTCGGAGACCACGGGACCGAAGACGACGCACAGCACCATCAGGAAGGCGCCGGCGAGGAACGTGGAGAGGCGGGTGCGGGCGCCGGAGACCTTCACGTTGATCATCGTCTGTCCGATCACGGCGCAGCCGCCCATGCCGCCGAAGAAGCCGGTGACGATGTTCGCCACTCCCTGCCCGATGGACTCGCGGGTCTTGGAGGAGCGGGTGTCGGTGATGTCGTCGACCAGCTTGGCGGTCATCAGCGACTCCATCAGGCCGACCAGCGCCATCGCGAGCGCGTAGGGGGCGATCGTCGTCAGCGTGTCCAGGGTGAAGGGCACGTCGGGCAGGCCGGGCACCGGCAGGGAGGAGGGCAGTTCGCCCTTGTCGCCGACGGTGGGCACGGCGATCCCGGCGGCGACCGTGATCACGGTCAGGACGACGATGGAGACCAGGGGGGCCGGGACCACCCTGGTGATCTTCGGGAAGAACACCATCAGCGCCAGGCCGCCGGCGAGCAGCGGGTAGACCGGCCAGGGCACGTCGTGCATCTCCGGTACCTGTGCCATGAAGACCATGATGGCGAGGGCGTTGACGAAGCCGGTCATCACCGAGCGGGGTACGAACCGCAGCAGCTTGGCCACGCCCACCGCGCCGAGGATCACCTGGAAGACGCCGGCCAGGATGACGGTCGCGATCAGATAGCCCAGGCCGTGTTCACGGTTCACGGGCGCGATGACGAGCGCGACCGCGCCGGTGGCGGCGGAGATCATCGCGCGGCGGCCGCCGACGACCGAGATGGTGACGGCCATGGTGAAGGAGGCGAACAGGCCGATCGCCGGGTCGACACCGACGATGATCGAGAACGAGATGGCCTCCGGGACCAGAGCCAGGGCCACGACCAGGCCTGCCAGGATCTCGGTGCGCCAGACCTTGGGGTCGTTCAGCCAGTCGGGGCGCAGGCCGCGCAGGCGCGCGGAGGGAGTCACAGCGGTAGAGGACAAGGAGATGTGTACCTGTCGTGCTCAGGCACAGCCCACCGGTGGACCGGGGCGTGCGGGAAGGACGCGCGAGAGCCGGGCCGGCACCCCGCGGGCGGCCCGCGGGGCGGGCCGGAAGCCGGAAAGGGGAGGAACACGGGACGGAGGCGCGGGCGCGCGGGCCGGGCAGCTCACGTCCAGGGGCGAAGGGTCACGGCGGGCAGGCGGCGGCGATCGGCGTCATGGGCTCGCGCACGCTTCTCTCCTGCAAGAATCGGGGTCTTCGCCGGGATCGCCATCGTCCCCGGAACGGCGGGGGCAAGACGGCCGGGCCGCACTCGCCGCCATAGACTCTACCCTAACGTTAGGGTAGAGGTCGGTGGGGCCGTGCGGTACACGGCCCACCATGACGAGAAGGGCCAGGAGCACGGGCGTGGACGACAAGCACATGCAGATCGGCGAGGTCGCCGCGCGGACGGAGCTGTCCCTGCGCACCATCCGGCACTACGAGGAGGCCGGCCTCGTCATCCCCTCCGCCCGTTCCCAGGGCGGCTTCCGCCTCTACACCGAGAACGACGTCGCGCGCCTCATGGTCATCCGCCGGATGAAACCGCTCGGCTTCACCCTGGACCAGATGCGCGACCTGCTGGACGTCACCGACCGCCTCGACGGCCACACGGAGCTGGACGCCGGGGAGCGTGAAGCCCTGCTGGAACGTGTGCGCGCATACGAGCGGAGCGCGGCGGAGCAGGTGGAGAAGCTGCGTGTTCAGCTCTCCCGCGCCGAGGACTTCGCAGCCACGCTGCGTGCCCGCCTGCCCGAGGACGCCCCGGCCCGTCCCTGACCGGGTCGGACGTCCGGCGGCGGGGCCGCCTTTTCTCCTGCGGGGCCGCCCTTCTTCCGCGGGCCGGGCGGCGGGGCCGCGGCGCCCGGCGAGGACGTCATCGCACCGGGCGGCCGCGAGGGCGGCCGGCGCGCCTTCGCGTGCCGGTGGCGCGGGAGCGGGTGGACTGGCGGGAGGGGGAGCCGGCGGTGTTCCCGGGGGAGACCCCTGAGTGGACGGAACGGCCGGGCCGCCGCCGCTCCGGGGGGCCGGCGGGTGGTCGAGCGGTGTGGCCGCGGTCCCGCGGTCGCGGGCCATGGGGCGGGCGTGGACGGAGTGCCCGTCCGTACCCGCGTACACGTCCCGGCCCGAGGCCCTGCTCGCGAGGTCCCGCCCCGGGCCGGTCCTGTCCCGTCCGCGCCGAGGGCTCGCCGCTCACCCCGCTCCCTCACGGTCCTCAGGCCACGGAGGGCGGACCCAGCAGGCTGCCCATCGCGGCGAGCACCGACGGCTCGACCCGGTAGTACACCCAGGTGCCGCGCCGTTCGGAAGTCAGCAGCCCGGCCTCCTTCAGCTTCTTCAGGTGATGGGAGACGGTCGGCTGGGAGACACCGACATCGGAGATGTCGCACACGCACGCCTCCCCGCCCTCGTGCGAGGCCACGGCGGAGAACAGCCGCAGGCGCACCGGATCACCGAGCGCCTTGAACATCCGCGCGGCGCTCCCGGCCTCCTCGGCGGTCATCGGACGCTCGGTCAGTGGCGGGCAGCACGGAACCGCCCCCCGGGTGCCGGCGGATTCGAGCGGCGGCAGCGCCTTCGCGTTCGACATGCATCTATGTTGACACATGTCGATCCAGTGTGGGGAGGCCGGCCGAGGGTGCGAGGAGCGGTCGGAGGGGCGCCACCCGCACCGGCGGCTGCCGTCGCTCCCGGTGTGGCGGAACGCGGGTGGGGCGGGCCCGGTCCGGCCGTCCTCGGTCCCGCGATGCCGGCGTACTCCCTCTGTTTGTGCGCCCTTCAGTTTCGATAGATGTCTATGTTGACGCTCGTCAATGCAAGTGTGATGCTGGACCACACACCCCATCGACAGATGTCGAAACACATGAGGAGCCGTCGTGAACGCGCCCGCCACCACCGAGCTGCCCGTCGTCGTGATCGGGGCCGGCCCCATCGGCCTGGCCGCCGCGGCCCACCTGCTCGACCGGGGCATCGAGCCCCTGGTCCTGGAAGCCGGACCCACCGCCGGCACCGCGGTACGCGACTGGGCACATGTACGCCTGTTCTCCACCTGGAACGAGGTCGTCGACCCGGCCGCAGAGAAACTCCTCACCCCGACCGGATGGACACCCCCCGACCCGGCCGCCTACCCCTCCGGCGGTGACTGGAGCGAGCTCTACCTGCAACCGCTGGCCGACGCCCTCGGCGACCGTATCCGCTTCGGAGCCACCGTCACCGGCGTCTCACGCGCCGGCCGGGACCGGGTCGTCGACGCCGGCCGCGAACAGCAGCCCTTCGTCGTGCACATCGTCCACGCCGACGGACATGAGGAACGGAGCCCCGCCCGCGCCGTCATCGACGCCTCCGGCACCTGGGCCACACCGTCCCCGGCCGGCGGCGACGGACTGCCCGCCCTCGGCGAGAAGGCCGCCGCCGGGAAGATCACCTACCGTGTCCCGGACCTGAAGGACCCCGCCGTCCGCGCCCGGTACGCAGGCAAGCGCACCGCCGTCATCGGCTCCGGCGCCTCCGCCTTCACCGCCCTCGCCTCCCTGGCCGGCCTCGCCAGGGCCGACGACGGCGCGGGGACGAAGACGCTGTGGATCCTGCGCCGGGGCATCGTCGGTTCCACCTTCGGCGGCGGCGAAGCCGATCAGCTCCCCGCACGCGGCGCCCTGGGCCTGGCAGCGAAGGCCGCCGTCGAGAACGGTCACGCGGACGCGGTCACCGGTTTCCGTACCGAGGCGATCGACCGCGACGCCGACGGCCGCCCGGTCCTGGTCGGTGAGGACGGGCGCCGCCTGGAGGCAGCCGACGAGGTGGTCGTCCTGACCGGCTTCCGCCCCGACCTGTCCTTCCTCGGCGAACTGCGCCTGGGCCTCGACGAACGCCTCCAGGCGCCCGTCGCACTGGCCCCCCTGATCGACCCCAACCAGCACTCCTGCGGCACCGTTTACCCCCACGGCCACCGCGAACTCTCCCACCCCGAGCCCGGCTTCTACCTGGTCGGGACGAAGTCCTACGGCCGCGCCCCGACCTTCCTGGCGATGACCGGCTACGAGCAGGTCCGTTCCGTCGCCGCCGCGATCGCCGGCGACCTCGAATCCGCCGACCGCGTGGAACTCACCCTCCCCGAGACCGGTGTCTGCGGCGGCGCCGGCCTGTTCGACGCCCCCGGTACCCAGGAGGCCGACGGCGGCGGCTGCTGCGCCCCCGCGCCGCAGTCCGTCCGGCTCGCCGCCCCCGCAGCGGTCGGGGATGCTGCCGGACAGGCCCCGGCGGGCGGCTGCTGCGGCTCGTGACCGGCCCGGGCGCCCCACGCGCGGGGCCGCGGACCGGAGCAGGGGCCGGCCCGCCCGCACACTCCCCGCCCGGTCATCCCACCTCACCCCGCGGTCACGGCCGCCGCCTCTCGATTGCGGTGCAGGGCATCACGCAGACGGGCCGCCTGGGCGACCAGCCGGGAGCGGCCGGGGCGCGCCGCGGTGGCGTCGAGTCCCGCGGGCGGCTCCGCCACGGCCCGGGACTTCTCGGCGCACTCGGCGGCGGTCTCCAGCAGTTCCCCCGCACCGCGCGGATCCGCGGAGCCGGTGAACAGGGCGGGCAGGGCTCCGGAAAGGACGGCCCAGATCGTGGCGTAGGCACCGGACACGGCTGCGGTACGCAGTGCGTCGGCGAGCCGGCCGGGCTTGAGCGTGCCCAGCTCCAGCAGACCGGCGAGGTCCGCTCCAAGACGTACGGGGTCCAGCTCGCCGCGGCTCGCGAGGACGAGCAGCGCGTCGACCGACCGGAGCCGGTCCTCGGCGTGCCGGGAGCCGAGACCGGTGGCTACCGCGAGGTGGAGAGCGGGTCCGGCAGGCCCGGCGGGGCCCGAGGAGGCGAGTCCGGGCAGGATGCCGGTGCCACCGCGCTCGTCGTCGAGGGCGCAGGAGGTGACGCCCGGCAGCGACCAGGCGGCCAGGGTGTCGCGGTCCTCGGGCAGCAGTGCGATCAGGGTCTCGGGGTCCTCTCCGTCCCAGCAGCGGCCGGCCGCCTTCCGCGCCTTTCCGAGCTCACGGAACGCGGCGGGGAACTCTTCCACGACTACGGCGCGTTCGCCGGTGTCGAGGACATGGCGGCCGGGGTCGCCGCCGTGGCGGTGGCGGCCGGCCGGAGAGGTGCGGCGGGTGACGGTCGCGGGCCGTCCGGCCCCGCCGAGCCAGGCAGCCAGCCGCCGGCCCTCCGGCGTGCCCAGGGCGTCCGCTTGCGGCAGGGCGGACGTGTCGCGGCGGACCCGGAGCAGAGCCTGCGCGAAGTCGACCGGGCCGGGGACGGCACCGAGACGGGCGTATTCGGCGAGCCGGGCGACAAGGGCATGCGGGTCCAGGGTCCCGTTGGTGAAGGTGGGGGTGGCGAGCAGGAAGGGGAGCGGGCCGGTACTGGCGGTGATGGCGCAGGCGGCCTCGGCCACCCGGGCGTGGCGGGCGGCGAAGGCGTCGCTGTGATGGCAGTCGCTGCGCCAGCTGACCAGCGCCTGCGGCCTCGGCCCGGACGGCCGGGCATCCAGGACGGCGGCGGCCACATGCTCCAGGCCCGGCAGCTCGTGGGTGTAGTGGCGGCGGCGTGCCGGGTCGAGCCAGTAGCGGTCCGCCAGGGCGGGCCGCAGAGCCGCCGCCAGGGCGGCCCGGTCCCGGTGGGCGTGGCGGACCAAGGCGTCAAGGGCGCGTTCGAACTCCTCGACGGGCTCGGTGCGGGAGTTGATGACGGCCGCGACGAGCACCACGGTCTCCTCGACCGACTCCGGGGACGGAGCGAGCGGTGCGGGCAGCGGGGGCGGCGGCAGGATCTCCCGGTACGGGCCGGTGTCCTCCCCGGGGACCGCGTCCGTGCCGAAGAGGGCCACGGCCCGCGCGCGGTGTACGGGGCTGAGCAGGCGGGCGCGGCCGGCGAGCCCGGCGCGCAGGGCCCCGTCGTCACCGAGGTGTGCGGCGGCCAGTTTCAGGGCCCGCTCCTGGACATCGGTGTCCGTGTGGCCGAAGGCTTCGCCGAGCACCGGCAGCAGTTCGGGCGCGGCGGCCGGGTCACGGGCGAGCACCCTGCCGAGCAGCACCAACTGGGCCCGCAGGAGTTTCTTCTCGGGGCGGAAGAACACGGCGGCGGACATCTCCGCCAGCCGTGCGGGGGAGACGTGGCCGGCTTCGGCGAGGCGGGCCAGCACCTGCTGTGCGTGCCCGGCGACGGGGGACGGCGCGTCGGAGGTGAGCGCGATCCAGTCGGCGGTCCGCTCCCGCTCCTCCTCCGCGGTCGGGCGCAGGGCTTCCAGGACGGACCGGTACGGCTTCAGATGGAGGGCCGCGCCGCCGCGCAGCAGGCGGGCGGTGCAGGCGTCGAGGAGCGCGGCGCGGTCGAGCAGGCCCTCGGCGGCGAGGCCGGCCAGCGCGCCGGGCCAGTGACGGTGCCCGTCCGGCTCGCTGGGCCAGGTAAGGGTGGTGACCGGTTCAGGCGTCTCGAACAGGCGGGGGACGAACGCGGTGAGGTGCGGGTCGCGGCGCAGCACGTCGATGAGCTTGCCCCGTCCGGACCATGCGGCCGTCGCCCAGCCTTCGACACAGCCGTCGCTGGTGGGCATGGGGCAGCCGGTCCGTCGGACAAGTCCGAGGATGAGCGGGTAGTCCTCCTCGGAGGTGGAGGGGCGGTCCGCGAGCCGGTGGGCGAGGTCGCCGAGCCACCGGGGGGCACGGTCCGCGAGTACCTCGATGAGCTCGCGGACGGGGGGCTGCCGCCGGCGGCGCATGTCGCGGCCTCCTATCCAGGAGGCCGCCGCGGCCGCGCCGGTCTGGCAGGCGGCGCCGGCGACGAGCAGGGCGGGGCTCACCAGGTCGCGCTCCTCCCAGCGGTCCCAGCCGGAGGCCCGAAGTTCGGCGCGCAGCTTTTTCAGCCCGGCCAGCAGATCACGCCGCAGGCCACGGTCCAGCGGCGCCAGCAGGGCGGGCAGCCGGCCGGTGTCTCCGGCGCGGACGGCGGTGAGGACGTCGAGCGGGCTGGTCATCGTGCGTCTCCGGTGGCGGTGGTGGCCGCGGCGGCGCGGCGGGCCATGCGGGTGGCCAGGGTGTGTTTGCAGGGGCCGCGGCGGCCGCGGTGGTCGGCCCACCACTGGCAGGTGCAGCTGAGGGCGCCGCCGGACTCCCGGACCAGGTAACGGCGTTCGCCGGAGGCCACCTGCGCGGTGGCCGGGCCGTCGAAGGCGACGGCGCCTTCCGCCAGCAGGGCACGGGCGGCTGTGAGCCGTGGGTTGTGGCGCTCGGCGCGCCGGGCGTCGTAGGGCAGTTCGCGGTGGAAGTACGCGGCCTCGGCGAGGTCGTATCCGACCTGGCCGGCCGTGCCCAGGCGGGCGAGGGCGGCCCGGACCCGCTCGACGGGGAGGCCCGACTGCTCGGCAAGGTCGAAGGGGTCGATACGCGGTTCCCAGGCGAGCAGGACGGACACCAGGTCGGCGTCCGCTGCCGCCGTGTCCATGGCGAGGGCCTCCAGCACGCTCCCCTCACCGGAGAACCCGCGGCCGGCTTCCGGGGACAGGGTGAGGGTGAGCCTCATGCCGGGCAGGGCGATCTCCCAGGCGGAGGCGGTGGGCACGGCGCCGTCGGGTACGGGCCCGTACACACGCAGGGCGGTGGCCTGGCGCAGTACGCGCTGGAAGGCGGCGAGGCGTTCGGGGCCGGGCAGGCACACCGCTCCTGGTACCGGACGGGTGGTGGGACGCAGGGTCCGGCCCGCGGGGACCACCCACAGCGGGCCGCTGCCGGCGGCGGTGCCGCGCGGGAGGGAGCGCAGGAACCGGACGGCTTCGGTGGAGGCCAGCTCCGCACGGAGGTCGAAGCCGGTGGTGATGGCCTGGGATTCGGCGAAGCCGCGCAGCCAGCGCTCGGGCAGTGGCACCTTCTTCTCGACGACCGGCCCGTCGAGGGTGGTCACCGCGAGTTCGTCGGGGCCGATCCGCAGATGCAGCGGGTCGCCGTCGGTGAGCCGCGACAGCGCGTCGCGCAGCGGGTTGTTGACATCGACGTTGGTGGTGCCGTGGCCGGTGTCGGCCCCGCGGAGGCCTTCGGGCAGGACGTCCAGGCGGGCGTGGACCCCGCAGCATCCGGAGAAGGACTCGAAGCGCAACCTGTCGCCGTTGGCCGTGACCACGGGGTCGAGGGACGCCCGTCGGACCTGCCGGAAGTAGTGTGAGGCGGCCACGTCGGCGACGGCCAGCAGGCCGCGCGCGGCGGCCCGGGGCTCGCTCAGGAAGCCGGCGAAGAAGCGCGGGTGGACCTCGGCACCGGCCGGGGACAAGCCGCCCGCGGTCTCCAGGCCGAGGCTGCGGCCGGCGCCGGAGCCCGTCAACACGGAGGACCCTGCGTAGGCGAAGGTGTGTGCGGTGCGCGTCATGCCACAGACGTTACGAGGAGCCACTGACATCGATGCTGATGCCGAGGTTCCAACAGCGTTCCGGCGGAGGAAGGTTCGGTCCGTCACCGGAGCGCGGGCGCGGGATGTGGCCGCGTCGACCCGACGCGCTCCACCGGCTGAACCGCTACCGCAAGACGCCGTCACTCCCGCCTCGGACACCGCGGCCCGATCGCCTACGGGACGGCCTTTGCACCGGAGCCGACCACGCCGGCGCCGGCCGCGTAACCCGTGTCCGGGATCCGGGGGCAGAACCCCGTGACCCCGGTGTCCGAGGCCGCACTCCGGCGAGAGGACGCCTTCACGTCTCGGCGCGGCGGAACCTACGGCTTGTGAGTCACCCAGAGCAGTTCCGCCGGCCAGCGGTGCGCCCAGTCAGGCGGGTCGGTTTCGTTGTAGCCGTTGGGTGTTCCGCGTTCAGGCCGCGGCTCGATGAGGTCGTCGATGACGAGGCCCGCGCTGCACAGGACCTTGACCCAGTCGCCGTAGGTGAGCTGGTAGCTGGTCGCGCCGTCGCCTTCGGCGATGGAGTCCAGCCCGAAGTAGTCCTTCTGCAGCGACGTGGTCACGCGGCCGGCGGCTTCGTCGTAACAGGCTTCGAACCACGGGCTGGCGACGTTGAACACCAGGCGCCCGCCTCGGCGCAGGACGCGTGCGGCCTGCGGGACGGCCAGGTGCGGGGGCGCCCAGCTGAGCCCGCCGAAGTCGCAGAACACCAGGTCGAAGCTGCCGGTGGCGAAGGGCAGTTGCTCGGCGGCGCCTTGCACCAGCGGGTAGCGGGCCGCTCCCCTCGCGCGGGCTGCTGCCGTGAGCTGGGCTTCGGACAGGTCGAGCCCGACCACGGCGGCGCCCTCGGCGGCGAGCGCCCTGGACCACTGGCCGGCGCCGCAGCCGAGTTCGAGGACGCGCTTGCCGGTGACGTCGCCCAGGGCGCGCAGGTGCGCGTCGGGGATGGAGTACATGCCCCACAGCCGGGGCGCGGCGCCTATCTGCGGGTCGTGTTCGTGCTGGTAGGTCTTGCTGATCTTGTTCCAGAGACGCCGGTTGGCGGGGATGCTGTCCACGTGCCGACTCCAGCACTGCCTGCCGGGAGCGGTCAACACGAATCAGGGCGCCGGCCGGCCCTGACCTCGGTCCGGCCCTGGCCCGGTCCATGATCCGTCGGACGAGCCCTGAGGGCTGTCCCGCGCCTGGTTCGCCGGTCCCAGACCGGTTCCCGCCACCTCGAAGACGCTGTCTGCCCGGTGAGCACCGGACGCCGTGACCGGATGCGGCTTTCTCCGTGACCCGTGACCCGTGACCCGTGGCCCGTGGCCCGTGGCCCGTGGCCCGTGGCCCGTGGCCCGCGGTCCGTCACAGTCCGGGCCGCTGTCGGCCCTGCGGCCCGAACTGCTCCTCCACCGGGACCGCGTAACCGGGCACGGACGGCCATCGGACGGTCAGCAGCACCGAATCGTCCTCCGCGAACCACGAGTGGTCGACCCCGTGCCCCCACACGACGTAGTCACCCTGTTCCTCCAGAAGAACGCTGCGGCCGGGGAACTCGACCCGGAAACGGCCGCTGATGAGAACCAGGAGGGCTGTGCGTTTCTCGCCGTGCACCCACCGCGCCCGCTCGTCGCCACGAGGATGGACGCCCCATTTGATCTCGACGTCCTCGCTGTGGCGTGGGTCGCCGGCGTCCTTGAAGTGTCCGAGGAGCCAACCCCGGTCCAGAGCCGCGTCCTTGCCCGCGTTGCCCACGTATACGGTGTCGTTCACGCGGCCCGACGCTACCAGTCGCTCCTGCGGGGAAGGCGGGGCGAGGGGCATGGACCGCCTCCCCCCACGGCCTCCCGCGATGTGGAGTCGGTGGCACCGGCCGAGAAGGCCATGAAGCCCCTCCCGTTCCGCCGGACCACCGCCGGGTCCTCGTCGACCGTCCGGCCTCCGGCGACCCCCACGAGGTGGCCGGCCGGGCATGACCGGTCTGCCCGTGACGGCCCACGGACCGGACATCCGCGCCGTGCGGGGGTTCGTGCCGGGGCCGGTGGCCGGGCCGTTCTGCGCCCGGACGAGGTAGCGGGTGCCGTTCACGACGAAGGCCGTCGCGTCCAGGGAGGCAGGTATCGAACGGCAGCGCGATACGGCCCTTCTCCCTCCAGGTGCCCGTGACCGGATTTCCGGCGGCGCACTCCAGGACGTACGGCCTGATCGGCCGGGCGCCGCCCGCGCCCCCTGCGGTGAAGGAGGCGTACCACGTGCCGCCATGGGTTCCGCGCATGCCGCCGTCAACGCCTCTGCCGCGAGGAGGGCCCCGGCGGGGCTGTTCGGGTCCAGGGTCTGAACCGGCGGTCGGGATCGCAGGGTCCACCGAAGCCGATGGGATCGGCAACTGTTCAGATTCATGAATGTTGGTCACGTACACGTCTATTGACGTGCTCGCGTCATACACTTACTGTCCTGAACGGGTACCAGAAAGCGCTTGCCCCCCATCCGGTGAGGTATTCAGCCGCGCCGTCTGTTCAGGGACTGGACCAGACGGGCGGTCACATCGGAGCCGCGGCAGGAAGGACCGGACCCCTCGCGCGGACACGGACGTGCAGCGGGACGCTCCCGGGCCCGACCGGGCCAGGGCGCCGGCCAGTTCCTGGATTCGCCCCTCCGCCCCCCACTGGTCAGACGGACCAACCCGACCTGGAGACGAACGATGCAGAAGACCAAGCCCGCCCTCGCGTGCGCCGGCCTGCTGGCCGGCACGCTCATCGCCCTGTCCGGCCCCATGGCCCAGGCCGCGTCCTCCCCCCACGGAACCGGGACGCGCGCGGCGGCCGACTCGGTGCGGACGGCAGCCGATGCCCTGTACGTGGCCCCGGACGGCGGTGACGGCGCGGCGGGGACGCAGTCCGACCCGACGACGCTGGCCTCGGCCATCAGCCGCGTCCCGTCCGGCGGGACGATCTATCTCCGCGGCGGGACGTACTCCTACTCCGAGACGGTCACCATCCCGCCGGGCAACGACGGTACGCCGGGCGCCCGTACGACGCTGTCCGCCTACCCCGGCGAGACCCCGGTCCTCGACTTCTCGAAGATGGCGGAGGACCCGGCCAACCGGGGGCTGGCCGTGAACGGAACGTACTGGCACGTCAACGGCATCGTCGTCGAACACGCGGGGGACAACGGGATCTTCGTCGGTGGCAGTGACAACGTCATCGAACGGGTCGTGACGCGCTTCAACCACGACTCGGGCCTGCAGATCTCGCGGATCGCCTCCGACACCCCGAAGGACGAGTGGCCGGCCGGCAACCTCATCCTCAGCTCGGAGTCCCACGACAACGCCGACTCCGACGGGGAGGACGCCGACGGCTTCGCCTCGAAGCTCACCTCCGGCCCGGGGAACGTCTTCCGCTACACGGTGTCCCACAACAACATCGACGACGGCTGGGACCTCTACACCAAGTCGGAGACCGGCCCCATCGGCCCGGTGACCATCGAGGACTCCCTCTCCTACGCCAACGGCACCCTTTCCGACGGGACCGTGAACGAGGACGGCGACCGCAACGGCTACAAGCTGGGCGGCGACGGCATCGAGGTCGACCACATCGTCCGGCGCAACATCGCCTACGGCAACGGCCATCACGGGTTCACCTACAACAGCAACCCGGGCTCGATGGCGGTGTCGGACAACGTCAGCATCGACAACGCCGAGCGCAACTTCTCCTTCGACAAGGGAACTTCGGTCTTCCGCGGCAATGTCTCGTGCCGGGACGACGACGGGTCCAACGACAAGACCGTGGGCGACGCGGACGGCTCCAATCAGTTCTGGACCGGCTCGAACGGTCCGGCCTGCTCCGCGTACCCGGGTGCGATGGACTGGTCCTTCGCCGAGGACGGCTCCCTCGTCGTGACCTTCGGCGGCGACAGGGTGACGCCGTAGTCCCTTCCCGCATCCCCGCCGTTCCTCTTCGCACCTTCCCGCGCCTGTGCCGCCCCGTCCGCCGCCCCGTCCGCCGCTCCGGACGGGGCGGCACAGGCCGCGCGCCCGTTCCCGGTGAGGTCCCGGTCGGCTTCACGCGATGAAACGTGCCGGAGGCACCAGGGGGCCTGTGCTGTGGGCCCTGCTCGTGTACGTCCCCGTCGCGCACCGGGTGTGGGGCCCGGCGGGTGGATCGCGGACTCACTCGGTGCCCCGGGCTTCGCCAGGGGTCTCGTCGTGGAGATCGCGTGCGGGGCGTCGGGCCTCGCCCCCGCCCTGGTGACCGGCCCGCGCATCGGCTCCGGGAAGGACGCCATGCGGCCGCACGGCCTGTCGATGGTGATGCTCGGCGCCGGCCCGCTCCGGTGCGGCCGGCTCGCCACCGGCTCACCCGGCCCCCGCCGTCCCCGGGGCGACGGGGACGCCCAGCCGGCCGGCCACGGTGGTGAGGGCGCTTCCCAGCGGGAGGGCGACCCGGGCGAGTGCGTGCCCGTCGCCCCGGGTCGGGTCCTGGTTGACGATCAGCACCGGCTTCCCCGCCCCGGCCGCCTGGCGGACGAACCGGAGCCCGGACATCACCGTCAGCGAGGAGCCCAGGACCAGCAGGGAAGCGGCCTCACGGACCAGCCTGCGGCAGTGCTCGACCCGCGGCGGGGGAACGGCCTCGCCGAAGAACACCACATCCGGTTTGAGGACGCCGCCGCAGACCGTGCAGGGCACCACGCGGAAATCCCCGACCTGCTCGTCGGTGAGGTCGGCGTCGCCGTCCGGGTTGATCCCCGCGGCCACCGGGGCGAAGCCCGGGTTGGCCTGCTCCAGCCGCCGGGCGAGGTCGCGGCGCCGGCTGACGTCGCCGCAGGACAGGCACACGACCCGGTCCAGGCTCCCGTGGAGGTCCACGACGCCCTCGCTGCCCGCGGCCTGGTGCAGACCGTCGACGTTCTGGGTGATCACACCCGAGAGCAGGCCGTGCTCCCCGAACGCGGCCACGGCCCGGTGCCCCGCGTTGGGGCGGGCGCGGCCGAAGGTACGCCAGCCGAGGTGGCTGCGCGCCCAGTACCGGCGCCGGGCCAGGGCGTCGGCGGTGAAGTCCTGGTAGGTCATCGGTGTGTGCCGGCTCAGGCTCCCGCCCTCACCCCGGTAGTCGGGGATGCCCGACTCCGTGGAGAGGCCCGCCCCGCTGAGCACCAGCACGCCGCCGCGGCCCAGCGCGTCGGCGACCGGTTCCAGATCCGTGGTGCCCGGGGGCAGGTCCCCGGGGGGAGTCCAGCTCAGTGTGGGACGCATGCGCATAGCGCCAGGGTACGGAACGAGACGGGCCGGACGCTTCCGCACGGGACGACCGGCCCCTGTGCGACGGGTGCCGCCTGCCGCGCGTCCGGATGCCGGGGCCGCGGGTGACCCGCGCTCGGCGGGGCCGCGGACCGAGGGGGCGGCGGAACAGCGGAACGGCGCAACGACAGGACGAGGGGGCGGCGGCACCCAAGGACGCCTGGCCTCCAGTGCATTATTTTTTCTTGATGTTCATTTCATTGACGCCGTGTAAAGCAAATGGCTACGGTGACCGCAGCCACAGGGTGCAGCGCACCCACCCCGGACACATGAGGCAGGCATGAGCGTCAAGAGCAAGACCGTGAACACCGTCCTGGGCCCGGTGCCGGCCGAGGAACTGGGCGTCGTCTCCGTCCACGAGGCGCTGCTGTCGGTACTGCCGGGCGCGGAACACGCCTTCGACATCACCCTCGACCGCGCCGGGATCTTCGAGACCCTGGCCGCGAAGCTGAGGGACTTCCGCGCCCACGGCGGCGGCACGGTCGTCGACAGCACCGGCATGTTCCACGGCAGGGACCTCCCGCTGTACGAGGCCCTCTCCCGCACGACCGGCGTGCACATCGTCGCCTCGACGGGACAGGGGCCCGAGGAGCTGCTCGGCGGCTACTTCCTGACCCCTCAGACCAACCCGCCGACGCCCTGGCCCGCCGACAGGTTCGCCGGCCTCTTCACCCAGGAGATCACCGAGGGCATGGTGGTCCCCCGTGTGGAGCGCCGCGCGGCCGCCGGCCTGGTGGCCACCGCGGCCACGGCCGGCGGCATGACCGCGACCGACGAGAGCCTCTTCCGCGGTGCGGCCCGGACCGCCCTCCGTACCGGTGTCGCGCTCTCCGTCCGCTACGGCGGTGACGCCCTGCACGACCTCGGCGTCGTCCTGGAGGAGGGACTGCCGGCCGGCCGGGTCGTCGTCGGCGGGCTCGACCGCAAGGACGCCGTCGCCGCCGGCGCGCCCCTGGAGACCGCCCGCCTCGGCGCCTACGTCGCCCTCGACCACGCCGGCGCCCGGGACGGGGTCCACCTCACCGACGCCGAGCGCGCCGACCTCGTCGTCGTACTCGTGGAGGCCGGCTTCGGCGACCGGATCCTGCTCTCCGGCAACGCGACCGGCGTGGCCCAGGGCCACCCGGGCAACGACCTCCCGTACAGCCACGTCCTGACGGCTCTCGTCCCCCTCCTCACGGCACGGGGCGTCAGCGACGGCGACGTCCGGCGCCTCCTCGTCGACAACCCGCGCGAGCTGCTGTCGGTGCGCTGACCGCGCGACGCCGAACGACATCCGAGTCCCGATTTTTCTGAAGGTGAACGTTGTGTCGAAAGTGAACACCGTCCTGGGGACGATCCCGGCCGAGGAACTCGGCCTGGTGGCCGTCCACGAGCACATCGGATACGGCATGCCCGGTTCCGAGCTGGACACCAGGTGGTGGAAGACCCCCGAGCAGCGCTACGAGGAGACCGTCCCGAAACTGCGCGCCTTCCACGAGTACGGCGGCGGCACGTTCGTCGACGCGACCGGCATCTGCAACGGCCGTGACGTGGACTACTACAGGTCCCTGTCGAAGAAGACCGGCGTCCACATCATCGCCTCCACCGGCTTCGTCGGCGGCGACACCGCCCTCCCGTTCTTCGCCCGGGCGAGCGTGGAGTACCTGACCGGGCACTTCGTCCACGAGATCACCGTCGGTATCGGCGGCACCGGTGGCCGCGCCGGCGTCATCAAGGTCGGCGTGAGCCGCGGCGGCCGCATGACCGACCTGGACAAGCGCATCTACCGCGCCGCCGCCCGCGCCGCCCTGGCCACCGGCGTACCGGTCCTGACCCATCTCGCCATCGACGCCGAGAACGCGGTCGCGATCTTCGCCGAGGAGGGACTGCCTCTCGACCGCGTCCTGTTCGGGCACGTCGACGACGGCGTGAACGCGGAGAAGACCCGCGACACCTGGATCGCGGAGCAGGGCGGCCGGGTCGGCTTCGACACCTTCGGCTACGAGACCGAGCTGGAGGACCCGCCGTTCTGGGCCCGCCCGCGCAAGGAACGCCTGGACCACTTCCTCCGGTTCATCGGCGAGGGCCACCTGGACAAGGTGCTCGCCTCCGCCGACGCCAACTGCAGCCCGCTGGGCTGGCCCGGAGTGAAGGGCCACACCGTGAACTACATCTTCGAGGACCTCATCCCGGACCTCCGCGCCGCCGGCCTCGACGAGGCCGCGATCAGGACCGTCTTCGTCGACAACCCCGCCGCCTTCCTGACGATCCGGCGCTGACCGCAGCCGGTCACCGCCCCACCCCCCCCAGGACCCCAGGGCGCGACGACGCGCCCCGCCCAGAAAAGAAGTGACCATGCATCCCTCGGACCTGAAGAACCTGAAGATCGCCGTCGTCGGGGCGGGATACGGCGGCGCGGCGGCGGCCAAGGCGCTGAGCCTGCTCGGCGCGGACGTCGACGTCTACGAGCAGGCGAACCGGATCCGCGAGGTCGGCGCCGGTATCGGTCTGCGCCCCGCCACCATGAACCGCTTCCAGGAGTGGGGGATCTTCGACGCGATCGCGCGGGTGAGTTCACCGAGCGAGTACTTCGAGATCCTCACGGCCACCGCCGAACCGATCATGAAGGAGAGCTGGCCGGCCGCCGGCGGGCAGACCCGCACCCGTCTGATCCACCGCGGTGACTTCATCGAAGCCCTCCTGGGCGTGCTGCCCGAGGGCATGGTGCACCTCGGCCACAAGCTGGAGTCCGTCCAGGACAAGGGCGAGAGCTCCGTCCTCACCTTCGCGGACGGCAGGACCGCCGAGGCCGACCTGGTCGTCGGTGCCGACGGCATCAAGTCGGTGGTACGCCAGGAGCTGTTCAGCGACAAGGGCCCGGTGTTCTCCGGCGAGCACGCCTACCGCGCCGTCATCTCCGTGGACGACGCCCAGGGCATGGTCGTCGACGACAACCTGCGGATGTACATCGGCAGGGGCACGAAGGTCTACCTGCTCCCGCTGCGCCACCGCAACGCCGTGTCGTTCGACATCACGGCCCTGTGCCCGGACAGCACCTGGGCCCCGCAGGTCACCAAGGAGGACCTCCTGGCGACGGTGGAGGGCTTCGACGAGCGTCTCGTGGAGATCACCCGCAACCTCGACATGGACACCGTGAACATCCGCGCCGTCTACGACATCGACCCGGTCGACACCTGGCACTCCGGATCCGTCGTCCTGGTGGGCGACGCGGCCCACTCGATGCTGCACCACCAGGGCCAGGGCGCGAACTCGGCCATCGAGGACGCCGGCGCCCTCGCCGACGCCCTGCGGCAGGCGGACACCCCGCGGGAGGGGCTGGCCCTCTACCAGGCGACCCGTAAACCGGTCACCGACGAGCTGCAGCGCATCTCGCGCTCGGGATGGACCGAGGACGAGATCAACGACGTCTTCCCCGGGCAGAAGCCCGCGGCCGTCACGGCACGGGGCTGACACCATGGCCCTGCACCCCGAGATCGCCACGTTCCTCGCCTCCCTCCCGGCCCCGCCCGAAGGGCCCCTCGACCCGGCCGCCATGCGAGCCGGCGACGAGGCGCACCTCACCCCGCTCGGCGAGCGCCTGCCCCTCCACACGGTCCGGGACATGACCGCGCACACCGCGTCGGGCGAGGTGCCCGTGCGGATCTACACCCCGGCCGAGGCCGGCCCGTACGGCGTACTGGTCTACTTCCACGGCGGCGCGTTCTTCCTCGGCAGCCTGGAGACACACGACCACATCGCGCGCTCCCTGGCCCGGGAGACCGGACTCAGGGTCGTCTCCGTCGGCTACCGCCTCGCCCCCGAAGCCGCCTTCCCGGCCGGCCTGGACGACTGCTACGCCGTCGTGCGCTGGGTCGCCGAGGAGGCGAACGGCCTGGCCTGGGACGGCACGACGCTCGCCGTCGCCGGTGACAGCTCCGGCGGCAACTTCGCCGCGGCGGTCGCCGCCAGGGCCCACGACGACGGCTTCCACCGGATCACCCACCAGGTGCTCTACTACCCCTCCCTCGACCTGGACTTCGACGCCGGCCGCTACGCCTCGCTGCGGGAGAACGCCGTCGGCTACGGCCTGGAGACGGCCGGACTCAAGTCCTTCAACGCCTTCTACACCGACAGCGGAGCCGACCCCGCCGACCCGCTGGTCTCCCCGGTCAAGCGGGCCGACCTCACCGGGCTGCCGCCCGCCCTGATCGTCACCGCGGAGCACGACCCCCTGCGGGACGAGGGCGAACTCTACGGCCACAGGCTGGCGGAGGCCGGAGTGGAGGCGACGGTGAGCCGCTACGCGGGCGCGGGCCACGGGTTCGTCCAGCACTTCTCCCGGATCCCGGAGTACCACCGGGTCTTCGAGGAGACGCGTGACTTCCTCGGCCGGCGCTGACCCGGCCGCCCGTACCCGTTCGCAAGGAGAGCCATGACGCACGCAGCCGACGTCCACCCCCTGGTGTCGCCCTGGGGCCGGTTCGGCCTCTACAGCTTCTTCATCGACGCACCCGAACCGGCCGTCGTGGACACGGGGATCGCCTCCTCGCCCGCCGAGGGGATGGCCCCCGCCCTGGAGGCGATCGGCCGCCGTATCGAGGACGTGCGCTGGATCCTGCTGACCCATGGCCACATCGACCACATCGGAGGGGCGCACGCTCTGTGGGAACTCACCGGCCGGCGCGCCCGGGTGGTGATCCACGAGGCCGACGCACCGATGCTCCGCTCCCGCCGCGCCCATGTGGAGGAGTACCTCACCGGGCGGGGCCGGTACCTGGGCGACCCGGAGGGCGAGGCGAAGGTGAGGGCCGCCGCCGACGCCGTCATCTCCGGCGAGATGGAACCCACCCTGCTGGTCGAGGGCGGCGAGACCCTCTCCCTCGGCGGCGGCGTCGAGGTGTCGGTCCACTCCCTCCCGGGCCACACCCCCGGCTCCGTCGCCTATGTCCTCGACGGGCAGCGCGCGGCGTTCACCGGCGACGCCGTCCAGGTCCACGGGGCGGCCAACGGCTTCCCCGGCTACACCGACCCGGCCGGCTACCGCGCCGGCCTCACCTACCTGCGCGACGAGATCCGCCCCCGGCACCTGTACCTCGGCCACCCCTACCGCCGTGCCGACGGCACACCCTACGGCGTCGGACTCGACGCGGCCGAGGCCCGGGAGGCCATCACCCAGAGCCTCGCCGCCGAGAGCCGTGTCGGCGCGGCGGCCCGCGCCTGCCTGGCGGCCGGCCTCCGGGAGACCGGCTCGCCGTACTCGCCGTTCGCCCCCGTGGCCGAGGAGCTCGGCTACAGGGGCGATCCCACGCTGGAACCCTCGCCGTTCTTCACCTCGCTGCACGGCTACCGCACACAGCACGACCAGACCTCGTAGTACAGGAGTTTCGCACTCATGACCGACTTCCAGACGATCCGGGCAGGCCGGCAGGACATCGCCGTCCGCAAGGACCTCCGGGTGCCGATGCGCGACGGCGTCATGCTGGCGGCCGACGCCTACAGCGGCACCGACGACAAGCCGCGCCCGGCACTCGTGGCGCTCAGCCCCTACGGCAAGGAGCTCCAGGCCCTCGCGCTGACCACGCCGCCGCAGCGGCGCCCCAGCCCGATGTGGGACGGCTGTATCGAGGCCGGTGACATCGCCCGGGTCGTCGAGGAGGAGTACGTCCACGTCATCGGGGACCTGCGCGGCTCCGGCGCCTCCGAGGGCGAGCACATCGGCAACTACAACGCCGGCGGGGTCCCGCTCGGCCAGGACGCGTACGACTTCATCGAATGGGTCGCCGCGCAGCCCTGGTGCGACGGCAACGTCGGCATGATCGGCATCTCCTACTTCGGCTCGATGCAGGTACTGGCCGCGGCCGAGCGTCCGCCGTCCCTCAAGGCGATCTTCGTCAGCGGCGGCCACTACGACTTCTACGAGACCACCTACCACGGCGGTGTCATGTGGTTCATGCCGCGTGCCGCCCGCGAGGGCCGAGGCGGCGACTCCGGCTGGGCCTTCACCGACGGCGTCAAGTCCCGCATGCTGGAGACCTTCTCACCCGAGGAGATCAAGGAGCGCGTCGCCGAACGCCTGAAGGACCCGGACGTGGCCGCCTGGTCCAACCTGGTCCACGTGCTGAACTACCCGAAGAACCACGAGGCGTGGTTCGACATCGTGATGAACGAGGTCGACGGCCCGTGGTACGAGGAGCGCAACCCGGTCACCCTCGCACCGGACATCGGCATCCCGGTCTGGCTCCAGATCGACCAGGGCCGCGGCTGGACGATGGACGGCACCATCGAGCTCTACCACGCGCTCAAGGGCCCGAGGAAACTCGACATCGGCCCCTACCCGCCGATGCAGTCCCGGCCCTTCGTCGAAGAGCACGACAAGATGTTCCGCTGGTACGAGTACTGGCTGAAGGGCGTTGACAACGGGATCATGGACGAGCCGGCGGTGACCGTGCACGTCGAGGGCTCCCGGCAGTACGTCACCGGCGCCCAGTGGCCGCCGAAGGACGTCGAGCACCGCCCGCTCTACCTGCGCCCCCGGCACAAGCTGTCCTTCGAGCCCGAGGCGATGGGCGCCGAGCACGCGGTGCCCGACGGTTTCTACCAGGCGCCGCTGACCGTCACCGACAAGGTGGAGATCCTCAGCTGGTCCACCGAGCCGTTCACCGAGCCCACCGAGATGATCGGCCAGGGCGCGGCACACCTGTTCGCCGAGATCGACCAGCCCGACACCAACTTCATCCTGCGCCTGTGGGACGAGGCCCCCGGCGGCAGGCGGCAGCTCATCACGACCGCCTACCTCAAGGCGTCGCACCGCGAACTCGACGAGGAGCGCACCACGGAGGGCGACCCCCGCCACCCGCACACCCGCGCGGTACCGGTCGAACCGGGCAGGATCGAGGAGTACGTGCTGCGCGTCTACCCGTTCGGGGCGACGTTCCTGCCGGGTCACCGGCTGGTCGTGGAACTCTCCAACGCCGAACCACCGGCCGACGAGCACAACGCCCTGCTGCCGCCGGACGCCTTCCACCTGCCGGTGGGCCGCCCCGTCACCCACAAGATCTACCGCGACGCCGAGCACCCCTCCCGGCTCCTCCTGCCGTTCACGACGGGTCCGGCGGCTACGGCCACGGACACGGCGGCCACGGACACGGCGGCCACGGACACGGCGGCCACGGACACGGCGGCCACGGACACGGCGGCCACGGACGCGGAGGCGACACGGTAGGAGGACGCGGCGGGGGAGAGGCGCGGGGCCGCGGAAAGGGCCGGGGCCGGCGGGCGCCGTCCTCACCCGGGCAGGGCCTTACGCCGGCCCGAACTCCCTGCGTGCGTGCGTCAGCAGCTCACGCACGGCGGGGCCGGGCGCGCTCCTCCAGACCAGGGCGAGCAGGGCGGGCGTCTCGACGTCGTCGATGGTGCGGGCCACGAGCAGATCGCGGTGGTCCGCGGCCATCGACTCGCTGAGGACGGCGACGGCGAGCCCCCGGGCGGCGAGTCCGGCGACCGCGTCCGCGGCTCCGGCCTGCAGGGCGATCACGGGCCGGAGGCCCCGTACGGAGCAGGCGCCGTCGAAGGCGGCGCGCAGCCCGGTGCCGGGAGGCATGCACACGATCGGGTGGGCGACCAGGTCGCGCAGGGTGATCCGCCGCGCCTTCGCCAGGGGGTGGGCGGCGGGCATCGCCGCCACGAGCCGCTCGCTGATGACCGTCATCGCCTCCAGCCCGTCGGGGGCGGCGGCCGCCGCACCTGTCAGGGCGAGATCGTAGGCACCCGCGCGCACCCCCTCGACGAGCCGGTCGGAGTTCTCCTCCGACAGCGAGATCTCCACCCCCGGATGCGCGCGGTGGAACGCGGCCAGGGCGTCGAACAGCGGCGCGAGGGTGCAGCCCATGACCGTACCGACCGTGAGCCTGCCCCGGACCAGGCCCGCCACCTCGTCCACCGCCCGGCCGACCGCGCCGGCCGCGTCGAGCGCGGCACGCGCGTGTCCGAGGGCGGCTTCCCCCGCGACGGTCAGCGTGGCGGTACGCCCCGACCGGTCGAAGAGCTCCGCGCCGAGCTCACGTTCGAGGCGGCGGATCTGGGCGCTGACACCGGACTGGCTGATGTGCACCCGCTCGGCGGCCCGGGTGAAGTTCTGCTCCTCGGCCACCGCGACGAAGTATTCCAACTGCCTGAGATCCATGACCGGAGATTCTAGTTTCCAGCCGAACCATCTATTGGACTTCTGATTCAGGGGCGATCACGCTGGAGACACCGAACCCCGACAACAGGAGCGACCATGCCGGAGTACGAGCCGGAGTACGAGAAGGCCATGCGGCCCGAGGACATCACCCGTCTGTTCGTCGAACGGTCCAACGCCGGTGACGCGGCCGGTGTCGCCGCCCTCTACGAGGAGGACGCGGTACTGGCCTATCCGCCCGGCGGCCGGACCGTGGGACGGGAGGCGATCCGGGCGCTGTGGGAGGAAGTGCTCGCCGCCCGCCCGCACTTCGAGCAGGAACAGCCGCTGCCCACGCTGATCAGCGGCGGCATCGCCCTCACCTCGACCCCGCCGAAGGACGGCACCGGGGCCCGCGCGCAGGTCGTCCGGCGCCAGCCGGACGGAAGCTGGCTGCGCCTGCTCGACCAGCCGGAATTCGTCCCGCCCGCCGGCTGACCTCTCCGCCCGCTACTTGCCCGAGCCCACCGGATCCACCGTGATGCGGGAAGCGGTGGCGCCCGCGGCCACGTTCACGGTGAGCGGCATGGTGTGCGACCGCGTCTCGTCGGGCGGCGTCACCACCGCCGTCGTGAAGGTCACGCCGGAGCCGCCGCTGAGGTTCGGCGGGAAGTGCAGAGCGAAGTTCGACGCCTCACCCGGGGCCAGCGCGACCGTGCGGACCGTACGGTCGCTGCGCGCGGCGCTCACGGTGCCTTCCCCGCCCCTGAGGTCCAGGCCCGGGAACCCCCGCATCGAACACGGCGTGGAGCCGGTGTTCCTCAAGGTGATCAGCACCTCGCCCTCCGCCATCCCGCCCGAACTGCTGAACGCGAGCCGGGAGGTGCGGCAGATCCCCTCCGCCACGGTCGCGGACGCCGTGGCGGGGGGCGGGGCCGCCGTGCTTCCCCGGGTCGCGCCGTCGCCGCCGGAGGGGGCCTCGGGGCTGCTCTCCCCGCCCGGATCCGCCGGGGCGGAGGCGGACGGGGCCTGCGAACCCGCCCCGGGTGCGGGGCGGGAGGCGCCGTCGTGACCGTCCTCCCCCTCACAGGCGGCGAGCGAGAGAGCCGCGGCCGCTGCGGCTGCGACGAGGGCGGGCTTCCGTACACGCATGAAGTGTCCCTGGGGTGGGGGCCGGCTGCTCGCCACGAGCATTCACCCGGGCGCCGCGCGCAAAACGTCCGGTGGAGGGCGGATTCCGCGCACGGCGGTGCGCTCCCGCCCCGGTACGCGCGCCCCGCGCACGGCTCGGCCCCCGCCGGGCCGTACGTGCCCCGGAGTGCGGCCGGTCCGTACGCGCCCCGGAGCGTGCGCGGCC
The DNA here is from genome assembly GCF_008704555.1 of Streptomyces nitrosporeus. Taxonomy (NCBI): domain Bacteria; kingdom Bacillati; phylum Actinomycetota; class Actinomycetes; order Kitasatosporales; family Streptomycetaceae; genus Streptomyces; species Streptomyces nitrosporeus. The sequence goes on from NZ_CP023702.1 coordinate 7,377,805, forward strand.
GCGGACCGTGCGGAACGGCGAGCGGTCCGGCCTTCCCCGGGGAAGACCGGACCGCTCGACCGGATCAGGCGGCTCTCCTCACGCAGGCCGGTCAGCCGCCGTAGGGCTCCTCCTCGCAGTCCTCGCCGTCCTTGCCGCCCTTGCCGTGCTCACCGCGCTCGTTCTCCAGCTCCACGGTGATCTCGTCGTCCTCATCGACCGTGTACGGACCGGTCACGGGGTCGGCGGGCAACTCGTACCCTTCGGGGACGTCCGTCTCGACCAGGTAGTACGTTCCCTCTTCCAGGTCACCGAAGACGCAGCTGCCGTCGGCGTCGGTGGAACATCCCGCTCCGACCCGGGTGTCGGGGCCGGCTCCGTCCTGCTGCAGGCCCTCGGTTCCGTTCGTCTCCTCCCAGAGCTCGAACACGGCGCCCGGCAGTTCCTCACCCGTCTTCGCGTCGGTCTTGACGACCTCGATGGTGCCCGTCCCGGGGTTCTGGAGCATCCGCTCGTTCGTGGCCACGACGCTCACCCCCTCCTGGGCGTTCTCCTCGGTCAGCACGAGGGGGCCGAACACGGAGGGATCCGGCAGTTCGTAGCCGTCGGGGGCGGCGGTCTCCTGCCAGTAGTAGGTGCCGGGGGGCACCACCCGTGCGCAGATGCCCAGGTCTTCCGTGGTGCAGGCGCCGCCGTCGACGCGCGTGTCCGGTGAGGTTCCGGTGGTCTGCAGGCCCTCGGTCCCGTTCGTCTCCTCCCAGAGGACGAACTCGGCGCCCGCGAGGGGCTCGCCGGTCTCCGCGTCGGTCTTCTCCACACTCACCGCTCCGTCGGAGGGGCGCGGGTCGATGGTGTCGCAGCTCAGATCGGCGTCGAACGGGAAGTAGTGGATCTCACCCGCGTTCACCGGGGCGCCCGCGCCCGTGATCGGACCGGCGACCAGCTCGCGGACGATGATGTCGCCCTCGATGTTGCTGGGGTCGAGGTCGGTCAGGAGCGCCCGAGGGGCGTAGACGGTCCCCTCCAACGAGTCGCCTTCCACGATGGTGATGTCCGTGGCGTCGGCGAAGTTCCACAGCATGTACGGGGCGTTGGCCCCGGACACGCCCGCCAGGTTGGGGACGTCCCAGGCGTAGACGCCGCCGGTCGCCGTGGTGTCGATGTTGAACAGCACCGGGGTGTCGGCGTCCGGCTCGTCGAGGAAGGTGAGGTTGCCGATGTTGTTGAGCTGTTCCCCGGTCAGCCGCACCACGTTGGTCCGGCCCTCGGTCAGGGCGATGTGGACGTCCGTACCCGGCGGGATGACATCCTGGTCGGGAAGCGGCTCGTTGTTCCCGTCGAGCAGTGTCACGGTGGTCGCGCACGTGTCCATCGTGTCGGAACGGTCGCGGTAGGTGGCGAACAGGGACGTGAAGTCCATGAGGCCGGACTGGGCGACGGAGGCGGCCGACTGCTGGGTGGTCAGTTCGATGCGCGGGGTGGAGTTGTAGGACGCGCCGTCCGCGACCACCTGGGTGTTGACGGAGGCGCCGTTCTCGTCCTGGGTGAGGATGTCGCTGGTCGTCGTGTCGCCGATCTTGACGTAGCCGCCCCGCAGGACGCGCAGGACGCCCGTCGGGCTGCTGCCCGCGTGGTTCACCGCACCGCCGACGAGCAGGGCCGTCGGCTGGGTGTCCCCGGGAGCGACGAACGTACCGGTGTCGTTCAGGGCGACGTTGTAGCCCTCGCCGTAGGTGAGGTCGCCCCCCACCGCGACCGGGCCTTCCGATTCCGTGCTGCCGAGGGTGGCGTCGTTCTCCGTGACCACCCCGAACCCGTTGTTCCCGGCGACGGGGTTGCCGATGGTCACCGGGACGCGGGCGAGGGCGGACGCCGGGCCGGCGCCGGCCAGCGCCGCGGTGGCCAGCAGACCCGAACACGCGGCACCCGCCGCGGTGAGGAGCGCGGAGCGCGCGGGGAACACCCGGGGGGCGGCGCTACGCCGTTTCGTCTTTTCCATGCCGGACAATCTAGGCATTTCGCCCATGTTGCAACGGAAACGCGCGGGTTGCCGGATTCCGGGGCACTCGTATGGCCAGGGGCGGCGTGTGTGCGGCCGGTGCGGCCCCGCCGCCCGCTGCCCGTCGCCCGCCGTCTGCTGCCCCCACGGGGCGCCGGGGGACGCGCGGATCACCGCCCCGCCGCCGGCCCCCGGCCCTGACACGGACCCCCGCCCCGCCGCCGGTCCCGGCCCCGGCCCTGACACGGATCCCCTTCCCATGATGGGATCGAGGCCCCGGCGGGTGCCGGGGGCGAGGGGGTGCACCATGGACGCGCAGGACACGGCCAGGAGGCTGCGGGCGATCGGCGACGAGCTGTCCGACCGCTTCTACGAACGGGCCGACGTGGTGCGGACCCTCGTGGTGACGCTGCTGGCCGGACAGCACTCACTCGTGCTCGGCCCGCCCGGGACCGCCAAGTCCGAGATGGCCCGGGAGCTCACGGGCAGGTTCGAGGGGGCGGCCTACTGGGAGATCCTCCTCTCGAAGTTCACCGCTCCGACAAGGATGTTCGGCCCCGTCGACGTCGCGGCCCTGGCCCGGGGCGAATACCGGCAGGTCTACGAAGGACGCGCGACGACCGCCCACATCGCGTTCATCGACGAGATATTCAAGTGCTCCACGGCGGCGCTGAACGAGACGCTGGGCTATCTCAACGAGCGGATCTACCACCCCGAGAGCGGCGGTGAACCGATCCGCTGCCCCCTGATCGGGGCCATCACCGCGAGCAACGAACTGCCCGGCGGGCAGGACACGGCCGCGATCTACGACCGGCTGCTGGTACGGATCGAGGTCGGATACCTGGCCGACCCCTCCAACTTCACCGCGCTGGTCCGTTCGGCGGTCCGCCGCCCCGCACCACCCGCGCGCACCACCCTCGGGCTGGCCGCCCTGCAGCACGCCGTCACCGAAGCCGTTCCGGCCGTGGAGGTCCCCGACGCGATCGTGGACGCCGTGTGCACACTGCGGGCCGCCCTGCGCCGCAAGGAACTCGTCGCCTCCGACCGCCGTTGGCGGCAGGCTGTGGGCCTGCTCCAGGCGTCCGCGTACCTCGACGGCCGCCCGGCGGTCACCCCGGCCGACCTGTCGGTCCTGACGCACGTGCTGTGGGATTCCCCCGCCCAACGCCCCACCGTCGAACGCGAGGTGCTGCAACTGGTCAACCCGGACGCCGGGGAAGCCCTCGACCTAGCCGACACGATCGAGGAACTGGAGGCCCAGCTCGACGCCATGGCCGGGCAGTCCCGTGAGGCGCTGAGCGAATGGGTGATCAAGAAGGCCCACAACAAGCTGGCGACGGCGGGGAGGCGGCTGGAGGAACTGCGCGTGGAGGCTGCGGGAGCCGGCCGCTCCACCGCCACCATCGACCGGGTCGCCGGCCGTCAGCGGGCCGTCCGCGCCCGCGTCCTCACCGAGGCCCTCGGTGTGGACGCGAGCACCGTGCAGGCCCGGTTCTGAGCGCGGGGAGGACCGGGGTGACGGGCGCCGCACCGGACGGGACCGGCCTCCCGGCGGACCACGCCGGGAGGCCGCCGGCCCTGCCCGCCGCTCCCGGGCGGCACACCGGGGCCGTGGCCGCCGACCGGTTCGACCGGATGACCTGGGACGACATCCGCGCGCAGGCGGCCGGGCTGCGTGACCTGGCGGCAGAGCTGGAGAAGAGCCACGACCACACCGCCGACCTCCTGGCCGATGTGTTCCTGGCCGCCTACCAGGCCGCCACACGGCTGCGCGAGCCTACGGAGATGGACCCCTCCCGGCTGGTCAACCACCGGATCGTCACCGCGCTGACCGAGGCCCCGGACTTCGCCGGACTGCGCCGGGAGACCGCCGGCGACCCGTATGCCGCCGCCATGGCCGTACTCGCCCAGGCGCCCGCGCTGCGCGGGATGCTGGAGCGCTCCCGGACGGCCCAGGAACAGGCCGAACGGGCGGAGAGGGCGCGGCGGGACGCGGAGGACGCGGCGGCGGCCGCGGACGAGGAGCTCCGGCGGGCCGCCGGGGAGGCCCGCGCGGAGGACGGTGTGCCGGACCCGCTCCCCGACGCCGTACGGCAGGCGGCCGAGAAGGCGAAGGCCGCCGAGGCCGCTGCCCGGCAGGCGGCCGCGAACGCCGCGCACGCCTTCGCCGCCGCGGCGCCGGCCATCCGCGCCGGTGCGCGGAACGCGGCGGCGAAGGCCGCCCGGGACGCCCGGCAGGAGGCGGAGACGATGCGGGCGTGGGGTGTCGGCCCGGGCGAGCTGGAGCGGATGCCGTTCGACCGGCGCGCGCGTCTCGCCGACCGCCTGCGCACCGGCCGCCTCGCGCAGTGGTCGGAACTGATCGGCCGCTTCCGGCAGATGGCCGCCGGCGAGCGTGCCCGCAAGGTGGAGGGCGCCACCGGGGAACTGGTGGGCGTCACGCTCGGCAACGACCTCACCCGGGTCGTCCCCTTCGAGCTGGCCGGCCTCGCCCTGCCCGGACCGCGCGCGGTGTTCGCCGCCCGCTACGCGGCCGGAGAGCTGATGCTCTACGACAGCCAGGGCGAACAGGACACCGGCCGGGGCGCCGTCATCGCCTGCGTGGACACCTCGCACTCCATGTACGCGGCGGGGCCGGGCGGCGTCACCCGGGAGGCGTGGGCCAAGGCGTGCGCCCTGGCCCTGCTGGACCAGGCCCGTCACACCGGACGTGACTTCGTCGGCATCCTGTTCTCCGCGGCCGACAGGATCCAGGTCTTCCGTTTCCCGGCCGGCCGGCCCGCCGGGACGGACCGGGTCCTCGACTTCGCGGAGACCTTCCTCGGCGGCGGCACCAGTTACCAGACCCCGCTGACGGCCGCCTGCGACCTGCTGGAGGAGGAGGCCGACGGTGCCGCCCGCATGCGCGGGGACATCGTGATGATCACCGACGACGAGTGCGAGGTCACCGAGGAGTGGATGCGCGTCTGGAACGACACCAAGCGCCGGCTGGGCTTCCGGGTCTTCGGCGTGGCCGTCGGCGCCCCGCGCGCCGCCGAAGCCGGCTCGGTGCTGGACGCCCTGTGCGACAACCTCCGCTCCGTGGAGCACTTCACCGACGTCCACGCCGCCGCGGACCTCTTCCGGGTGATCTGACCCGGCGCACCGGCCGGACCGGTACCGGTGCGTACGGGAGGCGGGCGGCGGGCGCAGCGGAGCTGACGGGTGATCAGCTGCATGGAGGTCCCGCCCCTCCCGGGCCGACTCGAAGCGTGCCATATATGGGCCAATCCGGTCAGAGGTGACCGGATCCTAGGACTCCTTTGACACTCTCAAAGTTTCACGTATACCTTCCATGCCCAGTTGGGCATTCTCAGTGGACGCCCGGGGTGAGTGGATAGGTGGTTCCCGTGCATTCGGAACCTGGCGGACGGATCGGGCGGCGCGGTGTCCTGCGCGCGACAGGAGCGGGCATCGGTGTGCTCGCCGTCTCGGCGATCCTGTCGGCGTGTTCGCCGCAGCGGCCCGAGGGCGCCGCCGCGGCCGGCCGGTCCCCCGCACAGGGCACCGACACCCCGGTCGACACCCTGACCCTGGCCCTGCCCTCGTCCGTCTCGACCCTGGACGTCAGCCGCGAGTCAGGCATCCTGAACTACGTGGTGGCCTGCCTGGCCCAGGAATCCCTGCTCTCCGTCGGTCCCGGCGGCAAGCTGGGTCCCGGCCTCGCCGAGAGCTGGAAGCAGCCCGACGCCACCACCTACGTCTACACCCTGCGCCGCGACGCGGAGTTCTCCGACGGCACGCCGGTCACCACCGACGACGTGCTCGCCTCCGTCGAGGCCGCCCGGGACGAGGCCAGCGCCCTGGCCTACGCCTGGGCCGACGTCGCCTCCGTCAAGGCCACCGGCGCCCGGGAGATCACCGTGCGTCTGAAGAACCCCGACGCGGCCTTCGCCTGGACCCCGACCCCCGGCACCCTGCTGATCAGCAGCAAGGCATTCCTCACCCGGAACAAGGGGAAGGTCGGCACCCCCAGGACCCTGTTGCTGGGATCGGGCCCCTACCGGGTCACCTCCTTCGCCGCCGACGACCACGTCGCCCTGGAGCGCAACGACGCGTGGTGGGGTGACCGGCCGTCGGTGCGGTCGCTGAAGCTGTCGTTCGTACCCGACGCCGGGACCCGGCTCGTCGCCATGAAGTCCGGTGCCGTCGACGGCGCGCTCGGCCTCCCCTCGGACGAGGCCCGCAGCTGGGAGACGGACGCACAGGTCACCTACACCGGTGACCGCTCGGTGGTCGCCCTGGCCTTCGACACCGCGCAGGCCCCCTTCGACGACGTGCACGTCCGCAGGGCGTTCGCCCACGCCGCCGACCGGGCCGGCATGACCCGGGGCATCCTGCACGGGAAGGCCGACGTCGCCTCCACCCTCGTCTCGCCCGACATGTGGGGCGACCTGCTCTCCGCCGGCGAGGTGCGCGAGGCGTACGACGCGCTGCCCGGCTGGGACTTCGACCTCGACCTGGCCCGGGCCGAGCTCGCGAAGTCCGCCCACAAGGACGGCTTCAGCCTCGACCTCACCTATCCGAGCAGCGGGCCCCAGCTCGGCAAGGCGGCGCTCGCGCTGGCCGCCTCGCTGAAGAAGATCGGCATCACGCTGAACGTCGAGGAAGCCACGCTGGAGCAGTGGATCGCCGGCCTCCTGCCCGGCAGGAAGCCCCTCCAGTTCCTCTGGTACTACCCGGTGACGGGCGACCCCGCGGAACTCACCAACGCCTATCTGGACGGTGGGGCCACCGCGACGAACCTGCCGCACTACGACAGCACCGCCGTCAACGAGGCGCTGGCCGCCGCCCGGAGGACGACCGACCGGGCCGCACGCGGTGAGCACCTGATGGCGGCCGTCACGGCCTCCGCCGAGGACCTGCCCTATCTGCCGCTGTGGTGGGCGCAGACCGCGACCGCGCTCTCCAAGGACCTCGTGTTCGAGGAACCTGGCCCTTTCGCGCTCGTCGGCCCCTGGGCGACCAGGGTCAAGAAGGCCGCCTCCTGAGACCGCGTGCCGGGCGGGCCACCCCCGAGCCGGCCCGGCACGCACCCCATCCGCCTGATCCCCGGGGCGAAGGCCACGGATCCGCACCACGCCGCCCCGCCGCGCTTCCCGCCCCCCGGCCCGTACACGCTCCGACGGCACCGGAGGCCGGGGCCCGGGCCGCCATGCGGAACCGGACCGCCGGAAGAACCGGACCGCCGGAAGAACCGGGACCCCGGAAGAACCGGAACCCCGACGGGACCGGACCACCGGCAGGGCCGGGCCGCCCCGCCGCCGCACGAACGGAACGCACATGCCCCACACCACCCCGGCCCCCGGCACCACCGCAGGCCCGGCCGCAGCCGTCCGCCGTGTCCGTACGGCCATGTCGGACCTGACCGTGCCGCTGGACAGCAGGATCAGCCCCGACGGCCGCCGCGTCGCGGTCACCGTCCTGGGGCCCTGGGGCAGCGACGTACTGATCGCGCCCGTCGGCGGCCCCGCGCTCCCGCTGCCCACCGCCCCGCCGGACGGCCGGCCCGTCTCCCGGCACACCCCGCGCTGGCTGCCGGACTCCCGGACCGTCCTGCTGGTGCACGAACCGCACGGGCCGGGCCTGCCCGTGCTGGCCGCCTGGGACACCCGCACCGGCGTCCGGAGCGAACTCGCCGCCGTCCCCGGGGCGGTGGAAGACCTCCTCGTCTCCGACGACGGCACCGAGGTACTGCTGCTGACGGCCGACGACGGAGCCGAACGCGACGGGATGAACCTGGGGCTGCCGGTCCGGCTCGGCCCTGACCCCCGGCCGGTCTCCTACCGCCCCGGTACCGGATGGCGCCGCCTGCTGCACGGACCGCTCCCCGTACCGGACGCGCCGGCCGGGACGGCGTCCCGCGGGCCGGTCGCCCTGCGGGACGCCGGCCCAAAGGGGCTGACCGTCTGGAACGTGGCCTGGCGCGGCGGCCGTACCGCCGTCGCGACCGTCTCCGAGGACCCGCTGCCCGCCGGCTACTACCACGCGCGCCTCGCGCGCATCGACCTCGCGGGCGGGCACCCGGTCACCCTCCACCAGCCCCTCGGCCAGCTCGCCGCGCCCGCGCTCAGCCGCGACGGACACCGGGCCGCGGCCGTCGAGGGCATCTCCATCGTGGCCGGGCGCCCCCTGCTGGTGGACCTGGCCGACGGCCGTGTCACCCCGGTCGCCGAGGCCGAGGACACCACCTGGATCCACCTCGACCCGCACGACCCGGGCCGGCTGCTCGCCGCCGGCCTGCGCGGCACGGGCAGCCGCGTCACGGACATCCGGACCGGCGGGGGAGGAGAAGGCGGAACAGCACCAGGAGCACCGGCAAAGGAAGCACCGGCGGAAACCGGAACACGAACCGCAACCGGAACGCGAACCACGGCCGCAACCGGAACCGGTGCGCCGGCCGCCCCCGGAGCCGTCGTCACCACGCTCCACGAGGAGCAGGCCGTGCTCACCGGTGCCGGTGCCCAGCCGGCCCTCAGCCTCAGCGCCGACGGACGGACCGCGGCGACCGTCCGCGAGGCGCCCGGCGCACCGCCCCAGGCCGTCGTGGCCCCGACGTCCGGCCCGGACGCCTGGTCCTGGCGGCCCGTCACCGCACCCGCACCGGCCGCCGCGCACCGCGACGGCGGACACGCCGACCTCGCCCGTGTCCGGACCCGGCAGACCGGCTGGACCGCGACGGACGGCACCCCGGTACACGGACTGCTCCTCGACGCCCCCGGCACACCGGCCCCCGCCCGCCCCGCCGACGGCACGGACCCCGGCGCGCGCCCGCTCGCCGTGGTGCTGCACGGCGGGCCCTCCTGGCAGTGGTCCGCCGGTTACGCCCCCGCCGACGTCCTGGGCCTGGCACCCGCCCTGGCCGCCGCAGGCTGGCTCGTCCTGCTCCCCAACCCCCGTGGGAGCAGCGGCTACGGCCTGGAGCACGCGCGGGCCGTCGTCGGCGCCTGCGGCGACGGCGACCTCGACGACATCCTCAGCGGCGTCGCCCACCTCGTCGGCAGCGGTGCCGCGCTCCCCGGCCGGGCAGCCGTACTGGGCCACAGCTACGGAGGCTTCCTCGCCGCCCTCGCCGCCGCCCGCACCGACGCCTTCCGCGCGGCGGTCGTGGTCTCCGCCCCCGCCGACTGGCTGAGCTTCGCCCACACCTCGGTGATCGGAGGGGGCTACGAACAGACCTACGCCATCGGCGACGCCCGCACCCCCGAGGGCCGTACCGCCCTGCTCGAACGCTCCCCGCTCTTCGCGGCCGGCGGGACCGGCACCCCCACCCTCGTCCTGCACGGCGAATACGACCGGGTCACCCCGGCCGGCCAGGCGCACGAGCTGTACCGCGCCCTGGCCCGCCGCGCCGCGGCACCCGTCGAACTCCACGTCTACCCCGCCGAGGGCCACGAGTTCACGGACCCCGCCCATCTGCTGGACGCCGCCACCCGCGCCGGGGAATGGCTGGCCCGGCACGTCACCCACGAGGCCGCGGACCACCACGGCACCACGCCCCGCCCCCGGACGCAGGACGGCGCCTCCGGCCCGAAGGAAGCACCATGACCGACCCCCGCCACCCCCGGGCCGCCCCGCCGCCCTCCCGGCGCGGCAGGCTGCGCGCCGCGCTGCCCGTGCGCTACGTGCTGCGACGGCTCGCGGGCACCGCCGGACTGCTGCTCGTCCTCTCCCTGGCCGTGTTCGCACTGCTGCGGCTCGCCCCCGGCGACCCCGCCCGCACCCTGCTCGGCACCCGCAGCGCCACCCCCGAGGCCCTGGCCTCCGTACGCGCCGCGCACCACCTCGACGAACCGCTCGTCACGCAGTACGCGCGATGGCTGACGGACGCCTTCAGCGGCGACCTCGGCACCTCGATCCGCACCGGCGAGAGCGTCGCCGCGGCCCTCGGCGACCGGCTGGCTCTCACCGGGCAGCTCGTGCTGGCCGGTTTCGCCGTGGCACTGCTGCTGGGCATCCCCCTCGGCGTCCTGGCCGGGCTGCGCGCCCGGCGCCCCGTCGACCGGGCCGTACAGAGCGCCGGAGTCCTGGCCCTCTCCACCCCGGCCTTCGCCGGCGGCCTGCTCCTCATCTACGTCTTCTCCCTCATGCTGGGCTGGCTGCCCGCGTACGGACCGGGCACCGGCGGCCCGGACCGGCTGCTCCACCTCCTGCTGCCCGGCGCCACCCTCGGCCTCGCGGTGACCGCGGTGCTGATCAAACTCGTCCGGGCCGCGGTCGTACGCGAACTGGCCCGCGACCACGTGACCTTCGCGCTGGCCCGCGGGGTACCCACCCGCACCGTGCTGTTCCGGTACGTCCTGCGCGGCACCGTCGTACCGGTCACCACCGGCATCGGGCTGGTCCTGGCCTATCTGCTGGCCGGCACCGTCATGGTCGAGCAGGTGTTCGCGCTGCCGGGGCTGGGGCAGCTCCTCGTCCAGTCCGTGACCTTCAAGGACGTGCCCGTGGTGCAGGCCGAGGCGCTCCTCATCGCCGCCCTCGTCTGTCTGGCCAACCTCGCCACCGACCTCACCCACCCCCTGGCCGACCCGCGCCTGCGCACCGACCGCCGCCGGCGCCGTCCCGGCCGCAGCACGCCGACCGCACTCACCGAGGGGCAGGCATGACCACGCGCGCCACCACAGCCGCCCGCAAGGCGTCCGGACGCCGGGGCCCGGCCGGCCCGCTCACCGCCGTCTGCGCCGTGATCGCCCTGCTGCTGCTCGCGGCCGCCGCCGCCGGACAGTGGGTGTACCCCGACTGGGACCGGCAGGACCTGATGGCCACCGCCGCGATGCCCGGCGGCGGCCACCCCCTCGGTACCGACGAACTCGGCCGCGACGTCTGGCAGATGCTGGTCGCCGGCGCGCGCAGCACACTGGCCGGGGCCGCACTCGTCGCCGTCGGTTCCATGCTGATCGGCAACCTCCTCGGCCTGACGGCCGGCTACTTCGGCGGCATCACCGACACCGCCGTGCGCCGCCTGGCCGACCTGCTGCTGGCCCTGCCCGCGCTGCTCGTCACGATCGTGGTCGCGGGCATCGGCGGCGGGGGGTACGCCCTCGCGGTCGGCGTCCTGGTGGTGCTGACCTCACCCGGGGACATCCGGCTGGTGCGCTCGGCGGTGCTGGAACAGAGCCACCGCGCCTACGTCGAGGCGGCCCGGACCCTCGGCCTGCCCTCCCGCACCATCATGGTGCGGCACATCTGGCCCAACGTCCTGCCCGTCGTCGTCGCCAACACCATGCTCAACTTCGCGGGCGCGATCGTCGCCCTGTCCTCGCTGTCCTTCCTCGGCCTGGGCGTCCCGCCCGGCGCCCCCGACTGGGGCCGCATGCTCGCCGAGAACCGCACCCTGCTCTACGACAACCCGTCAGCCGCCCTGGCCCCCGCCGTCGCGGTGATCGTCTCCGCGGTCGTGGTCAACCTGCTCGGCGACCGGCTGTTCGAGTACTTCTCCGACCGGAGGCCCTGATGACCGACGTCCACGACGCCGACCCCGCACCGGCCCCGCCCGCCGCCGCACCCCTGCTGGAGGTCACCGGCCTGCGGCTCGCCGCGACCGGTACCGGACCCGGGACCGCCACCGTCCTCGACGGGATCGCGCTGTCCGTCGCGCCGGGGGAGTGCGTCGCGGTGGTCGGGGAATCCGGCAGCGGCAAGTCCCTCGCCGTGCGCGCGGTGGCCGGCCTGCTGCCCGACGGCATCGCCGTCACCGGTGGCACCGTCCGCCTGGCCGGCCAGGACGTGCTGGACCTGCCGCGTGCCGAACGGCACGCCCTGCGCGGGCGCCGCGTCGCCCTCCTCATGCAGGACCCCTTCACCATGCTCCACCCCCAGCTCACCTGCGGACGGCAGATCGCCGACGGCATCCGCGACGACCTGCCCGCGCTCGCCGCGGCCCGCGGCAGGAGGGCCCGGCGGGCCGTCCTGCGCGCCGAGACGGCCCGCCGGCTCGCCGAGGTCGGCCTCCCGCCCGAGGTCGCCGACCACTACCCCCACGAACTCTCCGGAGGCATGCGCCAGCGCGTCGCCACCGCCGCCGCCCTGGCCGGAGACCCGGACCTGCTCATCGCCGACGAACCGACCACCGCCCTGGACGCCGCCAACCAGCGAGCCGTCCTGGACCTCCTGCGCGGCCTGCTGGAACAGCGCGCCATGGGCCTGCTGCTCATCACGCACGACCTCTCGGTCGCCTTCTCCGCCTGCGACCGGATCTACGTCCTCTACGCCGGGACCGTCCTGGAACAGGGCCCGGCGGACGACCTGCGCCGCGCCCCCCGCCACCCCTACACCGCCGCCCTGCTGGCCGCCGAGCCCTCGGCGCGCACCCGGTACGAACGGCTGCCCACGGTCCCCGGCTCCGTACCCCCGCCGGGCAGCCGCACCGGCGGCTGCCCGTTCGCCGGCCGCTGCCCGCACACGGCCGCCGCCTGCCGCACCACCCCCGTCACGCTCCGCACCCCGCCCGCCCCCCACGGGGACCCCGCCCAGGACACCCAGAAGCCCCGGGACGACCAGGGCGCCCAGGACGGGGCCCGGCTCACCGCCTGCCTGCGCCTGGACGAGATCGGCGACGACCTCACCCCGCCGGCACCCGGCCCGGCCGGGACCACCGCCACCGGGGCGCCCCCGCCGGAGCGGGACGGGGAGCCGGCCCTGCGGGTGAGCGGCGTACGCCGTACCTTCCCCGGCGACGGCACCGCCGTACCCGCGGTGCGGGACGTGACCCTGACCGTGCCGGACGGCCGGATCACCGCGCTGGTCGGGGAGTCCGGATCCGGGAAGACGACGCTGGCCCGGATCGCCGTCGGCCTGGAACGGTTCGACGAGGGCCATGTAACCGTCGGAGGACTGCCGCTGGCCTCCGGACGGCTGCCCACCCGCACCGAACGGGCCCGGCTGGCCTCCCGGGTGCAGATCGTCTTCCAGGACCCGTACTCCTCGCTGCCCCCGCTGCGTACCGTCGGAGCCACCCTGGCGGAGGCGCTGACCGCGGCCGGCCGGGTGCCCGGCGGCCCCCGCCGCGAACACCGACGGCGGGTCCGCGCGCACGTCGAGCAGGCACTCACCCAGGTCGGCCTGCCGCCCGCCTACGCCGAACGGCGCCCGGCCGGGCTCTCCGGCGGCGAACGCCAGCGCGTCGCCCTGGCACGGGCCCTGGCCGTCCGGCCCCGCCTGCTGATCTGCGACGAGGCGGTCGCCGCCCTCGACGTGTCCGTCCAGGCCCAGCTCCTCAACCTGCTGGCCGACACCCAGCGCGCCGAAGGGTTCGCGGTGCTGTTCATCACCCACGACCTGGGCGTGGTACGGCAGATCGCCGACGAGGTCGCCGTCATGGTCCGCGGTGAACTCGTCGAACAGGGCCTGGTCTCCGGTGTCCTGGACCACCCCCGGCACCCGTGGACCCGCCGGATGCTCGACGCGCTCCCCTCACCGGGCACCGGAGCCGACGCCGCCCGCTGACCCGCCGGGACCCCGGGGCCGGCCTTCCCCGGAACACCGGCCCGGCGTCCGGCACCGCCTCGCCGGACAAGCGGCTTCACCGGCACCACAGCCGGCCGAGGGCGAGGGGCCGGCCTCATGACCCCGCCGCCACGCCGGCCCCCGCCGCCGCCACGACAGCCCTCCACCGCCGCCACGCCGGCCCTCCGCCGGCGTCACCCGCGGCCGGGCGTGCGGAACACCGGCGTACGGCCTCCCGGACGGATCAGCGCAGTCCGGCGAAGAGGTCGTTCTCGGGTACGGCCGCGCCGGTGGTGTCCTTGACACGTACGAAGGTCTCCGTGCCCATCAGTTCACCGAACCGCTCCTTGCCCATCCTGAGGAAGAAGATGTTCTCGCCCTGACTGGCGTGCGCGGCCAGCGCATCGAACTTCTGGCCGCTGAACGCGGTGGTGTCCACCCATGTGGTGATCTCGTCGTCGGGGAGGCCGATCTCGGCCATCGCGGCGGCCTCGGCGGGATCCGGCTCCGGCATGTCCTCCTGGAACTCGCGCATGGTCTCCTCGAACCGCCGCATCATCGAACGGGGCGTCGTCGTCCAGTACACCTTCGGTGCCAGCGCGGTCATCTCCAGCGCGGCCATGGTGATGCGGTGGGCCTGGATGTGGTCGGGGTGGCCGTAGAAGCCGTTCTCGTCGTAGGTGACGACCACGTCGGGCCGGTAGTGGCGCATGAGTTCCGCGAGCCGGGCGGCGCCCTCCTCCACGGGGGTCTGCCAGAAGGCCCCGGGGGCGTCGTTGCCCGGCCAGCCCATCATCCCGGAGTCGGCGTAGTCCAGCGTCTCCAGGTCACTGATCCCCAGGACGTCGCAGCTCGCCTCCAGTTCACGACGGCGCATCAGGGCGACGGCCGCCGGGTCGTGCCCCCGTTCGCCCGGCTTGGCACCTCCCGGCCCGTCACCGCAGCCGCCGTCGGTACAGGTCACGAGGACCGTGCGGATGCCTTCCGCCGCGTACCGCGCGAGGACCCCTCCGGTCCCGGTGGCCTCGTCGTCGGGATGGGCGTGCACTGCCATGAGCGTCAGCGGCCGGTCAGTCATGCGACAGTCCTTCTGCAGAAAGTACGTTCTGGTCCGGACGCGCGGCGGGCGCGCCGCGTGTCCCGGGGCCGGGCCCCTGCGGGGCGGACGGCCTTGCGGTCCCCTGTCCCCGCCCGCGCGGCACCGGCCCCCCGGTGGATGCAACCGCGCCGGCCCGCCCGGCTGTTCCCGGCGCGGCCGGCCGGTCCCCGGAGCCCCGGCGCGAACGGGGTACGGGCCCCGGCGCGGAGCCGTCCGCCGCAGCCCGGCCCTCCGGCCGCCCACCACGGCAAGAGGCCGTGTGACCGACGTTTGAAAATACCGGCACGGTAAAGACGGCTCTTGACACCGTCTTCACACCCTGGACAGGAGAGGCATTATGGGCATCATCGCCTGGATCATCATCGGCTTGCTCGCGGGCCTCATCGCCAAGGCCATCATGCCGGGCAAGGACCCCGGGGGCATCATCATCACCATGCTCATCGGTATCGCGGGCGGTCTGCTCGGCGGCTGGCTCGGCAAGGTCATCTTCGGCGTCGACTCCATCGACGGCTTCTTCGACCTCTCCACATGGATCGCCGCGATCGTCGGCTCGCTCATCCTCCTCGTGCTGTACCGCGTCATCACGGGCAACCGCCGCCACGCCTGACCGGTACGCCCCTCGCCGCCAGCCCTTCGGCCGTCGCGGTGACCGGGTGGAGCGCACGCCGGCACAGCCGGCCGGGGCCCCGCCACCGCGGCGGGGCCCCGGCCGGCTGTGCCGTGTCAGGGTGTGCCGCGAACTCCCGCGCAGGCGTGTACGTGCGCCGGTGCGCACGCCGGTACGGCTGGCCGCCCCGCGAGCCGAGCGCTCGGCTGTGGGGGTGGGTTCAGGCGGAGGAAGGCTTGGCGGCCGGCCGGCCGGCGCATGAGGGAGGTGACCAGACCGGGAGTGCTCCGGTCGCTGAAAGCGGACGCCCGCCGACGGGCGTCCGGAAACTCGGGGAGTGTGCAATGAAGTTCAAGGCTGCTGCGCTGGCCGCGGCTCTCACCGCCGGGCTGACCCTGACGGCCGCTCCGGCCGGAGCGGCACCGACGGCACCGAGCGCCCGGGCCGCCGCGTGGGACTGCCCGGTGGGCAGCGTCTGCCTGTACGACTCGGCGGGCGGAGTGGGGCGCTTCTACACCGCGTCGGACGGCTGCTGGTTCGACAACATCGGTCTCTCGGGCGTCGGTGACCGGGCCACGTCCATCTACAACCGCACCAGCCACCGGGTGAATCTCGCGAACTGGAACGGCAGCGCCTGGGAGCACCTCGTCCACGCCAACCCGGGCGAGGGCTTCACCCTCCCGGCCTCCGCCGACAACAGGACCGACGCCGTCCACGTCATCTGCTGACACCGGCCGCGCCGCTCCCCGGCACGACCACCGGGCCGAGGGGTGCGGCACCCTCCCGGCACACCACGGCTCCGCCCGGCGGCACGCGGACCGTACCGTGCGTGACCGTGCCCCCGCGCTTCCGCCGGCGGGGGCACGGTCACGCACGCGGGCGGGGACGCCCCCGCCCCGGACGATCCGGCAGCGCGGCCCCGCCCCGTACGCGGACCGACGGGCCGGCGCCCCGGGGACACGGCCATAGACTGACCGACGCCGACGCAGACGGCGACCGCCGTCGCACCGACGAACCATCAGGAGGAAGGGTGTCGCCCACCGGACCCTTTGCCCAGCCGGAGGAGACGTCCACGACGTTGCCGCCCGCCGGCCTGCCGGTGCCCGCGCCCGCCGGTGAGGCGGAACCGGGCCGCCCGCCGTCCAGCGGCGGTCCGGTACGCGAGGCTCTCTCGGTCAACCTCAACCGCCGCCGCCTCGCCCAGGGATGGAGCCTGCGCGAGATGTCCGCCGCCACCGGTATCAGCAAGGCCCTGCTCTCCCAGATCGAACGCGGCGAGGCCAACCCGACCCTCGACGTCGTCACCCGCATCGCCACGGTGCTCCGGGCCGACCCCGTCGACCTGCTGCGCCGCTCCCTGCGCGAACCGGAGATCCTGCGCGCCGGCGAACTCGACGAGCCCGAGGGGGAGAGCGCCGTCAACCTGCTCTTCGCCACGCACGGCCACAGCCGCTTCGAGGTCTACCGCTCCCGCCTCCACCCGCACGCCCAGAGCCAGCTCAGCTCGCACGGAACGGACTCCGTCGAGTACGTCATGGTCATCGCGGGACGCGTCACCCTGGTCGTCGACGGGACGCCCTACGAACTCCACGCCGGTGACAGCGCCCGCTTCGACGGCCGGGCAGGCCACTACTACACGACGGAGGACAGCCCGGCCGTCACCCACAGCATCGTCGGCTACCCGCTCACCTGAACCGCCCCCGCCCGCCCGGTCCGTACGGTCAGCGGTCCTTCGCGCAGAGGGCCGCGTCCACCGCGCCCTGGAGGTGGCGCAGACCGTCCCCCTCCGCCGCCCAGGTCGTGGTGTAGACGGTGACGGTGCCCCGGCCCCCCGCGGCCCGGCCGCCGCCCACCGAGTCACCCGGCAGGTCCCCGCCGTGGCCCCAGTAGACACCGCCGCAGCTGAGCGGGACCGACGCGACACCGTAGCCGTAGCGGCTCCCGGCCGGGTAGACGTCGCGGCCCCCGACGCCGGTGGTGTCCCGGGTCATCAGCCGCACGGCCCAGGCCGGGAGCAGATCGCCCCCGAACAGGCCGTTCCAGAAGGCGTTGAGGTCCTCGGGTGTGGAGACGAGCCCGCCGGACGCCCCGAACTCGTACCCCGGGAGCTCCGTGACATCGACCCGGCCGGCCTGCGGGGCAGCCGGATGCTTACCGTAGTTACGGGCGTGCGGGCCGCGCAGGGTGAACTCACCGGGAGCCGGCCAGTAGGTGTCGTCCAGGTGCAGCGGGCGCAGGACCGTCCGTTCGACGTAGTCACGGAAGCCGGTGCCCGTCACCTCGTCGATGACCATCCCGAGCACCAGGTAGTTGGTGTTGGAATACCCCCAGCCGGTGCCGGGCTCGAACTCCGGTGCGACGGCGAGTGCCGAGGCGAGGTACTCCTCGGGCGTCCCGGCCCGGGTCCAGTCCACCAGTGCGGTGTACTCCGGCAGTCCGCTCGTCTGCTTCAGCAACTGCCGTACGGTGACGGTGCTCGTGGCGAGCTGGGGCACATGGGCGCCGGCCCGGTCGTCGAGTCCGATCCGCCCGTCCGCCACCAGCCGCATCACCGCGACGGCGGTGAACGGCTTGGTGTTGCTGGCGAGACGGAACCGGCCCTCGGAGCCGACCATCGGCCTGCCCGTGCCCAGGTCCGCGACCCCCGCGGTCCGGGTCACCCTGCCGTCGTACGCGAGAGCGCCCGGCACACCGTCCCGGGCGACCAGCTGGTCGAGCCGGCGCTGCACCGGGTCCGGCCGGTGGGCCGCCGCCGCCGGGGCGAGCGTCGCGGTGAGTGCGGTGGCGAGCAGGACCGCGGCGGCGAGTCGCTTGCGCTGCATGGATGTTCCCCCTTGGTGATCGCCCGGCCTGAGCGGGCGGTGGCTCTTCCCTCGCCGACGAGCCTGCCAGGACCGCACCGCGAGATCAGTACGTCCCGGCCCCCGGCCAGAGGTGTCACCAGGCCCCCTTGACAAGAGCGACGCACCTGCCGCCACAGCACGCTGACGCCGCGTCAGCCGCCTGTTCCCGGTATCCGTTCCGCCAGGTCCGCGAGTTCGGACGGGGTACGGGGCACCGGGGCGTCCGGCAGCCCCCGGGCCCGGAGCAGATGCGCCACCGCGACACCCCACGGCAGCCGGAGACCGGCGGCGGCGAGCAGATCGTCACGGCCGAGGACCACGGACGCCGGACCGGTGTGCGCGCCGGACGCCGTCAGCAGCGTGGCGTCGTCCGCCCAGCGCAGGGCGAGATCGACGTCATGGGTCGCCATCACCACCGTGGTGCCGGTGGCACCGAGCGAGGCGAGCGTGGCCAGCAGCCGCTCCTGGCCGTCCGGGTCGAGGCCGGCCGTCGGCTCGTCCAGGACCAGGACCCGGGGCCGCATCGCCACCGCGCCCGCGATCGCCGTCCGCTTCCGCTGCCCGTACGACAGCAGATGGGTGGGGCGGTCGGCCAGCGCACCGATGTCCAGCGCCGCCAGAGCCTCTTCCACCCGTGCCCGCACCTCCGCGTCCGGCAGTCCCAGGTTGAGCGGCCCGAAGGACACGTCCTGGCCGACGGACGCGGCGAAGAGCTGGTCGTCGGGGTCCTGCACCACCAGCTGGACGGCCGTCCGCAGCCGGGTGAGCCCCGCCCGGTCGTGACGCACCGGCTGCCCCCCGACCGTCAGCAGACCCTCCCGGGGCCGCAGACCCCCGCTGAGCAGCCGCATCAGTGTCGTCTTGCCGCTGCCGTTGCGGCCCAGCAGCGCGAGCGTACGCCCTTCGCGCACCTCGAAGTCCAGTCCGTCCAGCACGGGCGGCCCGTCCTCGTAGGAGAAGGACACCCCCCGCAGGGCGACCAGGACGGCGGACCCACTCACGGCGGACTCACTCACGGCGGACTCACTCACGACAGCGGCCTTTCCAGTACGGAGGTGAGAACGGCCAGAGCGATGAGCAGCACCGCACTGCCCGTCAGGAAGCGGGCGGACACCGGGACCTCGGGCACCAGGACCCGCAGCGTCCCGTCGTACCCCCGCCCCGCCAGCCCCGACTGGAGCCGGGCCGCCCGGTCGAAGGCCCGGACGAAAGCGGTGGCGCCGAGCCCGCCCAGCGACCGCCAGGCCGCCGCCCGCGTGGTGTGCCCGAGCCGCGCGGCCTGCGCCTGCCGGACACGGCGTACCGACTCCAGCAGCAGAAAGCTCATCCGGTACGTCACCAGAGCGACGTCCACGACCGGTGCGGGCACCCCGGCCCGCACCAGCCGGGGCAGCAGGTCCGACACCGGGGTGGTGAAGGCGAACAGCAGCACGCCCAGGGACGCGGCCGAGGTCCGCAGCAGCAGCTCCCCGGCCCGCAGGGGCCCGCCGCCGGCCAGGCCGACGAACCCTTCGGGCCCGCCGACCCGCACCAGCAGAGGGAGCGCCCCGGTCACACAGAAGCCCAGCGGGACCCGGTAGGCCCGCCACAGCCGGCGGGCCGGCACGCCCGCCGGGCCGAGCAGCACCACCAGCGCCGTGACCAGCACCAGGGCCGCCCCCGGCCAGGCCGGCAGCGAGATGGCCAGCACGGTCAGACCGAGGCCCAGGACCGCCTTGTCCACGGGATGGCGGCGGCGCCAGCGACTGCTGTGCGCCGCCTCGTCGATCGGCAGCACGGCCGGATCAGAACTCGCCGGGGCGGGAGCCGCCGGCGCCGTTCTGCCGACCCGCCGGCCCGGCACCCTGGCGCCGGCCCCGGTGCACCCCGAAGTAGTAGCCGAGGACCCCCGCGCCGAGAGCCGCCTGGAGGGCGAAGAGCGCCGACTCGATCTCGCCGGACGGCGGCTCGTACAGCGGGGAGAACCAGGGCTCGTAGTCCGGGTCGATCTCGGTGATCGCGGTCTCCGCCTCCGCGTCGGCGCCGGCGAACGGCTCCTCCTTGTGGTCGCCGAGCCCGAGGACCAGGGGCAGCACCGCCAGCGCGGCGACCGCCAGCAGGAGCAGCGCGTTGACCTTCGTGTGCTTCGTCATCGGGCCACCGCCCCGGCGGCCGTACCCGCGCCGTTCGCCCGGCGCGTCAGGAACACGCCCAGCCGGGTCAGTTCGCCCTTGCTGGACCGCACCAGCAGACGCATCACCAGCACCGTCAGCAGCCCCTCGCTGACCGCGAGCGGGATCTGGGTGAGGGCGAAGACGGAACCGAACGTACCCAGCGCCCCCAGGAACCCGCTTCCCGGATCGGGGAAGGCGAGCGCCAGCTGCACACTGGTGACGCAGTACGTCGACAGGTCCGCGACGAACGCCGCGGAGAACACCGCCGCCATCAGGGCGGCACCGCAGCGCCGCAGCAGCCGGAACACGGCGTACCCGGCCCAGGGCCCCACGACCGCCATGGAGAAGACGTTGGCGCCCAGCGTGGTCAGACCACCGTGCGCCAGCAGCAGCGCCTGGAACAGCAGGGTGATGGTGCCCAGCACCGCCATGACGGGCGGCCGGAACAGGATCGCCCCGAGCCCCGTCCCGGTGGGATGGGAACAACTCCCGGTGACGGAAGGGAGTTTCAGGGCCGACAGGACGAAGGTGAAGGCACCCGACGCACCCAGGAGCAGGGTGCTCTCCGGATGCTCTTTGACCTCACGGGTGAGCGATCTCACCCCGTGGACGACGAACGGCGCGGACGCGACACCCCAGGCGATCGCGTGCTCCGGAGGAAGAAAACCCTCGGCTATGTGCATGACTCGGCAGACCCTCTCCAGCACCTCGTGGATGGTTGAAGCGCCTTGGCCGGTCTCCTGGCTCGCGGGTACCACCGCCCGTGCTCCGCCTTCCCGGGTCGAAGGACCCAGTGGCTGCCCGTGAGGGCTGGAGCAGGACTTCCCGATCACAGTGGCGAGGGCCGCACCGGCATCACACCGGATTTCCCGTTCACCAAGGCGTGGCGACCCTAGTGCCCGCGCCCGCGTGGTGACAAGCGCGTTCCGGTGGCCGGTCCGGCCTGCCCGGCCGTCGCCCCGGGCCCGGCTGTCATCCCGGCCCGGTCCGGTCCCCTGCCGCTCCCCCCGCCGGTCGCCGTCCCGGGCCCGGCCCCCGCCTGCCGTCACCTCGGCTGCGCGGGTTGCAGCCCGGCGTACACGCCTCCCGTGGTCAGCAGTTCCTCGTGCGTACCCACCTCGACGATCCGGCCGTTCTCCATCGCCACGATGCGGTCGGCGCCCTGGACGGTGGAGAGCCGGTGGGCGACGACGAACACCGTGCGGCCGTGCACCAGCCGGGAGAGGGCCTCCTGCACCAGGGCCTCGGAACGGTTGTCCAGCGCGGACGTCGCCTCGTCGAGCACCAGGACGCGGGGATCGCGGATCAGCGCGCGGGCGATGGCCAGCCGCTGCTTCTGCCCGCCCGACAACCGCGCGCCCCGCTCCCCGACGACCGTGTCGAGACCGTGCGGCAGATCCGACACGAAATCCAGCGCGTTGGCGTCGCGCAGGGCACGCGTCAGCGTCTCCTCGTCCGTGTCCCCCATGCCGTACGCGACGTTGTCGCGGATGCTGCCCTCGAAGAGGATCGACTCCTGCGGCACCACCGAGAGGAAGCGCCGGTAGGTCCGCAGGTCCAGCCCGGCCATGTCGGTGCCGTCCAGCAGGATCCGGCCCGAGGTGGGCCGGATGAAACCGATCAGCAGGTTGAGCACCGTCGACTTCCCCGCACCCGACGCACCGACCAGCGCGATGGTCTCACCCGGCCGTGCGGACAGGGTGAAGCCGTCGACCGCCTGCTCCCCGTCGTCGTACGCGAAGCCGGCGTCCTCGAAGTCGATACGGCCGGTCACGCTCTCCACCCGCGCCTTGCCGGCGTTGTTCTCCAGGTCGGGCGCCTGCAGCACCTCTCCCGCCGAACGCACCGACTCCAGGCCCTTGGTGAGGACCGGAGCCAGGCCGAGCAGCGTGGTGACCGACCCCGTCAGTACGGTGAAGAAGGCGCTCAGCATCACCACGTCCCCCGGGGTGAGGGCCATCCAGCCGTGGTAGGCCACCAGGGCGGAACCGGAAAGGCACAGCACGCCGAGCGTGTTGAGGATCACCCAGGACAGCGAACCGAAGCGGCCGTTGATCATGTCCAGGCGCAGACCGGCCGCGAACACCTGGCGCAGGGAACCGTCGACCCGGCCGAGGGCGGTCCGCTCCAGACCGTGGGCGCGGGTGATGGGCATCAGCGCGGTCATCTCCCCGACCCGCGAGGACAGTTGTTCCACCTCGCGGCGGAAGGACTCGTTGTGGCTGCGCAGCCGCGCGCGGAGCTTCATCACGAGGAAGCCCGCCGCCGGGACCACGACGAGGAACACGGGCAGGAACTCGGGCACCCGCACCCCGATGACGACGAGCCCCCCGACCAGGGTGACGACGGCGCCGAGACCCATGTCGGAGCTCTGCTGCACCATCTGCTCCACGGCCTCGACGTCCCGGACCACCTTCGCCTGGAGCACGCTCGAACTGACCCGGGAGTGGTACCCGATGGACAACTGCTGCATCCGGCGGCAGAGCGCGGAACGCAGACTCGTGCCCATACGGCGGATACTGCCGCCGAGCAGCCGCACGTACCACTGGTGGAGCGGGTAGTTGATGACGAGGATGAACAGCAGGACGCCCGTCGACTTCCAGATCCCCGACTCCGGGCCGTGCTCCACGACCACGTCGAGAACGGTGGCGGTGATCAACGGCAGCAGCCAGATCGGGCTGTGCTTCACCACGAAGATGAGTGCGGCCAGGGCGAGGCGGCCGCGATCGGGGCGGAAGAGGAGGCCGAGGGTGCGGACGGGGTTCTCGCCGCGGTAGCGGTGATCGAGGTGGTCGAAGGGGGCCACGGGATCGGCGGCCGAGGGTGAAAGCGCTTTCTCCATAGCTCCATCCCACTGGCTCCGGACGCTTCGGACAAGCCCCCCGCCACCTGGTGGGACAGCGCCCGAAGGCGCCCGCCAGGGCGCCGGCCACCGGCGCCCTGGCGGCACCCCGCGGCCGTCGTCGAGGAGGGGCCCCGCGGCCTCAACCGCCTGTACGTGGCGCTCACCCGGGCCGTCTCCCGCCTGGACATCGTGCATTCCGAGCCGCTGCCGCCCGCGCTGGGACAGGCACCGCCGGGACAGGCGCCGGAGGAACGGACACCGCGGGGGGCGTCCCGGGCCGGGCGGGGGGCCGTCAGCGCAGCGATGCGGGCAGCGGCTCCCGGTGGAGGACACCCAGGCGCTGCGTCGCACGGGTGAGCGCCACGTACAGATCGCTGGTGCCGTACCGGCCGGGTTCCACCACCAGTACGTGGTCGAACTCCAGCCCCTTGGCCTGACGCGGGTCGAGCAGGACCACCGGCAGGGTGAGATCGGGCTCGGCGCCCGCCGTGACGTGGTCGAGCGGGGCGGCGATCTCCTCGTGCAACTCGCGCGGGGCGATCACCGCCAGACGCCCCTCACCCGGGGTCATCTCCGTGACGGCCCGGGCCACCGCGCCCGCCAGGTCCCGGCCCGCGTCCCGGATCCACGGCGCCTCGCCGGTGGAGCGCACCGAGCCGGGCGGCTCGAAGGACGGGTCCTCGGCCCGCGGCACCCGGGCGGCCAGCTCCATGACCTCCGCGGGCGTACGGTAGTTGACCATCAGCCGGACATGCTCGAAGCGGTCGCCGACGTACGGGCGCAGGATCCGGTCCCACGCACCGACACCCGCCTCCTCGGAGGTCTGCGCTGGGTCGCCGACCAGGGTCAGCGAGCGGGTGGGGGAGCGGCGCATCAGCAGCCGCCACGCCATCGGCGACAGCTCCTGCGCCTCGTCGACGATGATGTGGCCGAACGCCCAGGTGCGGTCGGCCGCGGCCCGCTCGGCCGCAGTGCGGTGGTCGGCCTCCTCGTGGCGCTCCGCCATGCGCTCGGCGTCGACGATGTCGTGGGCGGCGAGCACCTCGGACTCCTCGTCCTCGAACTCGTACGTCTCCGACCCCCGCGACAGCTCCAGCACCCCCTGGGCGTAGGCGATCCGCTCCTGGCGCTCCGCCTCGGCCGCGGCGCGCTCAGCGCTGTCGTCCACGCCCAGCAGTTCCGCCGCCTCGTCGAGCAGCGGCACGTCGGCGGGGGTCCACCGCCCGGAACCGGGCGCCCGGCGGATCGCGTCGGCGTGCTCCTGCGGTACGTGCACCGGGTCGGCCAGATAGTCCGCCAGGAAGTCCTCGGGGGTGAGGGCGGGCCACAGCTCACCGATCGCGGCATGCACCCGGGCACTGGCGGCGACCCCCTTGCCGAGCTGGGCGATGTCGTCGGCGCCCAGGAAGTTCGGGCCGCCGTAGGGGTCGGCCCCGATCCGGTCGGCGAGCTGCGCGGTGAGGGCGTCGATGATCCGGAACACGAAGTACGGGCGCGCCAGGTTGTGCGGCAGCCGGGTCTCACGGGCCGCTCGCCGGGCCTCACGGGCGATCTCCCGGTCCAGCACCAGGTCGCCGTCGTCGTGCGGCACGACCAGCGGCGCACCGGGCTCGGGCAGCCGCTGGCGGTCACGTACGGCCAGGGCCAGCGCCTCGGCCATCTCCTCGCCGCCCTTCACCGCGGCGGCCCGGGGCGTATCGGTTCCGCGCGCGTGGACACCGGGGAAGAGCTCGGCCTGGGTGGCCAGCATGACGCCGGTCTCGCCGAGCGCGGGCAGTACCTCGCCGATGTACCGCAGGAAGGCGGGGTTGGGCCCCACGACCAGCACCGCGCGCTTGGAGAGCAGCTCACGGTGCTCGTACAGTAGTAAGGCCGCGCGGTGCAGCGCCACCGCGGTCTTCCCGGTCCCGGGACCCCCCTCCACCACGAGGACCCCCCGGTGCGGCGCCCGGATGATGCGGTCCTGTTCCGCCTGGATGGTCCGCACGATGTCGCCCATGCGCCCGGTGCGCGCAGAGTTCAGCGCGGCGAGCAGCACGGTGTCACCGCTCGGGTCCTCGAAACCGGTGCGCTCACCGTCCTCGATGTCCAGGATCTCGTCGTGCAGTTCCGTCACCGTGCGGCCCTCGGTGGTGAGGTGCCTGCGCCGGCGCAGACCCATCGGCGTATGCCCGGTGGCCAGATAGAAAGGCCGCGCGACCGGGGCCCGCCAGTCGATCAGAACGGGCGTGTGCTCGGCGTCGTCCTCCCGAATTCCGATGCGGCCGATGTGATGTGTCTCCCCGCCGGCCAGGTCGATACGGCCGAAACACAGCGAGCCGTCCACAGCATTCAGAGCGGCCAGCAGCCCCGAGCGTTCGGCGACCCGCACATCGCGCTCCAGACGTGCCTGCAGACCGTTCCCCACCGGTGTCAACGCGTCCTCGACGCCTTGGGCGGCGACCCCGCGCAGCGCGTCGACACGGTCGTAGAGCCGGTTGACGAATTCCTGCTCCAGCTGCAATTCGGCGTGTTCCCGAGTTGACAAGACGGCTCCCTGCCGGATATCGTGTTTCTTGTGAGGCCCCCGATGCGGGGCCTTTTCTGTGGGCGCACAGAAACATTTAATGTACGTGACACAATGCCCGGTCCGCAATTGCGGACCGGGCATTTTTGTCGTCGGGGCGGCAGGGCCCCGGGCGCTCAGGAGGAGCAGACGCCGCCCGGGCACCCCGGGCCCGGGACCCGCAGGACGAGCACGGCCAGGTCGTCGTGCCCGTCCCCGGGATGGTGGTCGGCCAGGGCGGCGCACAAATCGTCGACCCCGTCCCCGGCGTGCCGGCCGGCGGTCGCCGCCAGTGACTCCAGCCCCCGGTCCAGCGGCTCGTCATGGCGCTCCACCAGGCCGTCGGTGTACATGACGACGGTACTGCCGGGCGGCAGGGCGTAGGTGTGGTCGGGCCTGGGCATGTCCGCATCCACGCCCAGCGGGATGCCGGGCTCGGCCTCCAGGTAGAGCACCTGCCCGTCGGGGAGCAGGACCAGGGGCGGCGGATGGCCGGCATTGCTCCAGCGCATGATCCACCCCTCGTACACGGGCTCGATGCGGGCCACACAGGCGGTGGTCACGGCGTTGCCGCCGGTGGCCAGCATGATCCGGTCCAGCCGGCTCAGCTCGGTACTGGGGGGCGTACGGCCGTCGAACGACAGGGCCCGCAGCATGTTGCGGATCTGCGACATCGAAGCGGCGGCCTCCAGGTCATGGCCGATGACGTCCCCGATGACCGCCACACAGGAACCGTCCTCCAGTTTGAAGGCGTCGTACCAGTCACCGCCCAGATGCCCCGGCGCGTTCGCCGGCCGGTAGATGGTGCACGCCTGGAAGGGGCCGAGGTCCAGCAGCCGGGGGAGCAGCAGACGCTGGAACTGCTCACTGCTGCCGCGCACCTGCTGGTACAGGCGCGCGTTCTCGATCGCCACGCCCGCCGTGCCCGCGAGCGCCCGGATCACCCCCTCGTCGTGCTCGTCGAACGGCTTCCCGTCCCGCCGGCCGGACAGGTAGAGGTTGCCGTAGACCCGCCCGCGGACGGAGATCGCGACCCCCAGCAGAGTCCGCATCGGCGGATGCCCGGGCGGGAAACCCGCCGATTCCGGATGCCGGCCGATGTCGCTCACCCGGAGGGGCTCCGGGTGGTGGATCAGGTGCCCGAGCAGCCCGCGGCCCCGGGGGAGCTCCACCCCGGACAGGTTCCTCAGCTCCACCGAGCTGAGCCCGAGGGGGATGAACTCCGAGAGGAACTCCCCGCTCTCGTCCAGCACGCCCAGCGCCCCGTAGCGCGCCCCGGCCATGTCCATCGCCGTACGGACGATCCGCCGCAGCACCGCCGGGAGCTCCAGCTCGCTGCTGATGCCGAGGACGGCCTCCAGCAGTGCCTGCAGGCTCCGCTGCGCGCGGGCCAGGGCGTGCATCTGCTCACCGATCCGGTCCAGGTCCGAACTGAGCGGCAGGTTCAGCAAGGACATGTAGGGAACCTTCGGGGAGGACTGCCTCTCCTCGTCCTCCTCGCCCACCGTGCGCTCCGCTCATCGGCCCGCGGGACGGACCGTCCGGCACGCCCCGCGGCCATGGGAACACGAGCGGGGGGCGGCGTTGTCGCACGGGTGCTCCGGGTGGGCCACATGGCGCACAAGTGCGACTCGATGGGGGGCATGAGCGAGAATCCCGGTATGCCGATCACCCCCCGCGCCCTCAACCGGTCCACACTTGCCCGGCAGTTGCTGCTGCGCCGCGAGCCGATCGGCCCGGAGGAAGCCCTGCGGAGGGTGGTGGCGCTCCAGGCCCAGCAGCCGGCCTCTCCCTACATCGCCCTGTGGAACCGTGTCGAGGGCTTCGACCCCGCCGTTCTGGACAGGGCGGTGAGGGACCGACGGGCCGTCAGATCGACACTGATGCGCCTCACCCTGCACCTGGTGCACACCGAGGACTACCGGCCGTTCCGGGAGGCGATGGAACCGGTGCTGCGCGGCTCCCGGCTGGGCGACGCGCGCTTCCGGGCGTCCGGCCTCACGGCCGACGACGTGCGGGCCCTGCTCCCGGGGCTCCTGCGCTACGCCGAACAGGACCGCAGCGCCGAGGAGTTGCGGGGCATGCTGGCCGAACTCACCGGAGCGCCGATGGAGTCCGCGGCCTGGCGGATGCTCCGGCAGTACGCCCCCCTGTGGCACGCGCCGGCCGGCGGCCCCTGGTCCTTCGGCACCCGGCAGTCGTACGCGGCGGCCGCCGGGGGATTCGTCCCGCGTACGGACCCGGGCGCCGCCGCCGAGGGACTCCGGACGATGCTCCTGCGCTACCTCCAGGGCTTCGGGCCCGCCACCGTCGCCGACATGGCGCAGTTCGCGATGGTCCCGCAGAACCGGGTCCGGCCGGCGCTCCAGGCGCTCGGCGACCGGATCGAGCGGCTGGAGGGGCCCGGGGGCGCGGTGCTCCACGACCTCCCCGGAGCCCCGCGCCCCGACCCCGGGACCCCCGCGCCTCCCCGGCTGATGGCGATGTGGGACAGCACCCTGCTGGTGTACGCCGACCGGAGCCGCGTCATACCGCCCGCCTACCGCAAGACCGTGATCCGGGTCAACGGCGACGTCCTGCCCACCGTGCTCGTCGACGGGTACGTGGCCGGGGTGTGGCGGCCCCGGGGCACGGCGGTCGAGGTCGGCGCGTTCCACCCGCTGCCCGAGGAGACCTGGCGGGCACTGGAACCGGAGGCCCGGTCGCTGGCGGCACTGCTCGCCGGCCGCGATCCCGCGGCCTACCGGCGGTACGACCACTGGTGGACCAAGGGGATACCCGCCGCCGAGGTCCGGCTGCTGGCGGCGGACTGAAACACCCGCCCGGCACCGCCGGCCCCCGGCCCCGGGCAGCGCACGCCGCGGCCCGGAGCCCCCAACCCCCCTGCCGCGGGAGCGGGTTCACGCCGCCACCTGGGGCGACCGGCCCTGCGATATGCTGGCGCACACGTGTGAAGCCGTCGACCAGGGACGCCGGCGCGAGCGGTATCCGGGCACCGGAAGGGAGACGGCGGAGATGGCGGGCCTGCGCGCCGCACAGAAGGAGATGACGCGGAAGCTCCTCCTCGCCACGGCGATGGAGCTCTTCCAGGCCCAGGGATACGCCGCGACGACGGTCAACGACATCGCCACGGCCGCCGAGACGACACGGGTGACCTTCTACGCCTACTTCCAGTCACGCAGCGACCTGGCACGCGCCCTGATCGGCGAACTGAACGAGATCCTCGGCCGGGGCGCGTCCGCCCGGCACGGCTCGACCGCCGGCGGCCTGGTCTCGGCCGTCGAACAGGGCACGTACGCCTCGCTCGCCGCCTGGCTCGGCGAGCGGGCGGAGCAGTGGGACACGATCCGCCCCTACATGAACATCACCATCGAGGCGTCGGTCGTCGACCCGGAACTGCGCGGGCTGGTCGACGAGTGGTTCGAGGAGGTCATCGCCGACATCGAGGAGGGCCTCGAACAGGCGGGGCGCTTCGACCCGGAGGTCCGGCACACCCGTGCCGTGCTCGCCTTCGCCCAGCTGCACCACGTGGCGCAGCACTGGCGCGAGGGCCGCTGGAACATCGAGCGCGACCGGCTGGTGTCGGTGCTCACCGAGAGCTGGACGGCCCTGCTGGCCGACAGCGGCACCGCGGCGGAACCGCCCGCCGAGGACTGACCGCCCGCCGCGCGGCCCGTTCCGCCGTCGGCCGGCCCCGCAGTCGGCCGGTCCCGCCGCGGGGCACGCGGGACAGCGGCGCCCGGGTGCCGCCGGGCCGGGAATCCGTACACCGGCAGCGCGTTGACCAAAGGGTGAGCCCTTTCTCCGCACCTCTCCGGTTCTCCTTCCTCGACCGCTCCCGTACCCGGCAGGGGCACGACGCCCCCCAGGCGCTGCGGGACACCGTCGCACTGGCCCGCACGGTCGAGGACCTCGGCTACCACCGCTTCTGGGTCTCCGAGCACCACTCGGTGCCCGGGGTGGCCGGCTCGGCGCCGACCGTGCTGGCCGCGGCGGTCGCCGCCGCGACCTCCACCGTCCGCGTCGGCACCGGAGGGGTGATGCTCCCCAACCACCGGCCGTTCGTCGTGGCCGAGCAGTTCGGGGTGCTCGCCTCCCTCTTCCCCGGCCGGATCGACATGGGGCTGGGGCGCTCCGTCGGATTCACCGACGGGGTGCGCAAGGCGCTGGGCCGGGACAAACAGGACGCGCGGGCGTTCGCCGGGCAGCTCGCCGAACTGCTGGGCTGGCTGGACGGCACCCAGCAGGCCCACCCCGGGGTGCACGCCCGGCCCGCGGAGGGCCTGCGGATCCCCCCGTACGTCCTGGCCACCGGTGAGGGCGCCGCCCTCGCGGCCGCCGCCGGACTCCCCCTGGTCGTCGGCGACCTCCGCACCCGCGAGAAGCTGGTACGCGCCGTCGACGGGTACCGGACGGCGTTCCGTCCGTCCGCCTGGGCCGACGAGCCCTATGTGATCGTCTCGGGAACCGTGGCCGTCGCCGGGAGCGAGGAGGAGGCCCGCAGGCTCCTGCTCCCCGAGGCATGGGCCATGGCGTACTCCCGCACCCACGGCACGTTCCCGCCGCTCGCCCCCGCCGGGGAGATCGAGAACAGGACCATGACGGACCGGGAACGCGGCTTCTTCGAGAGCGGTCTGCGCGGCCACCTGGCGGGGACCGGGGACCGGGTGGCCGCCGGGCTGGAACAGCTGGTGGAGGAGACCGGCGCCGACGAGGTCATGGTCACGACGAGCACCCACGACCGCGCCGCCCTCGTGGACTCCCTGACCCGGCTGGCCCGCCTGGCAGGGCTCACGGCGCCCGGCACCACCGCACCGGAGGGAGGCGTTCACTCACGCGGATAGATGTCACCGCTCGCCATCCAGCTGACCTGCTCGCTCTGCGCCTCCAGCCGGTCGGCCCGGTCCTGGAGGCGCTCGCGTTCCTCGGGATCCGAGGTGTGCGCGGCGCTGTCCTTGAGTTCCCTGGCCTTGTCGCGCATCTTCCGCGCGCGCCCGTGCAGCTCGTCCGACTCGCTCATGATCACTCCCTGGGGCCGTACGGAGCGGACACCTCCACGGAACCAGCCCCGCGGGGGTGTCCGCATCCCGGGAGGGGAGCGCCGGGGCCACAGGTGACCGGCGCCCCCGCCCGGAGTACGGTCACCCCTGTTCGAAGCGGGAGACGTCCCCCGCGCCCCGGCGCACGATCTCCGGCTCGCCACCGGAGAAGTCGATCACCGTGGTCGGCTCCGTACCGCAGTCACCGGAGTCCAGGACCACGTCGACGACATGGTCGAGACGCTCCTTGATCTCCCAGCCCTGCGTCAGCGGCTCCTCCTCGTCGGGCAGCAGCAGCGTGCTGGAGAGCAGGGGCTCACCCAGCTCCGCCAGGAGCGCCTGGGCGACGGCATGGTCGGGGATGCGGACACCGACCGTCTTCTTCTTGGGGTGCAGCAGCTGCCGCGGCACCTCCCTGGTGGCCGGCAGGATGAACGTGTACCGGCCGGGCGTCGCCGCCCTCAGCGCGCGGAACACGTCGTTGTCGATCTGTACGAACTGGCCGAGCTGGGCGAAGTTCTGGCACATCAGGGTGAAGTGATGGCGCTCGTCGAGGTGCCGGACGGCCCTGATCCGGTCGAGCCCCTCACGGCTGCCCAGTCTGCACCCGAGGGCGTAGCAGGAGTCCGTCGGGTAGGCCACCAGCGCGTCGGACCGGATGCTCGCGGCCACACCGCTGATCGTCCGCGGCTGGGGGTTCTCGGGGTGTACGTCGAAATACTTCGCCATCCGCCGAGTCTAACGGCCCCACCTGCGGCAGAGCGCGAAGCGGCGGCGCCGCAACCCTCGGCCGCACCCCGGCGGACCCGGCGCACGGCGCCGCGCCCCGGCCCCCGGGCGGGAGCGCCGGGGCGCGGCACCGGGAGGCTCAGGCCCCGGAGGCGTCCAGCATGGCCTCGCGCTCGACGACCTTGACGCGCTCGCGGCCCTGTTCGGCGCCCAGCGCCTGCTCGTGGGCGTCCAGGCGGTGCCAGCCCTCACGGGTGGTGTACCGCACGCCGCGCTGTTCGAGGAAGTCGACGACGGCGTCCGGGCCGGGCTCGGCCGGGGCGGGCAGCCGGCCCGCCGCGTGGTCCTCCAGCAGGCAGGCCACCGTCTCGTTGGCGTCGCCCTTGGTGTGGCCGATGAGCCCGACGGGGCCCCGCTTGATCCAGCCGGTGACGTACACCGAGGTCATGGGCTCGCCACCGGCGAGGACACGGCCCTCGGCGTGCGGGACGGTGCCGGAGACCACGTCGAAGGGCAGCTTGGGCAGCTCCTGGGAGTAGTAGCCGACCGCGCGGTAGACGCTCTGCACGTCCCAGTCGGTGAACGTACCGGTGCCCCTGACGTTGCCCGTGCCGTCCAGCTCGGTCCGCTCGGTCCGCAGCGCGGTGACCCGGCCGTCCTCGCCGACGACCTCCACCGGGGACTCGAAGAAGTGCAGGAACAGCTTGTGCGGCCGGTCGCCGACGTCACGGATCGCCCAGTTCTCCAGGGTGGAGGCGACCATGTTGGCCTGCTTGTTCTCCCGGCGGGTCGCGATGGAGCCCTCGTCGTAGTCGATGTCCTCGGGGTTGACGATGACCTCGATGTTGGGGGAGTGGTCCAGCTCGCGCAGCTCCATCGGGCTGAACTTGGCCTGGGCGGGACCGCGCCGGCCGAAGACGTGCACCTCCAGCGCCTTGTTCGCCTTGAGGCCCTCGTAGACGTTCGCCGGGATCTCGGTGGGCAGCAGCTCGTCCGCCGTCTTGGCGAGGATGCGG
The DNA here is from genome assembly GCF_008704555.1 of Streptomyces nitrosporeus. Taxonomy (NCBI): domain Bacteria; kingdom Bacillati; phylum Actinomycetota; class Actinomycetes; order Kitasatosporales; family Streptomycetaceae; genus Streptomyces; species Streptomyces nitrosporeus. Next base: position 7,410,146 of record NZ_CP023702.1, read on the forward strand.
GCCACGTCCAGGGCCACGTTGCCCACACCGAGCACGGCGACCTTCTCCGCCTCCAGCGGCCAGGTGCGCGGGACCTCGGGGTGCCCGTCGTACCAGGACACGAAGTCGGCGGCGCCGTAGGAGCCCTCCAGGCCGATACCGGGTATGTCCAGGGCGCGGTCGGCGTCGGCGCCGGTGGAGAAGACCACCGCGTCGTAGAAGGACCGCAGATCGTCCAGGTTGATGTCGTTCGGGTAGTCGACGTTGCCGAACAGGCGGATCTGCGGCTTGTCGAGCACCTGGTGCAGCGCCTTGACGATCCCCTTGATGCGCGGGTGGTCCGGTGCCACGCCGTACCGGATGAGACCGAAGGGGGCGGGCATGCGCTCGAACAGGTCGATGGAGACACCCGGGTCCTGTGCGGCCTCCGATTTGAGCAGCGCGTCCGCCGCATAGATTCCGGCGGGACCGGCTCCGACGATGGCGACGCGGACGGGGCGTGTCATGGCGTGTTGTTCCTTAGGGCGAACGAACAGAACGAGCACGAGCAGAGTGCGGCGGGGTAAGGCTTGGCTTACTCCGCTTCCCCCACGGTATGCCCTGCGTGGGAGAGACCGGGGAGCGGGGTCGGTGGATATACCGGAAATAAGTTGATGTAAGGCATTAAGCGGCGACGGAAAAGTGCCGGAATACGTCATCGGTATCCACGGTTCGGACGCGGGCTGTCCACCGCCGGGTGTTCTTCCGTGTTCCACACCACACACGGGACCATCATGGAAACGCAGCGCACCACCGACGAGAGGAGCAGACGCCATGCCCATCGAGGGCGAGTACGAACCGAGCCCGGCCCAGTGGGTCCGTGAACAGGTCGAACTCATCGAGAGCTCCGGCGGCACCGAGGGAACCACCCTCCGGGGGAGGCCGGTCGTCCTCCTGACGACCCGGGGCGCCCGGAGCGGCAAGGTCCGCAAGACACCCCTGATGCGCGTCGAGCACGACGGGGAGTACGCGGTGGTGGCCTCGCTCGGCGGAGCCCCCCGGCACCCGGTCTGGTACCACAACGTCAAGGCCGACCCGCACGTGGACCTGCGGGACGGGACCCTGCGCCAGGACATGATCGCGCGCGAGGTCACCGGCGAGGAGAAAGCCCTGTGGTGGGACCGCGCCGTCGAGGCGTTCCCCGACTACGCCGACTACCGGGCCAAGACGGACCGGGAGATCCCCGTCTTCGTCCTCACCCCGGAGAACGGCGGCTGATCCGCCCGGACCGCACGGAGCCCGTGCGGAGGCCCGGTCGCGCCTCCGCACGGGCCGGCGCGCGGGAGCGGCGGCCGGATCAGCCGGTGCGCCGCCCGCGGGCCGGACGCCTGCCGGGGAGGTGCCGGGCGCCTGTCCGGAAGGTGCCGGGCGCCTGCCCGGGAGGTCCGTACGGAAGGGGCACCGGGGGCCGTCCGGCTCCCCTTCCGGCCGGAGCCCCTACAGTCGGCGGATGACCCGCCCGGCCCGCCCCGCGTACCTCACAGCCGTCCAGGAGTCCTACGACGCCGTCGCCGCCGACTACGCGGCCCGGGTCAAGGACCCGGCGGAACTCGACCCGCTCTCACGCGCCATGCTGCACGCCTTCGCCGAAGACGTCCGCGAGGCCGGCCCGGGACCCGTCATGGACGTGGGATGCGGCCCCGGAAAGGTGACCGCGTACCTCTCCGCCCTGGGCGTGCCCGTCTCCGGGCTCGACATCTCGCCGAAGATGGCCGGCCTGGCCCGCCGCGCCCACCCCGGTGTGCGTTTCACCGTGGGGACGTTCACCGGCCTGCCCTGCGACGACGGCAGCCTCGGCGGCGTCCTCGCGTACTACTCCACCCACCACACCCCGCCCGGCCTGCTGCCGCGGGTGTTCGCCGAGTTCCACCGGGCACTCGCCCCCGGCGGCCGGCTGATGCTCGCCGGACACGTGGGCGACGGCGAACACCTGCGCCCCACCCGGGCGTACGGCGGCCGCCCGGTGTCGTACGAGTCCCACCTGCTGCCGCCGGACCGTATCGCCGGTCTGCTGGACGGAGCCGGACTCACCGTCACGGCCCGGCTGGTGGAGGGGCCCGGGAGCGCGGCGGAGCGCGCAAGCGCCGCCTTCTTCGCGCGCAAGCCCGGCGGCCCCCGGCCCCGAACAGCTGAACAGCACGCGCGGCCCTCCACCCGTCCCGCTGCAATGGACGGGTGACCGCACCCCCCGACGACTGCCTCGCGCGCAACGAGTGGATCTGCGGCGCCTACCTCACCAGCCGGCGCGGCATCCTCTGGGACGCCACGCTCCAGCACCTCCAGCTGACCGCCCTGTCGGTCCTGCTGGGCTGCGCCGTCGCGCTGCCCCTCGCCCTCGCCGCCCGCCACCGCCGCTGGGCGGCGGCCCCCGTGCTCGGCGTCACGACCGTCCTCTACACCATCCCCTCGCTCGCGATGTTCTCCCTGCTGCTGCCGGTGTACGGCCTCTCCGCCACCCTCGTCGTCACCGGACTCGCCCTCTACTCACTGACCCTGCTCGTGCGCAACCTCCTCGCCGGACTGCGCGCCGTACCCGAGGAGACCCGGCAGGCCGCACGCGGCCTCGGCTACGGACCGCTCCGCCTCCTGCTGACCGTCGAACTGCCCCTCGCCCTGCCCGCCGCCATGGCGGGACTGAGGATCGCCACCGTCTCCGCGGTGTCCCTGGTCACCGTCGGCGCGATCGTCGGCTTCGGGGGACTCGGCAACCTCGTCTACTCCGGCATGAACACCTTCTTCAAGGCGCAGGTCCTCACCGCCTCCGTGCTCTGCGTCCTCATCGCCGTGGCCGCCGACCTGCTGCTGCTCGGCGCCCAGCGCCTGCTGACCCCCTGGGCGCGGAGAGCCGTATGACCATCCTCGCCGGCACCTGGTCCTGGCTGACCACCGCCGCCCACTGGTACGGCCCCGACGGCATCTGGACCCGGCTGGGACAGCACCTCCTCCTCACCGTCGTCTGCCTGCTGATCAGCTGCGTCCTCGCCCTCCCCGTCGCCCTCCTCCTCGGCCACCTCGGCAGGGGCGGCGCGCTCGCCGTCAACATCTCCAACACCGGCCGAGCCGTCCCCACCTTCGCCGTCCTCGTCCTGCTGCTGCTCACCCCGGTCGGCTCGTTCGGGCAGGGGCCCACCGTCATCGCCCTCGTCCTCTTCTCCGTCCCGCCCCTGCTGACCAACGCCTATGTGGGGATGCGCGAGGCCGACCCCGACGTCGTACGCGCCGCGCGGGGCATGGGCATGACGGGATGGCAGACGGTGCGCCGGGTCGAACTCCCCCTGGCCCTGCCGCTCGTGCTCACCGGCGTACGCATCGCCGCCGTACAGCTCGTCGCCACCGCCACCCTCGCCGCGCTGGTCGGCGGCGGCGGGCTCGGCCGGATCATCACGGCGGGCTTCAACCTCGCCTCCACCCCGCAGGTCGTCGCCGGAGCCGTACTCGTCGCCGCCTTCGCCCTGATCGTCGAAGGGCTCTTCGAAGCCGGCCGGCGGCTGGTGCCGTACCACTCCCGTGGAAACCGCACCGGTGCGGGGGGCACCGCGTGAGGCGGACCGGCAGGAGGGCCGGCACCCTTCCGGCGCTCCTGCTGCTGCTCACCACCGCCTGCGCCACCGGGCCCAGCCTGGAGGACCGGGGAGACCTCACGGCACCACCGGGCGACAGCAAGCACCTGACCGTCGGCTCCGCGGGCTTCACCGAGAGCGACCTGCTCGCCCGGATGTACGCCCTGCTGCTGGAACAGGCCGGGTACTCGGCGCGGATCCTGTCCGTCACCAACCGGGAGATCTACGAACCCGCCCTGGAGAACGGCCAGATCGACGTCGTCCCCGAATACGCGGCCACCTTCGCCGACTGGCTGAACGCCAGGACCCACGGCCCGGACGCCCCGCCCGCCGGGTCGCCCGACCTGGCCGCCACCATGAAGGCGCTGCGCGCGCTCACCGCGCCCCGGGGGCTCACCGTGCTCCCGCCGGGCCGGGCCGTCGACCGGAACGCCTTCGCGGTCACCGCCTCCTACGCGAAGAAGCACCGCCTGGAAACCCTCAGCGACCTGGGCGCCTCGGGACTGCCCGTCCGGCTCGCCGCCGGGGACGAGTGCGTACGGCGCCCTTACTGCGCGCCCGGCCTGAAGAAGACGTACGGCATCGACATCACCGCCGTCGACCCCAAGGGCGTCGGTACCACCCAGGCCAAACAGGCCGTGCAGAACGGCCAGGACCAGATGGTCCTCACCACGACCACCGACGCCACCCTCGACGACTTCGGCCTGGTACTCCTCGACGACGACCGCCATCTGCAGAACGCCGACCACATCGTCCCCGTGGTCAACCGCGCCCGGGCCGGGAGCGACGGCGTCCGCACGGCCCTGGAGAAGCTCAACACCGTCCTGACCACCGCCGGCCTCGCCCGGATGAACGAGCGGGTGGACAGCTGGCGCAGGCTCCCCGAGGACGTCGCGCGCGCCTACCTGGAGGCCGAGGGCCTCCTCCCCGCCGGCTGACCGCCCGGGCCCGGCGGCCGGGGCCGTCCTGCCGGGCGCGCCTCACCAGGCCAGGGCGTCCAGCCGGGCCGCGACGCGCGCGCGGTCCCACTCCCCGTCCGCGACCAGCACCCGGTAACGGCGGGTCAGGGTCGCCCCCGGCTCCAGGACCAGCTCCTCGTGGAACGCGAGCGACGGGGCGACCGCCGCGTACGGGGAGTCGCGCACGAACCAGTGCGCCGGATGCCCGCCGCCCGCGCCGGTGTGGTCGTTCTCGGGGGAGTGGGCGAAGACGAGCGTCGCGTGCCCGTCCACCCCGTCGTGCTCCCCGCAGTACGCCAGCCAGGGCGCCTGCCGCCCCATCATCCCCGGCCCCTCGGCGTCCGGGCCGAGGACGCGCCCGCCCGCGAAGGCCCGCGGGCCCCGCCAGAACAGCCCGGTGTAGCCGGCGTCCGGGCGTCCCTGCGTCGTCGGACTGCCGAAACGCAGAGGCTCCTCACGCCGGTTCGTCACGGCACACGACCAGGTCAGCGCCCAGCTTCCGTCCGCCGGGTCCACGTCGTGCACCTCGATGCGGCGCGTCTCGTCCGCCCACAGCCCGCCGCCGTACGGATGCCAGGTCAGCCGCTCGGTGAAGCGGGCCCTGCCGTCGCCCGCCGCCACCTCGTCGAAACCCGCGTGCGCCATCGAACCGACGCGTCCGGGCAGCGCGAGGTACCCCTCGCCGTGCACATAGGAGTTCCCGCCCCACAGGTTCTGGCCCGACAGGTGCGACGCGGTCATCTGCAGGCCCTTGTGCCAGCGGTGGTCGTTGGGCCGGTAGTCCGTCACCACCCGGCCCGCCAGGGTGCGCAGCGGATGTATGTACGGCTTCGGGGCCTCCCAGGCGGCCTCGGCCCGGTAGACGTAACTGAGGAGTTCGGCGCCGGTGTCCGCCACCGTCACCGTCAGGCGCTCTCCGTGCCGGTGGACGAGCCCGAGCCCGGCCGTCACGGGGCGGCCTTCGCCGCTCCGCCGGGCGCCCAGCCCGGGACACCGCCGTGCAGGGCGCTGTAGAAGGGATCGCCCGGCACGATCTCGCCGGCCTGGACGGTGGCACCGGTGAAGGCCGCCTTGTAGAGGGCGGTGACCAGTTCGAGGCTCTTGCGCCCGTCGTCCCCACTGCTGCGCGGTCTGCGCCCGGCCCGCAGATCGGCCAGCAGCCCGCGCAGCTGGACCTCGTGCGAACTGGGCTCGTCGGCGCCGAAGTCCTGCCAGGCCGCCGCCTCCCCGGCGGACACCCCCGGTGCGGGCGTGATCCGCCAGTCCGCGTTGCGGTGCCCGTACAGATGGGTGAGCTCGACCGTCGCACGCGCGCAGTCGATCCGGATCCGGCTGACCTCGTCCGGGCACAGCGCGCTGCTGACGACCGTGGCCAACGCGCCGTTCCCGAAACGGACCAGGGCCGTGGAGACGTCCTCCGTCTCGATGTCGTGCACCAGCCGCCCCGCCATCGCGCGGATCTCGGCCCACGGCCCGAGCAGGTCGAGCAGCAGGTCCATCTGGTGGATGCCGTGCCCCATCGTCGTGCCGCCGCCCTCGTCGGCCCAGGAACCCCGCCAGGGAACGGAGTAGTACGCCTGGTCCCGGTACCAGGTGGTCTGGCAGTGCACCACCAGCGGCCGCCCCAGCGCGCCCCGGGCCAGCAGCTCCCGCACATGCCGGGATCCCGAGCCGAAGCGGTGCTGGAAGACGATCGACGCGTACGGCCCGCCGTCCGCGCCCTCCGCCGCCTCGATCGCGTCGAAGTCCTCCAGCGACGGGCACGGCGGTTTCTCGCACCACACCCAGGCCCCGGCCCGCAGCGCCGCCACCGTCTGGTCACGGTGGAAGCGCGGCGGGGTGCACAGCGTCACCAGGTCGGGCCGCTGTTCGGCGAGCATCCGGTCGAGGTCCGTGTACGCGTGGGCGATACCCGCGTCCGCGCGGAAGGACTCGGCGGCGTCCGCCGACACATCGACCGCGGCGACGATCTCCAGCGGCTGCTCGGCCGCGAGTGCCGTCAGCGCGGGCAGATGGCTGACGCGCGCGATCGCGCCGGTGCCGACCACCGCGACCCGTACCGGCCCGCGGCCGGAACCATGGCTGGGCGTGACAAACACCCCCTGAGGTGCGAGGAGAAGGGCGCGCCCACCGGATGGTAAGCGCTTTCTCCGGGGAAATTTAGGCTCCTCGGCGGTATGGGTCAAGAGGGGGACGGGCCGCGCGCGGAGGTCAGGCCTTCAGCAGCCGGGGCAGCCGTGCGAGCTGTACGGCCTGCTGGAACGCGCCACCGCCCTCGTGGTCGTTGAAGTCGTACACCTCGATCTCCTTCTCCGGGTGCGCGTACGCGTTGAACGCGGCGAACACCGTGGACGGCGGGCAGGTCTGGTCCTCCAGGGCCACCGAGAACAGGGCGGGAGCCCGGCCCCGGGCCGCGAAGTGCACCCCGTCGAAGTACGCCAGCGTCCGGTCGGCCTGCTCGGTACGGCCCCGGTGGGTCTTGAGGTAGTCCCCGATCTCGCGGTAGGGCATCCGGTCCGTCATACGGGTGGCCCGGGGGAAGTCGCAGAGGAAGGGGACGTCCGGTGCGACCGCCGCCAGGTCAGGGACCAGCCCGCCGACCGCGAGGGCCAGCCCGCCCCCCTGGCTCGCGCCGACCACGGCGGTACGGGACGGATCGGCCAGCCGGTGCGAACGGGCCGCCTCCACGGCGCGCACGCCGTCCGTGATCAGCCGGCGGTAGTAGTACGTGGACGGGTCCTCTATGCCCCGGGTCATGAAGCCGGGCAGCGAGGGAGCGCTCCCAACGGGGTCCGCGGTGTGGCCGGGAGCCCAGCCGCTGCCCTGGCCCCGGCTGTCCATCACGAAGTGCGCGATACCGGCCGAGGCCCAGAGCAGGTGCGAGTGCGGCAGGCCGCGCCCCCCGCCGTAGCCGATGAACTCCACGGCGACCGGCAGGGGCCCGGTGGCGCCCGCCGGTACGAGGAACCAGCCCTTCACCGGGTGCCCGCCGAAACCCGCGAACGTCACGTCGTACACCTCGACCGTCTTCAGGCCGGTGTCCGTCAGCGGCTCGAAGCGGGCGTCCAGAGCGTGGGTCCGGGCCTCGTCGAGCGTCGCCGACCAGAACGCGTCGAAGTCCTCGGGCTCGGCCGAACGGCTGCGGTAGGTGCGCAGTTCGTCGAGGGGGAGGTCGAACAGGGCCATGCGGAACCGCCTTCTGCCAGGGGAGTGAGGAGATGATCACACCGTATGGCAGGGGGCGAGCGCAATGGCCTCTCTGTCCGTGGACGGGCCGCGGAAGCGGAGACCGGTACCGGGGCGGGGCGGCGGGCGGCGGTCGGTACCAGGGGCGGGGGACGGCGGGGGCGGGGTTCAGGTGCCGGGGGCGGCGGCCGGTACGTCCTCCCACGCCGCGGCGCACAGCGCGCGGTCGATCTCCTCGGTGTACCGGGCGGCGGCGAGCCACACGCGCGCGAACCGGCCGGCGTCGGCCGGGAGCAGACGGCCGAACGCATCGCGGGAACGGTCCGCGGCCCCCGCCCGCAACGCCTCCAGGAGCTCCGCCGCGGTGGCCAGACCGTGCGCCCGCAGACGGCGGCCGTCGCCCGCGTCGCTCCCCGGGAAAGCCAGTACCCGTCGCCCGCCGGACACCGCCTGGTGGACGCGGCGGCGCAGCAGATGCAGCGGAGCCCCGTCCGCCGCGGGCGGCACGGCCACCCCGCCCGCGGGGCGCGGGGCGGGCAGATCGGCCTGCTGGAGCCGGTCCAGCCCCATGTCCACGCGCCTGGCCCGGTCCGTGGGGTGACTGCTCGCCAGGAGCAGGGCACGCGGATACGGCGCCGGACTGAGCCGGGCGATCACCCGCAGGCGGCTCCCCACCGCGCCGGCCAGACGGCGCAGGTTGTCACGGTGGGGGAGCCCCGGGTCGTCGTGGGCGGCGGCCAGCCGCACCGTCAGCCCGCCGCAGCCGGCGAGCAGGACGTCACCCGCCGCCTCCCGTGCCGTACCGAGGACGGTGACGTCCAGGAAGAGCAGACCGTGCCCCTCGCCGTCCAGCGCGCGGGCGATCTGGCCGGCGACGGGCGCGGCCCACAGCCGGTCGAGCGGAGGCTCGTCCCAGCCGGCGCCGGACGCCCGTACCGCCCGTACCCTCGCTCCCGCCCCGAGCCTCCCCGTCGGGGACACGGTGGCGCCGGACACCACGAGACCGGCCCGGGACAGCTCACGGTGCGTCAGGGACGTGTCGCCGACACGCACGGCGCGGTCGGCCGCCCCCGTCGCCCGGCCCACACCCCCCGGCGCCACGTCCGGCACCGTGAGGAGACGCCCCTCGGCATCGGCGGTCCAGGTCACGGCCCCCGCGTACCCGGTCGCCGTGAACACGGGCTCGCAGAAGAGCCCGTACAGGCGCAGCGACCCGTCCGGCGCGTACCGCCGGCGTGCGGTACCGCGCAGGGCCGCCAGCTCAGGACCGGCGGCCGACGGCACCCGGTGGGACACGGACAGGGTCTCGCACAGCGCCGTGACGAGATCGGCGAGGCGGTAGGCCGGGTCGGCGCCACGGGCCGCGCGGAGCGCGTTGACCGCCGAGACCGCCGAGGCCGCGGGCCGGGGGAGGCCGGCCAGCCGGGCGGTGTGCGAGGCCCGCAGCAGCCCCGCCTGGAGCACCGCCCCGGAGCCGTCGGCACCCGCCTCCAGCACCGCGGCCGCCGCGTCGTACAGGGCGCCGGCCGCCTCACGCTGGTCCGGTGCGGCCACCTCCCCGGCCGCGGGGCCCGTCGCCCCGGCGGGGTCCGCCCGGTCCGTTTCCTCCGCCCGGTCCACCCGCCCCGCCGCACCCGGACGGGGCGGGGCTCCTGATACGGCGGAGGCCGGCGGGGCCCCGGCCGGCGGCATTCCGGCCGCCGGAGCACCGTTGCCGGCACCGGAGTCCGCGCTCGTGTCCGTGCCCATGTCCGTGTCCGTGTCCGTGACTGTGTCCTCGTCGGCTCCCGGCGCGGCGACCGGTGCGGCCGAGGCCGCGGCGGCGCGGTGCAGACAGGCCGGGGCCAGCAGACAGCCGCAGCGGATCGCGTCCGCGCTGCGCACGGCGCCGTCCGGCGCGTGGAGTTCGAGGCGGGTGGCGTCGTCGAGGACTATGGACACCGTGTCGCCGTCCCGGACGACGGGCAGACCGGCGAGTCTGCCGACACCCGCGTCCAGCCGCTTGCCCAGCCGGGGCGGCAGACCCGCCACCAGCTCGGCGGTCACCGACGGGGCGACGGGCGGAAGGGCCGTGTTCAAGAGATCTTCTCCCCTACCCAGCGGGCGAGTTCGAGCGGGCTGAGAGCGGCCACCGGCATGCCCGCGGCGACCAGCTGCGCGGCGACGCCGGTGGAGTACCGGGGGCGGCCCGAGTCGTCGAGACTCGCGCAGCCCAGGACATGGCACCCCGCGCCGGCCAGGGCGCGGACCTCGGCGAGCAGACCGCCGACCGGATAGCCCTCCTCGAAGTCGCTGATGACCACGACGAGGGTGCGGGAGGGCACCGTGACCAGCTCACGGGCGTGCCGCAGCCCCGCCGCGATGTGCGTCCCGCCGCCCACGCTCACCTCCAGCAGCAGGGACAGCGGATCGTCCACATGGCCGGTGAGGTCCATGACCTCGGTGGAGAAGGCCAGGAAGTGGGTGGAGAGGGCGGGTACCCCCGCCAGCACCGAAGCCGTGAGCGCGGCCCAGATCGTGGACGGCTCCATGGAACCCGACACATCGGTCACCAGCACCAGCCGCCAGTCCGCGGCGCGGCGGGCACGGGTGCGGAAGACCGGGCGGTCGGGAATCACCAGCACCGTGCCGTCCGGTCCGCGCCGTGCCGTGGCCAGGTTGGCACGGAGCGTCCGGGGCAGGTCGAGACCGCCACCGGGCCGTCTGCCCGGTCGCGGCAGCACGCTCCCGTGCAGCGCGGGGCGCAGCTGTGTGGTCAGTTGCCGGGTCAGCGCGTCGACCAGCCGGCGGACGAGCGGGCGCAGCGCGGCGAGCCGGGCCTCGGGCAGCCCTCCGGCGTGCCGGAGCACCGAGCGCAGCAGGTCGACCGACGGCCGTACACGGTCCGGGTCGAGCTCGGCGAACACGTCCCGCCGGCCCGCCGAGGCGGCCGCGGCCAGCACCTCCTCGCGGATGCCGGGCCCGAACAGGGCGGCCAGCTCCTCGGACCACTCCCGCACACCGGGGTAGGGCGCCTCGCGGCCGCCGCCGCCCCGGCCCGTGACGGACAGACCGCCCCGGCTCCCCTCACCGCGCCCGCTGCCGTAGAGCTCGTCCAGCGCGGTGGCCAGCCGCCCGGCCCGGCCCGGCAGGCCGCCGGTCCGGCGGCCCAGGACGAGGCGCCAGCGGTCGGCCGGCGCTATCCGGTGCTCCCCGTCCGGGGCGGTACGGCGTCCCCCGCCGGGGGCACACCCCCGACCGCGGACGTCCCCGTCGCCGACGGGGGAGCCGTGGTCCGTCCCCCGCGCGTGCGGCGGGAGCAGATCCAGGGCCTCCAGCACCTCGCGGGCCGTCAGGTCCGCCGCGGTCCAGGCGGCCAGGGCCGCCGGGTCGACCGGACCGGTGTCCGCCACGAGACCCTCCCCCAGACGCTCCTCGACGACGTCCAGAAGACGGTCGCGGGCAGCGGGGCTGAGTGTGTCGAAGCCGCCGCGGAGGGCGGGGAGCCGGTCGAGGAAGTCCCGGTCGGACAGTTCGGACACCCGGTCGAGCAACGGCTCCAGCGCGGGCGCCGCCGACTCCAGCAGGGGTCCCGCCGCGCTCAGGAGCCCGGTCAGCCGGGCGGTGAGGGCCGCCCGGGACTCCGGGCCGTACGCCGTGTCCAGCCAGGCCGCCGCCCGGAGTCCCAGCTCGGCCGGTTCCGCGTGGCCCAGCAGGACCCGTACGGCACCCGCGGCGCCGCGCATCAGCGGGGAGCCGTCGGCCGCGAGCCGGGCGAGGGACTCGGTGAGCCGTATCCCGCCCAACGGGTCCGCACGGTGCGCGAGTTCGAGCAGGGCGTGGGCGTCGGCGGGGTCCTCGGCGCCGGCCAGGCCGTCCACCTGGCGCACCGCCGCCGCCGTCAGCGACCCGGCCACCACGTCCGCCCGGCGGGTCCGGTCCTCGTCGGTGTCCAGCCCCGGGACGTGGCCCGCCCGCAGCCGGTCCAGCAGGCTCAGCGCGGCCAGGAGCTCGGGCAGGGTGCCCGAACCCGGCAGCACCTCGGCGACGTCGTCCAGCCGCTCGGCGGTGAGGACGGGCAGGCCGCACCCGGCGGCCCGTTCCAGACCGTCCAGGGCCTGCGCGGCGGTGGGCCCGCCCTCCGCACGCTCGGCGCGGCGCCGTCCGCGCAGCACGCCTTCGGCGGCCTGTGCGGGGGTGATGCCCCGGACACCGGCCGCGGTCAGCATGGCCGCCGTGGCCGGCGTCCAGCGCACCTCCCAGCGTGAGGTGAGAGCGTCCGCCCCGCCCGCGCCGACGACCTCCTTCGCTTCGGCGTAGGGCACCCCGCACACCGAGAGCCGGCGCAGCAGCAGCTCGCGGCGCCGGTCCAGCTCGGACCGGAGCGGATCGAGCCGCAGGTCCCGGGCCGGGCCGGACCCGGAACCGGCCGGTCCGGGGAGCCCCAGAGCGGCGGCTTCCGCCTCCACCGCGGGGGCGAGACCGCTGCGCGGTGCTTCCGGCGCGGGCCGCCCGGTCCGCGAGCCGACCAGGACCTTCTCCATCGCCAGGGCGACGGCCCGCCCCCGGCCGTACGGCTCGCCCTGGGCCAGGACCGTCTGGACCGCCTCGACCAGCTCACCCCGGCCCGCGGCGGGCAGCCCGCGCAACCGGGCCAGGTCCCCCGCGAACCGGGTGATCTCCCGGGCGTCGGCGGGGCCCGACGGATGGCCCAGTGCCCGCAGTCCGGCGCAGATCCCCACGGCCGCGCGCGTCAGCGCCTCCTCCAGCGCGGCCGGGTCACCCGCCGCCTCCAGGACCAGATGCTGCCACTCGGGATCGCGGATGCCCGCCGGATACCCGGAACGCTCGTCGAGGAGCGCGTAGGTGTAGGGGATGAGGGACGCCGTCCAGACCGGGCCGTCCCCCGGCGCCCGCGGATCCGGCGAAGCCTCCCCGGCCAGGCCGGCAGAGGGCCCCTCGGGGCGGCGCCCGCCGGCGGGCGGTCCCGCCTGGGCCGCGGGCACCAGCGCCGGCGCGTGGAAGGCGCCCACCACCATCGCGGCCCGCTCACCGCCCGCGGTGGCGGCGGCCAGACAGGACCGCATCCACCGCTCACGCCGGAGGTCCAGCGGACCGATCCCGTGGGACGCGGCCGCGTCCTCCCGCAGCGCCCACCCCGTGAGCAGGGCGGCCCTGCGCAGCGCCTCCGGCGGCGACCCCGGTGCGGCGGCCTCCACCAGCCGGTCCCACAGATCGTCACCGGCCCGGCCGGTGAGACCCGCGCGCAGGGCGGCGGCCGGCCCTGCGGTGTGCTCCCGGCCGCCGGCTCCGTGTGCCGGTTCCGCTTCCGACGGCTCCGCCTCCTCACCGGCCCGGCCGGCCAGCGGGAGGTCGCAGGCGACCACCCGCACACCCCGCCGGGCGGCCCAGCGGACCGCGGCCAGCTCGGGTGAGAAGTCGGCGAAGGGATAGAAGGCGGGACCCCGGCCGTCGTCGGGAGCCGCGGCCAGGGCGACCGGCGCGCGCGTCTCCTCGTGCGCGAGCCAGGGCAGCCACTCCTGCAGATCGGCCGGGAGCTCGACGAGCAGCACGTCGGGCCCGGCCCCGTCGAGGAGCGCGGGCACCACCGCGGCCAGGGACGGCGCGTGGTGCCGCACACCGATGAGGTACGGCGCCGCCGGGCCGGTCAGGGCGGCGAGGGCCGCCTCGGGGGAGACGGGGGCGAGGGACACGGCGGTCAGTCCTCCAGAACCGTGCGCAGGTCCCACAGGGTGCGCCAGGTCGCGGCACCCTGTTCGGCACGGCGCCGCACCGGACCGTCCCAGTAGCCGCGCAGCCGGGCGGCGTCCGCCGGATCGTCCTTGCGGACCACACCCAGCAGATGACCGGGCAGCAGGCCCAGCACATCACGGTCACCGGGGAAGTACGCCGACGCGAGCCCCAGCGCACCGGCCACGGCCACGGCCTCGGCCGTGCTCATCACCGTCGAGGGCCGCTCGACCTCCCAGCCCTCCGCCGACCGCCCCTCGCGCAGATCGCGGAAGGCGGTGACCAGCGCCTCCAGGACGGCGTCGTCCACCCGGAAGGCCGCACCGGCCCGCTCCACGGAGGCTCTGGCCTGGGAACGCACCAGCGCGGTCTCCGCGTCGAGGTCCGGGATGGGCCCCACGGTCTCGAAGTTGAAACGGCGCTTGAGCGCGGCGGACATCTCGGACACGCCCTTGTCACGCAGGTTGGCGGTGGCGATGAGACCGAACCCCGGCACGGCGTGCGCCAGGGCGCCGTCCGTACCCGCCAGTTCGGGGACCGCGATACGGCGCTCCGACAGCAACGAGACGAGCGAGTCCTGCACCTCCGGCAGGCAGCGGGTGACCTCCTCGACCCGGGCTATGGCCCCCCGGTTCATCGCCGTGAGCACCGGGGAGGGCACCAGCGCCCGCGGACTGGGCCCCTGCGCCAGCAGCAGGGCGTAGTTCCAGCCGTACTTCAGCTGGTCCTCGGTCGTGCCGGCCGTGCCCTGCACCACCAGCCCGCTGGTCCCGCACACGGCGGCGGACAACAGCTCGGACAGCATCGACTTGGCGGTACCGGGCTCACCGACGAGCAGCAGGCCGCGCTCACCGGCGAGCGTGACGACACACCGTTCGACCAGGGCGCGGTCACCGACGAACTTGCCCGCCACCACGAGCCGGCGCGGTACTCCCGCGGGAGCCCCGGCCTCGTCGGGCAGCTTCAGGGCCTGCCCGCCACTGCCCATGACGAAGGTGACGACGGCCCGCGGCGTGAGCCGCCAGGAGGGCGGGCGCGGCCCGGTGTCGTACGTGGCGAGGAAGGCCAGTTCCGTCGCGTACAGGTCCTCGGGCGGCACGATCTGCCGGGTCGCCCCGGCAGCGAGGGCGGTGGTCATCAAAGGGGGCCTCTCTGGGTGGTACATGGGGCGGTACGGGGACGGGTGGTGCCGGCCGGTGCCGGCCGCGGGGACCCGGTGCCGCACCGGGCACCGGGCCGTCCGCCGGGGCGGGCCGCACTCACCGGCGGCCCTTGCGGGCGCTGCGGGTGGTGAGCTGTTCGTACGCCGGCGCGTCCTGGGCGAGCACCCGCTCCCAGGCGCGTGCGAAGAGCTCGGCCACGGGAATCCACGGCACGGTCCGCTGGTGGGCGTGGACCGGGTAGAGCCCTTCCTTCCAGCTCTCCACCGGCAGGGCGGGCGACTTGAGGTCGAGCCAGCCGCCGGGCAGGAAGAGGGTCCGGCCGGCGCGTGAGCGCTTGGCCTCGACGACGAGGCCGGTCGCGGCCAGTTCGGTACGGGCCTTCTTGGCCCGTGCCGGCTTCCAGCCCGTCCACAGGGCGCGGTTGCGGTCCGTGGGGTCCGGCAGAGCCAGCAACTGGAGGTAGAGGGCGGCCGCGTCCTCGCCCACTCCGTACGCCGCCGCGACCTCGGCGACGAGCGCGGGCACGCTGACCGCCGGGTCCTGCGCGTACCCCGCCGGCTGCCCGGCGCCCGCCGCGACGGCCCGGGCGAGACCGTCGCCCAGGACGGCCCGCAGCGCCGCCGGCCCCTGGGCGCGTCCGGTGCCCGTCAGCCCTTCGAGGAGGCCGAACACCTCGTCGTCGGGGCCGGAGAGACCGGCCGGGCGGACCAGGACGGTCTCGGCGTCCCGGTACCAGGGCCGCAGGACGAGGGCCTCGCCGATCCGGGTGAAGCCCTGGGCGTCGGCCCCTCCCGTGGCGGGCATCCCGTACGCCTTGCGGAGCTCGGCGGCGGTGTGATGTCCCTGCTCCGTCCACTCGACGCCCAGGTCGAGCAGCAGTCCCGGGTCGGCGACACGACGGCGCAGCGCTGCCAGGGAGTCCGGCAGCGTCGCGCGCAGCGGGTGGCCGTACGGCAGGGCGTAGGCGAGCGCGGCCAGGGCGCCGGCCGCGTGCTGGACCGCGTGCCGGCCGGGAACGGCCGAGGGGTCGTCGGCGACCAGGTCGCCGTCCTTGTCGTGCCGCTGGACCGTGGTACGGCTCAGCCAGGGGGTGTGCCGCGGGTTCAGCACCGCCTCCGCGGCGGCGGTGTCCACCGTCGTGAGCTGCCCGGCGAGGTCCTCCGGCAGGCGGACCAGATGGCCGAGCCGCTCCGAACAGACGAGGCCGGCCGCCGCGGTGTCCGGGCCCGAGGTCCACAGACCGGCGGGGTCGGCGGGCAGCAGCGAACCGACGAGCGCCAGCAGGTCCCCGCCGCCCACCGAGCCGAGCAGTCCGTCGCCGGTGTCCAGCTGACGCTGTTTCAGGCCGATGGTGCCGAGTTCCGCCGCGGCCGGCCGGTAGGGCAGGGCGGCGAGGAGCACGGTGCTCTGGAGCGGGCCGAACCGGCCGTCGGTGGCGGTCTCGAACGCCTCGGCCGCCTCGGGCCGCCAGGGGGCGGGGCCCTTGTCCCGGACCAGCCGCACGACGGCCGCCAGATGCCCGGCGGCGATCGCCGGGGCGTGCCGCACCTCGTGGTCCAGGGTGAAATGGGCGACCGCCCCGAAGACCCCGGACGGGTCGTGGTCCAGCGCCAGCCAGTTGACCCGGTCGTGCTGCGGGTCGACGTTCCGGCAGCCGAGCACGACCACGGTGCGCCCGCCGAGACGCAGCACCTGCCCCGCCCGCTGCTGTTTGCCGCGCGGCTCACTCAGCACGACCTCCCGGAGCACCCCTTGGGGAGTGGCGAGCGGCCCTTCGAGGATCGCGTCGAACAGCAGGAGGAGCCCCTCGCGCCGGGGCGTGTCCAGGGAGGGCGAGGCCGCCCGGTAGGCGAGCGGCCGCAGCGCGGAGAGAGCGTGCGTCCATCCCATGCCGATGTCGGGGACCGTGCGCTCCTCGCTGCGCCAGCCGCCGTCCAGGACGGCCGGCCGGCCGTCCTGGGGCAGGGGCCTGCCGTCCGCGGGCTTCCCGGACAGCACATGGTTCACCGCGCGGACCTGGCGCAGCACGCTCCACCGCGCGGTACCCCACCAGCCGCGCATATCGGCCATCCGGGACGTCGCGTCGTGCAGCACGCGGTCCTCGCCGTGCTCGGGCGCGTAGTCGGCGAACATGCCCGCCGTCCGCCGGGAGGGCTTCGGCCGCTCGGCCTCGGGCGCCGCGAAGGCGGCCGCCGAGCCGGCGAGGTGCAGAGCCGAACGGACGAGGGAGCGGACACCACTCAGCAGCGCCCCGTCGAGGCCCGGCAGGACCCCGGCCACCGCGTCCGCCGCCACCTTGTCCGCGGAGGGTACGGCGGCCACAGCGGCCTTGTCGGCCCCGGCGCGGGTCAGCGCCTCCTGCCGCTCGGCCAGTGCCTTCCCGGCGGTGCGCAGCAGCTCTTCCGCCCGCTCGTCGGTCAGGGAGCGCAGCACGGCCGAACCCTGTTCGTCGCGCGGACGCAGCGCGTGCCAGAAGGCGGCCGGCGGTACGAGCCGGGTGCCCGCGGCGAACTCCCCGCCCCGCTCGCACGGCGTGAACCTGCCGAGCAGCCCGTCGCCGGAGTCCGCCTCCCCGGCGAACAGGCCGATCTGCTGGTGCAGCAGTGCGGCGGCCGGCGCGGCTCCCCCCGGCAGCCGCAGCGCGCCCAGAGGGATCCCCGCGCTCCGGCCGGCGCCGTCCGCGCGCAGGGTGACCGTCCTGCCGTCCGGTGTCCCGGCCGTCGTCCGGGCCTCGGCGCCCTCGCCCTCCCTGCGCACCCAGCGGCCGAGCACCACGCCGTCCGTGCCGAACGGGCTCTGCTCCAGACCGGGTTGCAGGGGCAGCACCTCGCAGGAGTCCATGAGCAGGGTGGCGCCCTCCCGGACACCGGAGCCCAGCAGGGCGGGCAGGGACGCGCGCCCGTGGGTACCGGTGGCCGGGTCGTACTCCAGCCACAGGGTCTGCCGGCCCTGCCGGCCCCGGCGCCAGAACGTCGTCCCGTCGCCGATCACGGCACGCCGGGACGGCAGTTCGGTGTCGCCCGCGTGCAGCGTACGGCCGCCGGTGGCACGGCCGCCGCCGGGCAGCGGGAGGGAAACGGGGTGGACGTCGTGCCCGGACCACCAGGCGTCGAACTGCTCACCGCCGAGGGTGAACACCTCCAGGGGGCGGGACGACCAGTAGGCCGACTGCTTGCTGCCCTGCCGCCACGCCACCAGCAGTTCCCCGTCCACATAACGGAACCGGGGGCGCTGCCAGCGGTCGAGGTCGTCCGGGAGGTGCAGTTCGTGTTCGAGCAGCACCTCCCCGGGGCCGACGACGACCGCCTTGCGGCGACGGGCCAGGATCAGCGCGGGCCAGGCCTCGTGGACGCCCAGGGTGTCGTTGTCGCCCTTCGCGGCTTCGGCGTCGAGCAGCCGCAGCGCCTTCTCCAGGGCGGGCCAGCCCAGCTCGTCCAGGATGCCCGCGCGCAGGGTACGCCCCAGCAGCGGCGCGAGCGGGTGCCCGGCGGTGCGCGCGACGGCGGCGGGGGCGACCGCGGCGGCCACCTCGCGGAAGGGCCGCATCCGGTCGAGCGCCGTGCGGGCGCCGGGCAGGCCGGCCGCGCGGGTGTACGTCCCGGCGGCTTCCTCCAGCCACTCACGGGCCACCTCCCGGAGCACCGGGTGCTCCGACAGGGCGGTCATGACCTTGCCCGAAGCCCTGCGGCTGTCCCCCAGCGCGCCCACGGCCCGGTGCAGCAGGGCACGGAAACGGGTGTCGGCGGCGGTGGCGGTCAGATCGCGCCGGGCGGACGCCGCCGCGTCACCGGGGAGGAGCCAGTGCTCCAGCGCCAGATGCACGTCCACGTCGTCGGCCGGCAGGGTGAGCGGAACGCCTTCGGCCACGCACAGGTCCAGCAGGTCGAGGTCCGCCCCCGCGTGCCACCGGCCGGTGAACAGGTCGACGGGCCGCCCGTCGGCCCGCAGGCGCGGGGCCATCCGTCCGACGAGCGCCAGGGTGGCCGCGGACGGGCGGGACCAGGACGCGCCGTGCTTACGGTGCAGTGCCCAGCGGCTCAGCCAGTCGGCGGCGTCCACCCCCTGCTCCTCACCGGCCGGTGAGGTGAGGAGGGCCTCCGCACCGCTCTCCGCCAGCACCGCAAGCCAGAACTCGTCGTCCTCCAGGCCCCGGCCCAGACCGGTCGGCATGATCTCCAGCAGCCGGGCCCGCACGGCCGGCCGGTGCCCGGCGAGGACCGCGAGCGTGGACCGGTAGGCGGTCCAGAACGAGGCCGGTGCCCGCACGGCGGCCGGAGAGGCCAGCAGATCCGCGACGAGCGCGCACTCCTCGGTCACCCGGTCCAGGCCGGCAGCCCTGATCAGCCCGCGGGCGTCCTGCGGCAGCGAGGCGTACGGCGGCATCCCCGCCGCACAGCGCTCCACGGTCAGCTGCCGGAACTGGCCCCACGCCGTGGCGGCGTCGAGCCGGCGGGTGAGGTCCTTCACGTACTCCTTGAGCGCCTTGACCGTCAACGCCCCGGCGAAGGCGAACTCCAGGAAGACGGCCCGCTGCCGCTCCTCGTCGACCGCGAGCGCGTGCACCCGCTCGGCCTCGCGCGCCTTGCCGAAGAAAGCGGACGCGTACGTCGTGTTCTCGTACCGGAGGAAGACCCGCGCGGCCTGCTCGTAGAACGTCGGCAGGAAGTGCGGCACCGCCCGGCCGAGCCGCGCCCCGAGGGCCTCGAAGCCCTCCTTCGCGTTGCCCGGGCGGGACTTGGCCTGGCGGGCGAGCCGCTCGACGTCCTTGACCAGGGCCAGTGCGTGGTGCCCGTTGGCCGGGTCGTTGACCAGCGCCCAGGCGGGGAAACCGAGGGTCTCCCGCCGCACCTGCCCGACCTCGGGCGTCTTCGCCTCGCGGGCCAGACCCAGGAACTCCAGCGCCAGGTCCTCCGCCTCGCCGAGCGTGCCGGGCACCAGCCGGACCACGCGCCGGCCGTCCAGGGCGGGATGGCCGTAGGACCGTACGGTCAGCGTGTCGGCGTCCTCACGCGTGGTGGCACCGGGGAGCAGCACGGCCCCCGCCTCCAGCAGCGCGGCCGCGGCGGTGTCGTCGTACGTCGTGCTCATGCCGCCTGCTCCTCGTCCTCGATGTCCCGCCCGGCGTACAGGGACGCCGCCATCCGCATGCCCTCGGACCAGGCCACGGGGCCCACCTGATCCAGCCTCAGCGTGCCGCCGGAGGGGCCGGCCCAGGCCAGTGGACCGGTCTCGGTCTCCTCGTAGCTCTCGTAGTCACCGATCCACACGCGGGCCTCGGCCGTGCGGCCGTCCTCCAGGACGGAGCACACGGCGTGTCCGCCGCGCACCCGGTATCCCAGCTGGGCCGCCCTGCCGTGCAGGAAGCGGAGCTCCTTGAACGAACCGCCCGCGTAGTCCTCGACCTGGGTGCTGCGGGCGTCCACGGCCGCCGGACGGTGCCACACCTCGCGGAAGAGCTGCTGGGCGCGCTGCTCGACGCCGAGTTCGACGGCGAACTCCCGCAGTTCGGCCAGGTCCTCCAGGAGGACCGGGTGGGGGATGTGCACGGTCTCGGGCGTGATGCGCACCGTGTCCCCGTCCAGGTCGACCAGGCCGAGACCGCGCTCGGGGTCCGCGTCCCTGAGGAAACCCGCGACCCTTCCGCCGGGGCCCGTGACGACGAGGTCGCGCAGCGCCGCCTGCCAGGCGGGATCCGGCCAGACACGGGCCACCACGGCAGACGGCACGGGCAGCGAGCGTGTCATCCACCGCTCGACGTCCGCCAGGCACTGCCGCTCGTGCCGTTCGAGCCACTCGGCGAGCTGCCGCAGCCCCACGACCGCCGGATCGTCCGCGAGCCTGGCCGGAACGGACTTCAGCCTCCGCCCGGCCGCGTTGCGGCACACCACCTTGCCGTCGTCGAGGGCGATCTCGTAATCGCCCGCCGCCACCCACCCCATCGGTGCCTCCCCGTACCCGCAGTGATCAAGTGACGGGAACTCTAGGCGAGGCCACTGACAACGCCGGGCGGCGGCCGGGACCCGGCCGGGGGAGGGGCGGAACGCGCAAGCCCGGAGCGGGAAGGGGGCGGGGGCGGCGGGCGGTGCGG
This sequence comes from Streptomyces nitrosporeus, assembly GCF_008704555.1. NCBI lineage: Bacteria > Bacillati > Actinomycetota > Actinomycetes > Kitasatosporales > Streptomycetaceae > Streptomyces > Streptomyces nitrosporeus. Next base: position 7,430,850 of record NZ_CP023702.1, read on the forward strand.
ACGCGCGCCCGGCGCCCGTACCGGCCGCGGGCGGGCGGACGTGGCCGGCAGGGGGTCAGGGGCGCTGCCGCACGGGTCAGTTGAACTCGTCGGGGTCCGGGCCGGTGCGCATACCGCGGTCCAGACCGGCGATCGCTTCCATGTCGTCGGGCGTGAGCTCGAAACCGAAGACGTCGATGTTCTGCCGGATCCGGGCGGGCGTGACCGACTTGGGGATGACGATGTTGCCGAGCTGGAGGTGCCAGCGCAGGACGATCTGGGCCGGTGTCCTCCCGTGACGCGCGGCGAGTGAGAGCAGTACCTCGTCGTCGAGCAGGGCGCCCTGGGCGAGCGGGCTCCACGCCTCGGTGGCGATGCCGTACTCCTCGTGCAGGGAGCGCAGTCCGCTCTGCTGCAGACCGGGGTGCAGCTCGATCTGGTTGACGGCGGGGACGAGCGAGCCGGTGTCGATCAGCCGGCGCAGATGGGCCGGCTGGAAGTTGGAGACGCCGGCGGCCCGGACCCGGCCGTCGGCCACCAGCTTCTCCAGGGCGCGCCAGGTGTCGGGGTACAGGTCACGGGCCGGGGTGGGCCAGTGGATCAGGTAGAGGTCCACATGGTCGAGACCGAGCTTCTCCAGGCTGGAGTCGAAGGCGGCCAGAGCCGCGTCGTAGCCCTGGTCGGCGTTCCACAGCTTGGTGGTGACGAACAGCTCCTCGCGGGGGATCCCGGACTCCGCCAGAGCCCGGCCGACCCCGGCCTCGTTGCCGTACACGGCGGCGGTGTCGATGGAGCGGTAGCCCGCGTCGAGCGCGGCGGCGACCGCCGCGGTGGTCTCCTCGTCGGGGACCTGGAAGACGCCGAAGCCGAGCTGGGGGATGGTGACGCCGTTGTTGAGGGTGACGGTGGGTACGGAGGACATGGTGCTTCCTTCCTGGGGACCGGGACAACCGGTCCGCGTGCGGTGGTTGCAAGCGTAAACAATAATTGCATGCGCGGGTTAATGCCAAAAGCGGGCCACCCGCTCCCCGGGTCGGAGCCCTCCCCCCTCCGCCCCCTGCCTCACGCCCGTGCCCGCCCGGTCATCCGTACGGTCCCCCTACACGTCCGCGACCGAGTCGAACCGGACGTCGTCACGGCCGACCCCCCGCGCGTCCGCGTCGACCGAACGCCTCAGCGCCTCATGGAGCTTCGCCGGGGTGAGCACCCCGAGGAAGCGCGCCCCGTCGAGCACGGCCACCCACCCCGCGTCGTGCTGCAGCATCTCGCCGAACGCCTGCTTCAGCGGCGCGCCTACCGGCACCCACGCGTCCATGCGCCGGGCCGGACCGCTCACCGTCCCTCCCTCCCCGGCGTCCCGCAAGGCGTCGGCCGACACCCACCCGTGCAGCTCGCCGTCCCCGTCCAGCACGACGGCCCAGCGCGCGCCCAGGCCGTCGAGCCGCGCGGCCACCGTGTGCGCGGGCTCGTCGAGCCGCGCGGTCGGCGGCTCCTCCAGGTCGTCGGGCTCGACCGCGGTGACCGAGAGCCGCTTCAGCCCGCGGTCGGCGCCCACGAACCGTGCGACGTACGGTGTCGCGGGCGCGCCGAGGACCGCGCCCGGCGTGTCGTACTGCTCGATCCGCCCCTGCCCGAACACGGCCATCCGGTCGCCCATCCGCACCGCTTCCTCGATGTCGTGCGTCACCAGCAGCACGGTCTTCCCGACCCTCGCCTGCAACGCGAGGAACTGGTTCTGCAGGTGCTCGCGCACCACCGGGTCCACCGCGCCGAACGGCTCGTCCATCAGCAGTACGGGCGGATCGGCGGCCAGCGCCCGGGCCACTCCCACCCGCTGCCGCTGCCCCCCGGAGAGCTGGGCCGGGTAGCGCGGACCGTACGTCTTCGGGTCCAGGCCCACCAGGTCGAGCAGTTCGGCCGCGCGCTCCCGCGCCCGGGCGCGCTTCCAGCCGACGAGGAGGGGGACGGTCGCCGTGTTGTCCAGTACGGTCCGGTGGGGGAAGAGGCCGGCCTGCTGGATGACGTAGCCGATCCGCCTCCGCAGCTGTACGGGATCGATGCCGGAGACGTCCTCGCCGTCCACCAGGATCCGGCCCGACGTCGGTTCGATCAGCCGGTTCACCATCATCATCGTGGTGGTCTTCCCGCAGCCCGAAGGGCCGACCAGGGTGACCAGTTCACCCCGCTCCACCTCGAAGCTCAGGCCGTCGACCGCGCGGGTCCCGTCGGGATAGACCTTGCCGACCTGCTCGAACCGGATCATGGATGCACGCTAAGGGCTGCCCCGCCGTTCCCGGTGGATCAGCGCGCGGCGCCGTACGGTGCGCCGCCGGACGCGGGCGCCACGGGCCGGGGCCCCGGGAGCCGGCCGGGGGCAGGCGGGCACGGGCCGGGGGCGGCCGGACCGGGGGCGTGTGCTGGACTGTCCGGGAATCACCGGATATCAGGAGTACACGTGAACAGCTATCGCCGGCCCGGCCTCGTTCTCACCGACCACCGCTTCACGGTCCCGCTGGACCACGGCGACCCGGGCGGCGAGACGATCGAGATCTACGCCCGGGAAGCCGTCGCCGCCTCCCGGGCCGGCGACGGGACGCTGCCCTGGCTCCTCTACCTGGAAGGCGGTCCCGGTTTCGGGGCCCGCCGTTTCATCGGCACCGAGGCGTGGATCGGCCGGGCCGTGCGGGAGTTCCGGGTGCTGCTCCTGGACCAGCGCGGCACCGGCCTCTCCACCCCCGCCAACCGCCAGACGCTGCCGCTGCGCGGCGGCCCGCGGGAGCAGGCCGCCTATCTGGCCCACTTCCGCGCCGACAGCATCGTCCGTGACTGCGAACTCGTCCGCCACCGGCTCGCCGGCGGCAAGCCCTGGACGGTGCTGGGGCAGTCCTTCGGCGGTTTCTGCGCCGTCCACTACCTCTCGGCCGCGCCCGAGGGCCTGGAGGAGGTCCTGATCACCGGCGGGCTGCCCTCGCTGGACGGCCACGCCGACGACGTCTACCGCGCCGCGTACCCCCGGATCGAGCGCAAGGTGGCCGCCCACTACGCCCGCTACCCCCAGGACGTCGCACGGGCCCGCGCGATCACGGCGTACCTCGCCGAGCACCGCCCCGAGAGCGCCGGGTACCGGCTCACCCCGGAGAGCTTCCAGTCACTGGGCATCATGCTGGGCGGCGCCGACGGCAGCCATCAGCTCCACCACCTCCTGGAGAACGCCTTCGTCACCGGACCGCACGGCACCGAACTCTCCGACGCCTTCCAGGAAGCCGTCCGGACGGCGAACTCCTTCGCCGGCCACCCGCTGTACGCCGTGATGCACGAGGCGATCTACGGACAGGGCGACCGCCCCACCGCCTGGTCCGCCGAGCGGATCCGCGCGGAGTTCCCGCAGTTCGACGCCGCCGCCGCGCTGGCCGGCGAAGGACCGGTGCTGTTCACCGGCGAGAGCGTCCACCCCTGGCACTTCGAGGTGGACCCGGCCCTGCGCCCGCTGCGCGAGACCGCCGGACTGCTCGCCGCCCGCACCGACTGGCCCGCCCTGTACGACATGGAGCGGCTGGCGGCCAACGACGTACCCGTCGCCGCCGCCGTGTACCACGACGACATGTACGTGGACACGGGCCACGCGCTGCGCACCGCGGCCTCGATCCGGGGCCTGCGCACCTGGGTGACCAGCGAGTTCGAGCACGACGGGCTCCGCGCGAGCGGCCCGCGCGTGCTGGACCGGCTGCTCGGCCTCGTGCGGGGCGAGAGCGACCGGTAGGCCCGGCCCCGGGGCGGGCGGGCACCGGCCCGCCCCGGGCGGTCGGTCAGCGCTGGAGGACGGCCAGCGTGGCGTCCAGGCCGGCGGCGGTGCGCGGCGCGCGGTTGTGCGGGAGCCTGGAGAGCGCCGCCGCCATGCCGCAGGTGTTGCTCACCGCCGAGTAGACGAGCCCGGCGCCGACACCGGCCGACAGCCAGCGTGCGGCCGGCAGGCGCCGTCCGGCGAGCAGGCCCGCCACCACCAGCGAGCCCGCCGCGAAGCGCACCTGGCGTTCCATCGGCCAGACGGCCCGGCCCCCCTGGGGCCGTTCCAGGCCGTGGCCGTCGCTCTGCCAGGCGGAGGTCCCGCCGGCCAGCGTGCTGGCCTCGATGTCGGCCTCGGCGAGGATCTGGCAGGCCTGGACGGAACGCGCGCCGGAGGCGCACACCACCAGCAGGGCTCCGCGGGCGGAAGCGGACTTCAGGGCGGGAACCGCCTCTTGGAGCCGGTCGAGAGGGACGTTCAGGGCGCCGGGCACATGGCCGGAGGCATACTCTCCGGGCGCCCGCACATCCACCACGGTGAACTCCTCCAGGCGTTCCGCGGCCTGGGCGGGGGAGAGGGCGGCGGGGCTGGTCACGAGTGGGTTCCTTTCGTTCGCCGACGCGGGGGAGAGGCGGGGCCTCTGCGCACCCGACTCTCCCCAGCATACCCCTAGGGGTATTTTCCGGGCTGAGGCCGGATGGCCGTACGGCCCGGCCGGGCGGTTCGGTGTCCGGCGGCTGGACCGCGGTCCGGGGCCGGGCCCCGTCCGGCCCGGGGTGACGGTGCCCGCCTACCCCGCTCCGCGCCCGGAACGCGTTCTTCCGTCCCGTTCCCGGAGAGGCCGGCCCGCCGGCCGTGACGGAGCGGCTGGGGCCCGCGCCCGCGGACCGGCGGCGGGCGCTCGCGGCCGTCGCCCGCCCCGGTGGCCTCGGGTCCGGCTGCGCCGCGGCGGTGGGGGCCTGGACCGGCGGGGCCCGGGGGCCGTCCACCCGTCCGCCGCGCGGGCCCTGCCCGCCCGCGGAACCCCTCCCGTACCGGGCCGCCGGGTGCCCGGCGGCCCCGCCGGCCCGCGTGATTGACAAACCGGCTTGCCGAAAATGCAATGGGCGGATGAAGGAACAGAGTCAGGAAGACCCCGAACTCGACGCCGTGCTCGCCGGAGTCGGCCCCCGGCTGCGCAGGCTCCGCAAGGACCGCGGTGTCACGCTCGCCGCGCTCTCCGAGGCCACCGGCATCTCCGTGTCCACCTTGTCCAGACTGGAATCGGGCGGCCGGCGCCCCAGCCTGGAGCTCCTGCTGCCCGTCGCCCGGGCCCACGAGGTGCCGCTCGACGACCTCGTCGGGGCGCCGCCCGTCGGGGATCCCAGGGTCAGGGCGAAACCCATCGTGCACGGGGGCAAGACCTCCCTCCCGCTGACCGGCAGGCCCGGCGGCCTCCAGGCGTACAAGGTCATCCACGAGAAGGTGCCGGGCGACGCCTGCGAGCAGCGCACCCACGAGGGGTACGAGTGGCTCTACGTGCTCTCCGGCCGGCTCCGGCTGCTCCTCGCCGAGCACGACCTGGTGCTGGGGCCCGGCGAGGCCGCCGAGTTCGACACCCGGCTGCCGCACTGGTTCGGCCCCGTGGGGGACGACCCGGTCGAGTTCCTGAGCCTCTTCGGCCCGCAGGGCGAGCGCATGCACGTACGGGCGAAACCGAAACGCTCCTGAACGTGTGCGCCTCCGCTCGCCCGAAGGTGTTCCCAGAGAGGCAAGCGACCGCTTAGTATGCGCCGGAGCAGTGGTAATGCCGACAGTGTTGGAGGGCCCCTCATGCAGGCATGGCGAGTGCACCGGAACGGTGAACCGGGCGAGGTGATGAAGCTGGAGGAGGCGGACCTCCCGGTCCCGGCCGAGGGCCAGGTGCTGCTCAAGGTGCGCGCGGCGAACGTCAACTTCCCCGACGCGCTGCTCTGCCGCGGCCAGTACCAGGTCCGGCCCCCGCTGCCGTTCACCCCCGGCGTGGAGGTCTGCGGCGAGACGGAGGACGGCCGGCGGGTGCTGGCCACCCCGGCCCTGCCCCGGGGCGGTTTCGCCGAGTACGTCGTCGCCGACGAGGCGGCCCTGCTGCCCGCACCCGACGCCCTGGACGACGCGGAGGCCGCCGCCCTGCACATCGGCTACCAGACCGGCTGGTTCGGACTCCACCGCCGCGCCCGTCTGCAGCCCGGCGAGACGCTGCTCGTGCACGCGGCGGCCGGTGGCGTCGGCAGCGCCGCCGTACAGCTCGGAAAGGCGGCCGGCGCCACCGTCATCGGCGTCGTCGGAGGGGCCGCCAAGGCCGCGACCGCCCGGGAACTCGGCTGCGACCTGGTCATCGACCGCCACAGCGAGGACATCGTCGCCTCCGTGAAGGAGGCCACCGGCGGGCGCGGGGCGGACGTCGTCTACGACCCGGTCGGCGGGGACGCCTACGCCAAGTCCGTGAAGTGCATCGCCTTCGAGGGCCGCGTCCTGGTCGTCGGCTTCGCGAGCGGCACCATCCCCGCTCCGGGTCTGAACCACGCGCTGGTGAAGAACTACTCGATCGTCGGGCTCCACTGGGGCCTGTACAACACCCACGACCCGGCCGCCGTGCGCGCCTGCCACGACGAACTCGCCGCACTCGCCGCGCAGGGGATCGTGAAGCCGCTGGTCAGTGAGCGTGTCCCGATGGCCGGGGCCGCCGAGGCCGTCCAGTGTGTCGCCGACGGCACCAGCACCGGCCGCATCGTCGTACTGCCCCCGGGAGGGACCCGATGACCGCCGCCACCGACGCCGACGCCATCCGCCGGCGCACCCAGGACCTGCTCGCCGCCCACCCGCCCGCCACCACCGGCCGGGCCGAGTTCCTCCGGGCCCGCTTCGACGCCGGACTGGCCTGGGTGCACTACCCGGCCGGACTCGGCGGACTCGGCGCCCCGCGTTCCCTGCAGGCCGTGGCCGACGCGGAACTGGCCGCCGCAGGCGCCCCCGACAACGACCCGCGCCGCATCGGCATCGGCCTCGGCATGGCCGCGCCCACCATCCTCGGCTACGGCACCGACGAGCAGAAGCAGCGCTTCCTGAGGCCCCTGTGGCTGGGGGAGGAGGTCTGGTGCCAGCTCTTCAGCGAGCCGGGGGCCGGATCCGACCTCGCGGCGCTGGGCACCCGTGCCGTCCGGGACGGCGACGACTGGGTGGTGGACGGACAGAAGGTGTGGACCTCCAGCGCCCATGTGGCCCGCTGGGCCATCCTCATCGCGCGTACCGACCCCGGCCTGCCCAAGCACCGCGGCATCAGCTACTTCGTCTGCGACATGACCGACCCCGGCGTCGAGGTCCGGCCGCTGCGGCAGATCACCGGCGAGGCCGAGTTCAACGAGGTCTTCCTCACCGGCGTACGCATCCCCGACAGCCATCGCCTCGGGCCGGTGGGCGAGGGCTGGAAGGTCGCCCAGACCACCCTGATGAACGAGCGCGTCTCGATCGGCGGCGCCCGTATCCCCCGCGAGGGGGGCATGATCGGCACCGTCGCGAAGACCTGGCGCGAACACCCCGGACTGCGCACCCACGACCTCCACCAGCGCCTGCTCACCCTCTGGGTCGAGGCCGAGGTCGCCCGGCTCACCGGCGAACGGCTGCGCCAGCAGCTCGTCGCGGGTCAGCCCGGCCCCGAGGGCTCGGGCATGAAGCTGGCGTTCGCCCGCCTCAACCAGGAGATCAGCGGCCTGGAGGTCGAACTGCTGGGCGACGAGGGACTGCTGTACGGCGACTGGACCATGCGCCGCCCCGAGATCGTGGACTTCACCGGGCGCGACGCCGGGTACCGCTACCTGCGCTCCAAGGGCAACTCCATCGAGGGCGGGACGAGCGAGGTCCTGCTCAACATCGTCGCCGAGCGCGTCCTCGGCCTGCCCGCGGAACCGCGTAACGACAAGGACGTCGCCTGGAAGGACCTCGCCCGATGAGCGCACAGCCCGAGACCGCGCACGCCCCCGACCTGCTCTACTCCGAGGCCGAGGAGGACCTGCGTTCCGCGGTGCGCTCCCTGCTCACCGCGCGCGCCGACGCGCCGGCGGTGATCGCCGCGACCGAGTCCGCCACTCCGTACGACCAGGAACTGTGGGCCTCCCTCGCGTCAGGGATCGGGGCCGCCGGACTGCTCGTACCGGAGAAGCTCGGCGGACAGGGCGCCGGGCACCGTGAGGCGGCCGTCGTCCTGGAGGAGCTCGGCCGCGGCGTCGTGCCCGCCCCCTACCTGACCAGTTCCGTCGTCGCGACCGAGGTCCTGCTCGCCCTCGATCCGCTGGGCGGTCCGGCCGGTGAACTCCTGGCGGACCTGGCGGCGGGGCGCCGTACGGCCGTCCTGGCGCTGCCGTTCGCCACCCCGCCCGCCGGCGCCCGGGCCGCGATGGCCGGCGGCCTGGAGCGTACGGTCACCACCGTCGCCGACGCGGCCGCCGCCGACGTCCTGCTGGTGCCCACCGCCGAGGGGCTGTACGCGGTCGGCACCGCGGGCACCGGCGTCACCGTCGAGCCGCTCGTCCCCCTCGACCTGACCCGGCCGCTCGCCTCGGTGACCCTCGCGGGTGCCGCGGGCGCCCTCCTCGCGGAGGCCGGGCCCGCGGCGGTGGCGGTGGAGCGGGGACTCCTGTCCGGTGCCGGACTCCTCGCCTCCGAACAGCTCGGGATCGCCGAGTGGTGTCTGACCGAAACCGTCCGGCACACCCGCGAACGCCACCAGTTCAACCGCCCGGTGGGCTCCTTCCAGGCGCTCAAGCACCGGATGGCGCAGCTCTGGCTGGAGGTCGTCTCAGCCCGTGCCGCCGCCCGCAACGCGGCCGACGCGCTCGCGGCCGGCGCCCCCGACGCACCGCTCGCCGTGGCGGTGGCCCAGGCCTACTGCTCGAAGGTCGCGGTCCACGCGGCCGAGGAGTGCGTCCAGCTGCACGGCGGGGTCGGCATGACCTGGGAGCATCCCGCGCACCTGTATCTGAAGCGGGCCAAGGCCGATTCGACCGCGTACGGCACCCCGGGCCGCCACCACGAGACCGTCGCCCGTCTGACGGAGCTGCCCGCACCGTAACGGCCGCGCACGGTTCGACCCGGAGCGGGACACACCACGGTGGGTGTCCCGCTCCGGCGCGTGGACCGGGACACCGCGGCGGCGGACAGCCCCGCGTCCGGCCGGGACGCGACCGGGGGCCGTCCCCGGGGGCCGGCCGGGACGCGACCGGGGCAGGCCGCCCCGTGTCCGGCCGGGCGCCGGGGCGGGGAAACACCCGGGACGGCACCGGCGGCGGGCGGACGACATCCACCCCAACTCTTGGCAGGTACCTGCCCGACAGGGCGGACGGGCCCCATACTCGTCATGCGTCGGGCGCGGCCCCGGAGCCGTCGGGGAAGCGCGCCGGTCATGCGCGCCCCCACGCCGATACAGGGAGACCCCCATGGCATACCCGACCCGCCGCGCAACCGTCACCGCCACCCTCGCAACCGCCGCTGCCCTCGCCTTCGTCCCCGCCCCGTCCGCCGCCGCGACGCCCGCCCGGCCGCGGGGGCCGCGCCCGCTGGCCCACGCCCACGCGCACAACGACTACCTCCACCCCCGCCCGCTCCACGACGCGCTGGACCACGGCTTCACCAGCGTCGAGGCCGACGTCTTCCTCGTGGACGGCGAACTCCTCGTGGCCCACGAGGCGAGCGGTCTCGACCCGGCCCGGACCCTCGCCTCCCTCTATCTCGACCCGCTCCAGGAACGGGTCCGGGCGAACCGGGGGACCGTTCACGCCGGATACCCCGCTCCGCTGCGGCTCCTGATCGACATCAAGGCCGACGGCGTGGCCGCCTACCTCGCACTCGACCGGCTGCTGCGGCGCCACCGGACCATGCTGACCAGCTGCCACCACGGCCGGGTCCGCCCCGGCGCCGTCACCCCCGTCGTCTCGGGGGACCGCGCCGCCCGCGTCCCCATGGAGGCGCAGGCCACCCGGTACGCCTTCTACGACGGCCGGCTCGACGACCTGGGCACCCCGGCCCCCGCCTCCTTCGTGCCCCTCGTCAGCGCGAACTGGACACAGACCTTCGCCTGGCAAGGCGCCGGCCCCTTCCCCGCGGCCGAACGCGCCCGGCTGGACGCCCTCGTCTCCACCGCGCACACGCACGGCAGGCGCGTACGGTTCTGGTCCACACCCGACACCGCGGGCCCCGAGCGCGACGCCGTGTGGACCGAACTGCTCGCGGCAGGCGTCGACCACCTCAACACCGACGACCTGGCGGGCCTCGAAGCCTTTCTGCGAAGCCGCGGACACGGCGGCCGCCACGACCGCTGAACCGGTCCGGCGGCCCAAACCGGTCACGGTGCGTCAACACCCGTTCGGCCGACGTGCCGTGTGCCGGACGGGCCTCCCGCTCCGACACACTGGCGGCCGAATGCCGCAAATCCGGCGCGGCGGAGGAGGTTGGCGTGGTCATCTCGATCTCATTGGTGCTGCTTCTGCTGCTTCTCGCAGTGATCTTCCTGCGTAACGGAGGCCTCAAGGTCTCGCACGCCATCGTCTGTGTCCTGCTCGGATTCCTCCTGGCCAGTACCCGCATGGCGCCCACCATCCACGAGGGCATCACCGCGACCGCGAACGTGGTCAGCGGCCTGCACCCGTGAGCCGGAGCGCCCCCCGGACACGGGAGGGCGGGGCGGATCACGGACGGGTGCCGCATGCGGCGGCGAGGGGCGGTACCGTCGTCCGCGGGCCCCTTCCGGTCCGGCCGGCACGGCCTGGACCCGGGCGGTCCCCGCCACGCACCAGGAGAAGCACAGCGATGTCATTCCCGCCACCCGGACGGCATTCCGGCGCCGCCCACCACGAGCACTGCAACAGCGCCCTGTGCTGCCGCTGCCAGCAGCGGCAGTGGTCGACGAGACAGGGCGAGGAACGCCTCTGCGGTCACTGCGCCTCCTGCTGCCGGGACTGCGGACGCGCCCCCGCGCCGCACCTGGACGGTCTCGACGACGGCCTCTGCGCCCAGTGCCGCGGGCGCTGCGGGCGCTGCGGACAGCCGGTCGCCGCCGAGGGCCCCTGCCCCTGCCGCCGGTGGAAGGAGCGCGCGGGCCGCGACCCGGTCGGCTACGTGCTCCAGGCGCTGCCGCAGCCCCTGCTCCAGGCACTCGCCCACCGCACCCCGCGCTCCGTGCACGAACTGGTCCACCAGGAGCTCGGCAGGCGCACCGCCGACCAGCTCCTGGAGCGGGTGGAGCGCCGCTGGAACGTCCGCTGGTCGCACGCGCTGCACGAGAAGGACGAGGACGGCCGGCGCCGCTGGGCCCCCCAGGAGATCGCCGAGGCGCTGGTCGGACCCGGCCGCTGCACCGAGCCGCAGTGCGAGGACGGGTACCTGATCAGTACCGGCGCCCCGTGCGCCCTGTGCATGCGGCCGACCCACCGTTTCGTCCCGGCGACGGCGGACCGTACGGCGGCGACGGAGCACGCACGGGCGAGCGCCGCCATGATCCGCCGGGCCCTCGTGGAGGGCCGGTCCGCCAAACCCGGCCGCCCGAGGCCGCCGCGCTGAGCAGCTCCGCCACGACGGCCCCCGGCCCCCGGCGCGGCGGACCGTTACCGTGCGGCGCGGACCGAGGCGGCGATCTCCTTGTCCAGCGCCGCGCGCACCAGCGCGGCGGCGAGGACCGCGGGGTCCCGGTCCCCGGCCGCCCGCAGCAGCCCGGCGGGAGACGCGGGCAGCCCGAGGCGCTCGGCGCCCTGGAGCGCCTTGGCGTCCAGGTAGGGGGCCGCCTCGGTCCACACCGACTGCACCTCCCGGAGGAAGATGTCCGCGCCCGCCGGCCCCATGCCCGGGAACCTCCGCAGCGCCGCGCGCAACGCGTCCGTGTCCCCGTCCGCGTCCCGGCGCAGACGCCGCAGGTCCCCGCCGTAGGCGTCGAGCAGCAGCGACGCGCCGTCGCCGAGCTGGGTCGCCGTCCGTTCGTCGTAGCGGCGGTACCCGCCCTCGCCCAGCGCGTCGACCCTCTGCTGCCAGGTCGCGTCCGCCATCCGGCGGGGCGAGCGCATACCGTGCGCGGACAGCGCCCGCGCGGAGGCCACGGCCACCGGGGCGCGGATCCGGGCGCTCAGCAGATGGCTGAGCACCAGGAGCCGGTACAGCGGCTGCGGGGTGTCCCGCAGCCGGATGCCGGCTTCCTCGGCGTAGGTCGTGCCGTGCCGTTCCAGCAGCGCGTCCAGCGTCGCGCCGTCGCTCACGGGAAGCTGAGGATCCGCGCGACGAAGTAGCCGGCGACCACCAGCGAACCGAGCAGCACCACGACCGCCCAGACCACCGGGTGCTCCCATACACCGCCGTCCGCGCGTTCCTGGTGCGCCTCGCTGATGGACCCTTCGGCCGGGGGCGTCTCGCCCGGCGGAGTCAGCCTGCGTGCCGGGGCCGGAGCACCCGGGGGGATGTGTGAAATAGCCATGCGTCCACCATCCCTCCGCTCGGCCGGACCCGCATCGCAGCCTCCGGGCAGCAGCGGTGCGTACGTCCGTAAGGAGTTCGCCCGCCCGTCGGGGCACTGCGACGCCGCGTTACGGGGCACCGTCATGGAATGCCAGGAGTATCAGCGCCCGCGCACGTCATCAAACTCGTCCAGCGCACCACGGAGCCCGCCGGGGCCCAGGTGCTGCGGTCCACCGCCGCCGCCGTCATCGCGTTCGTCGTCGCCCAGTGGTCGCTGCCCGATCCGCATCCCGCGCCGCTGACCGCGCCCCTCACCGCGCTCCTCGTGGTGCAGGTGACGCTCTACGCCACGCTCACCACCGGTATCCGGCGTGTCAACTCGGTCGTCGTCGGTGTGCTGATCGCCAGCGGGTTCAGCTCCCTGGTCGGCCTGAGCTGGTGGAGCCTGGGTCTGACGATCTTCACCTCGCTGCTGATCGGGCGCGTCGTGAGGGTCAACGAGTTCGTCCCGGAGGTCGCGATCAGCGCGATGCTCGTCCTCGGCGTCTCCCAGGTCACCGACACCGCCCTGGAACGCGTCATGGAGACGCTCATCGGCGCGGGGGTCGGACTGCTGTTCAACCTGCTGTTCGCACCGCCGGTCTGGGTGGAGACGGCGGGCGCCTCCATCGGGGGGCTGGGGGAGCGGATGGGCGCCATGCTGCGCGCCCTCGGCGACGAGATCGGCGGCAGCCACCCCGTCGGCGAGGCCGCCGCACGGCTGCACGAGGCCCGCCGGCTCGACCACGACATCGTGGAGGTCGACGCCTCGCTGCGGCAGGCCGAGGAGAGCCTGATGCTCAACCCCCGGGTCCGCCAGGGACTGCTGTACCGGGTGGTCCTGCGCACCGGCCTCGACACGCTGGAGATCTGCGCCGTGGTGCTGCGTGTGCTGACGCGGACCCTGACGGACCTCGCCAAGGCCCGCACCGGGGAGAGGCTTTTCCCGGAGGACGTGGCCGATTCGCTGCGCGAACTGTTCGGACACATGTCCGATGCGGTCGAGGGGTTCGCGGTGATGATCACCACGCCGATGGCCGACAGCGGGGAAGAGGCCGAGGAACGCCTCGCCGACGCCCTCGCCCGCAGCCGCAGGACACGGGACCTGGTGGCGGACCTGCTGCTGGAGGACGTCCAGGAGCACCCGAGGCAGTGGCAGCTGCACGGGGCCCTGCTCGCCGAGGTCGACCGGATCCTCGACGAACTCGACATCGACAAGCGCACGGAGCGCCTCGGCGAGGAACTCGACCGCCGTTCGGCCCAGATGCACGAACGGCACCCGCGCTTCCGGGCGGTGGTCCGCCGGCTCCGGGGAGCCTCCCGGCAGGGACCCCGGGCCGAGGTGTGATCCCGCACGCCGGCCGGGTCAGGGCGAGGAGTGCTCCACCGGGCGGGCGAGCGCGCGCTGGACCCGTGCGAGGGCGCTCCAGCGGTGACCGTGCAGGGCCGCCTGTGCCGCGTTGGCGCCCGGAGCGCCGTGCACGCCGCCGCCGGGATGCGCGCCGGCCGAGGCGAGGTACAGGCCCTTCACCGGGGTCTCGGGGCGCCCCGCTCCCGGGACCGGCCGGAACACGAGCTGCTGGTGCAGCGCCGTCGTCCCGCCGTTGACGGACCCGCCGCTCAGATTGGCGTCGAGACCCTCCAGGGTCCCGGGGGACAGCACCCGCCGGGCCCGGACGAGGCCGCGGAACCCGGGCGCGGCCCGTTCGACCTCCGCCTCCATCCGGTCCGCCATCGCCTCCTCCTCCCGCCGGTCCCAGGACCCCGTCAGGCCGTCGCTCCCCGCGTCGCCCCGGGCCCGGCGGGGCACATGCGTATAGGCCCAGGCCGACTCGGTGCCCGCCGGGGACCTGCCGGGATCGGCGGTGGTCATCTGCCCGAACAGGATGAACGGCCGGTCGGGCACCTGGCCCATGGCGATCTGCGAGGCGAAACGGGTGAGACCGTCGACCCCGTCGGCGAGATGGACGGTACCGGCGGACGACGCGCCCTCGGCGGTCCAGGGCACCGGCCCGCCCAGGGCCCAGTCGACCTTGAAGGTGGCGAAGTCCCACTGGAAGCGGCGCAGGTCCTCCAGCAGCCGCCCCGGCAGATGACGGGCGTCGACCAGGTCGTGGTAGAGCGCGGGGGCGGACACGTCCGCCAGCACGGCACGGCCCGCGGGCACCGCCTCGCCCCCGGCCGTACGCACCGCCACGGCCCGGCCGCCGCGCACCACCACCTCGGCGACCCGCTCGCCGCACCGCACGGTGCCGCCCCGGCTCCGCAGCCGCCGGACCAGTGCCGCGGTCAGCCCGCCCGAGCCGCCGGCCGGCACGGGGAACCCGTACGTCTGGCCGAGCATCGTCATCAGCCAGCCGAACCCGCCGCTGCCCGCCGCCTCCGGCGCCAGGTCGGCGTGCAGGGCGTTGCCCGCGAGCAGCAGCCGCCCGCCCTCACCGGCGAACTCCTCCTCGCCCAGCCGGCGCACCGGCAGCAGCATCGTCCGGGCCAGCCGCAGGCCGCCGGCCGCGCGCACCGCCGCCGCGAGCCGCGCACCGGCGCGTACCGGCGGGAACGGTGTGAACAGCGCGTCGAGCAGCGGGGCCCGCACCTTCTCCCAGACCTCGTGCTGGGCGCGCCAGGAGGCACCGTCCCCGGGACCGAACTCCTCCAGCGACCGCGCGGTCTCCTCGACGCTCCGGTGCAGCACCGCGCACCGGCCGTCGGGGAACGGATGGGCCAGCACCGCGGGGGCCTGGCTCCACCGCAGCCCGTACGCGTCGAGACGGAGCCCGGCGAGCACCGGCGACGCCGCCGCCAGCGGATAGAACGCGCTGAACACATCACTGACGTACGCGGGATCCACACCCCGGTCGTGGCGTACGGCCCCGCCGGGCTCGTCCTGCGCCTCCAGGACCTCCACCGTCCAGCCGGCGTCGGCCAGGAGGTTGGCCGCCACCAGTCCGTTGGGTCCCGCTCCGATGACCACGGCATCCGGCACGGTTCAGCCCTCCCCGTTCTCGCAGCACCGGGCCAGCCGGTCGAGCATGGCCCGGTGACGCAGCTGGAGCACCGCGTCCGCGGCGACGTTGTGCAGAGCCGCCCCCGCGCCCCGCAGGGGGTGCTCGTCGACGACCAGCAGGGTGTCCTCACCCCAGGGGCGCACCTCGAAGGCGACCCGCGCCGTGCCCAGACGACCGCTGTCCACCTCCAGCTCCAGGATCCGGGGCGGTTCACAGCGCCGTACGAACGTTTCGTTGCGCAGTGTGCAGGGACCGATCCGCACGGTGTAGGCGAGGCTCGAACCCACCTGCGGCCACCGGCCCTTCGCGGGCTCGGAGCCGGACGGGCCGACGACCCATCTCTCGTAACCACTGCTGTCGGACAGGACGTCCCAGACGGCGTCCGGGGGCTTCCGGATCAACTTGTGCCGTACGGCCATGGGGGGCTCCTCCGGCTCGTTCCCGGGCCGGTGCCGTCAGCACCGGCCACCTGTTCAGCGTAGGGCGGCCCGGTGGACCGGGCTCGCCGGCGGATCTACTCCGGACGGGCGAACGGGCTCGCGTCGAGGCCGTCCAGCAGCGCGGCCACGTCCCGGTACACGGCCGCCGCACCGGCCTCCTCCAGGTCCCCGCGGGGGATGCCGCCCGAGAGCACGGCGACGGCCCTCACCCCGGCCCCGGCCGCCGCCCGCATGTCCCACACGGAGTCGCCCACGAACACCGCCTCCCCGGCGGAGCACCCGGCGATCTCCAGGGCGTGCCGCACGGGCTCCGGCGCCGGCTTCCCCGCCGACACGTCGTCGGAACTCGCCGTGCCCGCGATGACGTCGTCCGCGTCCACGGCCGCCCGCAGGGCGGTCAGTTCCCGGCCGCTCGCCGACGTGGCCAGGACGATCCGCATACCGCGTCCGGCCAGGGCCCGCAGCAGCTCACCCGCCCGGTCGAACGCGGCCAGCCGGTCGAAGTAGGTGGCGTACAGCGTCTTGTGCGCGGCCGCGATCCCGGCGTCCTGCTCCCGGTCGCGGTCCTCGCCGAGCAGATGCGCGACCAGGTCACCGGAGCCGAGTCCGATGGCGCGGTGGATGTCGTGCGCCGCCACCTGGTGCCCCGCCTGGCGGAATGCCTCCCACCAGCAGGTGACGTGCAGATGGTTGGTGTCGACGAGGGTGCCGTCGACGTCGAAGAGGGCGGCGTGCGCCATGGGGGTCCAGCCTTTCCGGGTCGGGGGCGTCAGGGGAGCGGGGTGCCACCGGTGGCGTTCATGATCTCGCCGGTGATGTAACTCGCCCGGGAGGAGGCGAGGAAGACGTACGCCGGTGCCATCTCCGCGGGCTGGGCGGGGCGTCCGAGAGGGCTCTGCTTCCCGAACTCCGTGGTGTCGGGCAGCGTCGCCGGGATCAGCGGCGTCCAGACGGGGCCGGGGGCGACCGCGTTCACCCGGATGCCGTCGGACGCCAGCATCTGCGCGAGCCCCTTGGTGAACGTGACGATGGCGCCCTTGGTCATCGCGTAGTCGAGCAGGTGCGGGCTCGGCTCGTAGGCCTGCACCGACGTGGTGTTGATGATTGAACCCCCGGCGGGGATGTGCGGCAGCGCGTTCTTGCACAGCCAGAACATCCCGTACAGATTCGTCCGGACGACCCGGTCGAACTGCTCCGTGGAGATGGCCGAGATGCCCTCGGGCCGGGACATCTGGTAGGCCGCGTTGTTGACCAGGACATCGATGCGCCCGAACTCGGACACCGCCCGTTCCACCAGCGCCCGGCACTGCTTCTCGTCCCGGATGTCGCACACCACGGGCACCGCCCGCCGGCCCGCGGACTCCACCAGCCGCACCGTGACGAGCGCGTCCTCCTCCTCTTCGGGCAGATGGGTGAACAGGACGTCCGCACCCTCGCGGGCGAAGGCCAGGGCAACGGCCCGGCCGATGCCGGAGTCACCACCGGTGACCACCGCCGCACGCCCTTCGAGCTGGCCGCTGCCGCGGTAGGTGTCCTCGCCGTGGTCGGGCGCCGGGTCCATCGGCCCGGTCAGGCCCGGATGCGCCTGCTCCTGGTCGGGGAGATCGGGACGGGGGTACGCCTCCGCCGGGTCCTGCGGGCGTCCGGAATCAGTCATCGCTCTGCTCCTCACAGTGGGTTCGGCGCCGGTGGCTGGTGTCGCACCAGGGGTACATCCGGCTCCGCCGGCAGGTGCACAGGGCGACCGCGAACCGGTCCGAGACGGCCACCCTGCCGTCGGCGCACACGACTTCCACCGGGCCTTCGACCAGGAGCGGTCCCTCTGTCCCGATCCGGATCCGGCGGGGGCGTTCAGGGGTGCTCGGCACGGATGACCACCAACTCCTCGGTCGTGGCGGGGCCCGGCATCAGCCCCGCCTCCCTCAGCCAGCGGAGCCGGGAGCGCAGGACGGGCCCCAGCGGCACACGGGCACGGTCACTGACGCGGGCGTCCAGCCCCGCGTCCGCCAGTCTGCGTACGGTCGTATCGCTGTCGCACAGCGCGGAGTGCACCATCAGCAGGCGGCCGCCGGGGCGCAGCACCGCGGGAGCGGCGTCGCAGATCCGGTCCAGGACCGCCCGCCCGTCACACCCCGCGTCCCAGGCCCGTTCCGGGCCGCGCCCGGGCACCTCGTCCACGGGTGACGGGACGTACGGCGGATTCGCGACCACCAGGTCGTAGAACCGGCCCGGCAGCGCGGACAGCAGGTCGCTGCGGCGCACGCTGATCCGCCGGCCGCTGAGCAGTGCGTTCAGCCGTGCGGTCAGCACCGCGCGGCGCGCGACGTCCACGGCCGTCACGCTCGCGCTCCGCCGTGCCGCGTGCAGCGCGAGGGCGCCGCTGCCCGTGCCCAGGTCCAGCACCTCGGTCCCCGGGCCTATCTCCTCCCGGTCCACCGCCTCCATCAGCAGCCGGGTGTCGTGCTGGGGCGCGTAGACCCCGGGCAGCGTCACCAGCCGGTCCGGACGGGTCGTTCCCCCGATTACTTCTGCGGACATCTGATCCTCCTCATGGCGGACGGGCGCGCGGGCGCCCGCCCGGTACCCCGGTCCCTCAGCTCTGCCAGCCGGCCAGCAGCCGGTCACCCAGCCGGTCCTCCACGAAGGAGGTCGCCGTGACACCGAACGCGATGTCCGGGGCAAGCTCCGGTTCCTCCTCGACCAGACCGCCGACCACCTCATGGCGCACCACCTGCTCGTGGACGGCGTCCGCCTCCACGTGCTCGGTGTAGAAGAACTCCGCCGCGGCACCCGCCCCGGTCCGTTTCATGGCCTTGGCCAGGCGGCGCGAAGCGGGCGGGGAGGTGATCTCGACGGCGGCGAAATGCCCGACCAGCGCACCGCGCAGCCGCCGGTGCAGACCGAACAGCGACATCAGGTTGACCAGGGCCAGCATCTCGGCGTACCCGTCGTCCAGGTAGCGCCCGTAGGCCGTGTCCAGCCCCAGATCGGCCATCAGGCCGGCGAAGAGCCGGGCGTGCACCCGGTCGGCCCGGCCCGCGCCGAACTCGTCGTACTCGATCGCCGCCATTCCCGCCTTGGCCCGTCCGCTCAGCCGGGGCAGCACCCAGGCGTGCGGATCGGCCTCCTTGAGGTGGTAGAGCGAGCGCTGCACGGCGTACGCGCGCAGGTGCCGCAGCTCCCCGCGGTCCTGGAGGAACCACGACGGACCCGTCCCGCGCACCGGCTCCACCAGCAGGCCGTCCAGGACGTCGTCGAGAGGGCCCTTCGGCAGAGCGTCGCGCCGCAGCGCGTCGAGGAACCGCCGCTCCAGTGCCGCGCGTACGGCGAGGAGGGGCGGGTCCCACTCCAGCTCCGGCCGCACGCCGGCGAAACCGCGGTAGTGCATCTCGTAGCAGACGTACAGGGCGAGCTGGAGATCATCGCCGTAAGGGTCCGCGTGCCCGGCGGAGTCCGGGCCGGGAAGCGGCCCGTCACCCCGCAGATGAGCCACCACCCCGGCGGAGAGCCCGCCGCGGGGCTCGGGAAGACGAGGTCCTTCGCGTCGATCGGTCATGGGCCGCTCCTGCCCCGTGAACGGGAAAAGACCACACAGACGTCCTTCCCGACACTACGCCGCACGCCCGTGACGGGCCTCCCCAAGCCCTCGGCAGCCCGGTACGGCAAGGACGGAACCGCAGCTCAGGGCCGGTTTCCCCGGGCAGCCCCGGGCCTCTCCCCGGACGCGCCGGAGGGCCGCGACGGCCTCCGCGTCAGGGCCGGGCGGTGTGGTCGGGATGCCCGTGGGTCCGCCGGGCCTCCTTCATCTCCGCCTCGTACAGATGCCTCCGCCCTCCCACCAGATCCCGGCGGACCCGGGCCTCGACCTCGGCGAACGGCCGGTAGTACGTGCTGTCGTACGCCTCGACGAGCTGATAGGTCCAGCACCCCGGTACGACGTTGCGGCCCAGGATCTCCCGTTCCACCAGATCGGCGTGCGCCGCGTGCCCGGCCACCCGCAGCAGCTTCACGGCCCGGTCCAGCGTCAGATCGGCGCCCCCCGTCAGCTGGTGGAAGTCGAAGAGCCGCCCGCGGGCCCGCTCCACCGTCTCCAGGGCCTCCGTCAGCGCGCCCACCGCCTCCACCGTGGTGTCCCCGACCCCCGGAGGGCGTTCGTGTCCGGCGCCGGGCCCGTTCTTCTCATGTGCGTCACCCATGTCCACGACTGTGCACCCCGGCGGGCCGGGTACGGCCGGCCGGCGGGCCGAAGGAGTGAGTGCGCCGGCACCGCCCGCCCGCCCGCTCGAGATGCGCCGTGCCCCGTGGTCACGAGACTGGGTCCCATGGCAGAGAAGACCCGCACCCGTCCCGGCCACGCGAAGAAGACGCCGGCCTCGCGTCCCCCGGCCGGGCGAGGCCCCGAGCACGCTGCGAACACCGCCTGCCAGAGCCTGGAACGGCTCATCGGGCACCACACCGAGGGGGTGTCGGCCGTGCGGCGGCACGAAGACGGCTGGTGCGTCGTGGTGGACGTACTCGAAGTACCGCGCATCCCCGACACGACGAGCCTGCTCGCCTCGTACGAGGTCCTGCTCGACCAGGACGGCGAACTCCTCGAGTACAGCAGGGTCCGCAGGTACCGACGGGGTGCCGCCGACGAATGACCCGTTGCCACCGCCCCACCCCTGACCGGAAGGACGCTCTGTGACCACGACCATGTACGCCGACGAAATCGCACCCTGCCCGCCCCGCGCGGGCACCCTCTACGACGTGCTCGAACTCATCCTCGACCGGGGGATGGTCATCGATGTGTTCATCAGGGTCTCCCTGGTCGGGATCGAGATCCTCAAGATAGACGCGCGCATCGTGGTCGCCAGTGTGGACACCTACCTGCGGTTCGCCGAGGCGTGCAACCGCCTCGACCTGGAGCGCGACTCACGCAGCACGACCGTGCCCGAACTCTTCGGCGGCGGCGCTGCCAAGGCCGTCGGCAAGCGGAAGGTGCGCAAGGCCGCCGAGTCCGTGGGCGACACCGTCCGCAAGGTGGTCGGAGCCGACGACGACGACGAGGACGCCGAGCAGGAGGAACGCCCCAGGAAGCGCCGGGCACCGGCCCGCGGGAGCGCGCCCCGACGCCGCCGCGCGGAGGCATGACCATGACGGCGAACGGCGTCTACATCTACGCGATCATCCCCACAGGGCAGGCACTCGGACCGGAGGACGCCGGCGTGGGCGCCCCGCCGGCCGCCCTGCGACTGCTGTCCCAGGGCCCGGTGGCGGCCGTGGTGAGCGACGCGCCCGAGCAGCTGCGCCCCAGGCGACGTGACCTGATGGCCCATCAGGACCTGCTCACCCGCCTCGCCGGCAGGGGCCCGGTCCTTCCCATGCGGTTCGGCACGGTCGCCCCTGACGAAGCAGCCGTACGGCGTGAACTGACCGGATCGGCCAAGGACCATGTCGCCACCCTGCGGCACCTCTCGGACGGGGTCGAGATCAACCTCAAGGCGCTTCCCGCCCAGGACGCGCTCGCGACTCTCCTCGCCGAGGAGAAGCCGGTGCGCCGCCTGCGCGACGAGGCGCGCCGCCGACCCGGCTACGAGGCGAACGTCCGGCTGGGGGAAGCCGTGGCCGCGGCCCTGACGCGCCGGGCCGCCGAGGCCGGCCACGGGATCGTACGTGCCCTCACTCCACTGGCCCGCGAGGTGGCGCCGGGGCCGGAGGTCCACGGCTGCGCGCTGAACGTGTCGTTCCTCGTCGACCGTGACGCCGCCGGCCGTTTCCGTACCGAGGCGGAGCGGCTCGCGGGCCCCCGGCGGGACCACGTCGAACTCCGGGTCGCCGGTCCGCTGCCCTGCTACAGCTTCGTCACGCCCCGGCGCCGTCGCGCCCCGGCCGGAAGGACCTGACGTGGGACTCGTCAGCGCGATCCTGCTGGCCCCGCTCGCACCGGTCCGCGGGGTGGTCTGGGTGGCGGAGAAGATGCAGGGCGCCGCCGAACGCGAGATGTACGACACCGGGGTGATCCGGGCACAGCTGGCCGCTCTCAACCAGGAGTTCGAGCGAGGGGAGATCGGGGTGGAGAAGTTCGAGCGGGAGGAGGAGGTGCTGCTCGAACGGTTGCACGTCGCTCAGGCCCGCACCGTGGGCCGGGCACACCCGGTACCGAACGATCGAAGGTGACTGGACCCATGGAAGATCAGACCAAAGTGACTCTGGCCGCCGCGATGGTGGGCGGCTATGTGCTCGGCCGGACCAAGAAGGGCCGGATGGCCCTCACCCTCGCGACGTACCTGGCGGGCCGCCGCTTCGGCCTGGAGCCGAAGCAACTGGCCGCCGAGGGTGTGCGGAGGCTCGGGAACGTCCCCCAGTTCGCGGAGTTGCAGGAACAGCTCAAGGGCGAGGTCCTCGACTCCGGACGCAAGGCGCTCACCGCGGCGGCGGACCGCGGCATGAACTCGCTGGCCGACGCGATCAGCGATCGCACGGCCCGGCTCGCGGACCGGGGGGAGGAGGACGACGAGGAGGGGGACGACGAGGAGCACGAACCGGAGGAAGCGTACGAGGACGGGGACGGGGACTCCGAGGGGGACGAGGACGAGGAGGACGAGGAGGACGAGGAGGACGAGGAGGAAGGGGAGGACGAGGAGGAAGAACCCGAGGAGGAGGAACCCGAGGAGGAGCCGGAACCGGCGCGCCGTCGGCGCCCGGACAGGGGCGCTTCCGGTGAGGGGAAGAAGCCCTCCGGTGACCGGCCCGCCAAGAAGGCCGCCGCGCGGAGGCCCCCGGCGAAGAAGGCCGCCAAGAAGGCGACGAGCGGAAAGACGGCGACCGGGAAACCCCCGGCGAAGAAGGCCGCCAAGAAAGCCGCGGAAAAGAAGCCGGCGGAAAAGAAGACTGCGGCGAATAAACCTCCCGCGAAGAAATCCCCCGCGAAGAAATCAGCGGCCGGGAAGTCCGGAGCGAAGAAGACGGTGCCCGCCCGCAAGTCGCCGGCCAAGAAAGCAGCACCGGCCAAGAAAACCGCAGCCGGGAAGAAATCTCCGGCCAAGAAATCGTCATCGTCCAAGCGTGCCGCGACCAAGCGCGCCGAACGCCGGAGGTAGCCAGTCATGGCCAGGACGGACAAGGACCAGCCGGAAGCGGCGGAGTCCGGTATGGACCGGCTGCGCGGGGAGTTGACGAACTACCTCAGCGCACAGGCGGAGAGGCTCGCGGGCAAGGCGGGCGAAAAACTCACCGGTGTCACAGGGCAGTTGTCGGACATCGCGGAGAACGGCGGCCAGTTGCCCGCGATCGGCTCCCGCGTCCTGAAAGGGGAATCCCCGGCCAAGGCGTTCGTCGCGGAGAAGGCGAAGAGCGTCAAGGACAACGTCGTGGGAAAGGCCAAGGACGCGATCGGAGGCGGAGGCGGAGACGGGGGTGGGGGCGGTGGTAAGAAGAAGGCGGGCGGCCCCAAGGTGACCAGCATCATCGAGGTGCTCGACGTAGGGGTTCCGCTGCGGGATGCCTACGACTACTGGACGCAGTACGACCGGTTCAGCGGCTTCGCGAAGGGCGTGAACGACGTCTCGATGGAAGACGAGGCGGTGAGCGACTGGAAGGTCAAGATCGGTCCGTCCTCCCGGAGCTTCAAGGCAACCGTCCAGGAACAGGTGCCGGACGACCGGATCGTATGGACCTCCGAAGGGGCCAAGGGCACGACCCGGGGCGCTGTCAGTTTCCACGAACTGGCGCCGACGCTGACACGCATCGTTCTGGTCGTCGAGTACTACCCCTCCGGGTTCTTCGAGAAGACCGGCAACCTGTGGCGCGCCCAGGGCCGCCGTATGCGGCTGGACTTCAAGCACTTCCAGCGCTACGTCACGCTGACCGAGGAGGAGCCCGAGGGCTGGCGCGGCGAGATCCGTGACGGCGAAGTCGTGGTGACACACGAGGAGGCCATGGAGCGCGAGGAAGAGGAAGGGCCGGAGGGAGACGAAGGACCGGAGGACGAGGAGAGCGAGGACTTCGACGACGAGGAGGAACCGGAGGAGGACGACGGGGAGGAGCCGGAGGACTGGGAGGACGAGGAGGACGGCGACGAGGACGACGAGGGCGACGAGGACGACTGGGAGGAGGACGAGGAGGAGCCGGAGGAGGGCGACGAGGACGAGGAGGAGTCCGGCGAGGACGAGCCGTACGACGAGGAAGAGGAAGAGGAAGAGGACGAGGACGAGGAAGAGGACGACGGCCGGGCCCGGGGATCCCGCCGGGGCGGGAGGCGCGGACGTGACTGACACCTACCTCGTGGAGAGGGACTGCCAGGTACCGGGCCCCCAGACGAGCAACCTCGCCGACATCCTCGAACGCATCCTGGACAAGGGCATCGTCATCGCGGGCGACATCAAGATCGACCTGCTCGACATCGAACTGCTCACCATCCGGCTCCGCCTGTTCGTCGCGTCCGTCGACACCGCGAAGAAGGCGGGGATCGACTGGTGGGAGACGGATCCCGCGCTCAGCTCCCGTGCCGCACGCGACTCGCTCCTGGAGGAGAACCGCGAACTGCGGGAACGCCTGGCCGCTCTGGAGCCGGAGGCCGGGGAGACGAGGGACCGGGACCGAGAGGAGGACCGACGCCCATGACGCGATGGAGCACCGACCCGTCGGACGGCGACCGCGCGGCGACCGGAACCGGAAGGGAGCCCGAGGGTGAACCCGGTACCGCAGCCGGAAGCGACGCCGTCTACGTCTTCGCCGTGTGCCTCCCGGCGCCCGGTACGGCGGTGACAGCCGGTCTGACGGGTCTGCCGGGCGGACAGGACGTACGCACGCTCCGGGCCGGGGAGCTGACCGCGGTGGTCCAGACCGTTTGTGCCGCCGACTTCGCCGAGGAGGCATGGCAGGCCCGGCTGTCCGACCGGGACGAACTCGAACGGTACGCGCGTGCGCACCACCGCACGGTGTCGGCGGTCGCGGCGGGCTGCCCCACCGTGCCCCTGCCCCTGGCCACGCTCTACCACGACGACGAGCGGGCCCGGTCGGCGCTGGGGGAGCAGGCCGCCCGCTTCCGCACGGTCCTGGAACGGACCGCCGACCACGCGGAGTGGGGGGTCAAGGTCTACTCGGAGGCACCGGCCGCGGAAACCGCGTCAGGTGACGACGCGTCGCGGTCCGCGCTGCCGGCGCCGGCGGCGGACCGGGCCGCCGGCGGCCCCGCGGGGCGGAGCGGCCGTCCCGCGCCGGGGGCGGGCCTCGCCTACCTGGAACGCAAGCGGGGGATGCAGGCCCGCCGCGAGCAGCGGCAGAGCGAGGCGCTGCGCGTCGCCGAAACGGTCGACGCCGGATTCCTGGAGGTGGCCGCCGCCGGCCGCAGACTCCGTACGCACGCGCCCGAGTCCGCCCGGGACCGGCGGGTGCAGATCCTCAACGCCACCTACCTGGTCCCGCGGCACAGGGCCGGCGAACTGGCCGCGCTGGCCGGCACGCTGGGCCGGCGCACCGGGGCGAGGATCGAGCTCTCCGGGCCGTGGGTGCCGTACTCCTTCGTGGGCGAGGTGTGACCGGTGCGCCGTGACGTCGTCCCCTGGGACAACCCCGAGCCGTTGAGCGGACCCATCGGGGTGCCGCTCGTCGACCTGCTCGACCGGGTACTCGCGACCGGTGTCGTGGTCAGCGGGGACCTGGTGATCGCGATCGCGGACGTGCCGCTCGTACGGCTGTCGCTCCACGCCCTGCTGTCGTCGGTGAACGAACGGATCCCCGCACCCTGGGCGGACGGAGGCCCGCTGTGACGGTGTCCAGACTCGACGTGGACCGGGACGAACTGGGGCGGGACCTGGTCGCCCTGGTACTGACGGTGGTGGAACTGCTGCGGCAGCTGATGGAGCGCCAGGCCATCCGCCGCATCGACCAGGGCGACCTCAGCGACCGGCAGGTCGACGAGATCGGGACGACGCTCATGCTGCTCGACCAGCGGATGGCCGAACTGTGCGAGCAGCACGGCGTACGTCCCGAAGACCTCAACCTCGACCTCGGCCCTCTGGGGACCCTCCTGCCCCGCGACTGACGCGGTCAGACGGTCAGCAGGGTCTTGACCATGCCGTCCTCCTTGGCCTGGAATGTGGCGTACGCCCGCGGGCCGTCGGCCAGGGGCAGCCGGTGCGTGGCGAAGCCGTCCACGCCCAGGGGGTCCGAGTCGTCGAGGAGCGGGAGGATGTCGTCCACCCAGCGCCAGACGTTGGCCTGGCCCATGCGCAACTGGATCTGCTTGTCGAACAGGGTCAGCATGGGCACCGGGTCCACGGCCCCGCCGTAGACACCGCTCACGGAGATGGTCCCGCCCCGCCGTACGGCGTCGATCGCCGTGTAGAAAGCGCTCATCCGGTCGAGGCCGACGCGTTCCATCATCCTGGCGCCGAGCGCGTCGGGCAGCAGTCCCGCCGCCCACTGGGCGCCCTTGACGAGGGGTGCGCCGTGCGCCTCCATCCCGACGGCGTCGATCACCGAGTCCGTGCCGCGCCCGTGGGTGAGGCGGCGGATCTCGTCGGCCACGTTCTTGTGCTCCCGCAGGTCCAGGGTGTGCACCCCCCTGGCCCGCGACCTGTCCAGCCGTTCGGGTACCAGGTCCACCCCGATGACCTGCCCGGCCCCCTGGTGCAGGGCGATGCGGGTGGCCATGTCGCCGATCGGACCGAGGCCGAGCACCGTCAGACTGCCGCCGGGCGGCACGTCGGCGTACGCGACGGCCTGCCACGCGGTGGGCAGCACGTCCGACAGGTACACGAAACGGTCGTCCGGCGGGCCGTGGGGCACCTTGACGGGCAGGGTGTTGCCGAAGGGGACGCGGAGGAGTTCCGCCTGCCCGCCCGGCACCTGGCCGTACAGCTTGGAGTAGCCGAAGAGGGCCGCCCCGGAGCCCTGTTCCCGGACCTGGGTCGTCTCGCACTGGGACTGGAGGCCCTGCCCGCACATCGCGCAGGTACCGCACGACACGTTGAACGGGACCACCACGCGGTCGCCGACGGAGAGCGCGTGGACGTCCGGGCCGACCTCCTCCACCACGCCCATCGCCTCGTGGCCGAGGATGTCGCCCGGGTCCAGGAAAGGACCGAGGATTTCGTACAGATGCAGATCGGAGCCGCATATCCCGGTCGAGGTGATCCGCACGATGACGTCCGTGGGGTCCTGGATCCTCGGGTCGGGCACCGTCTCGACGCGCACGTCGCGTTTGCCTTGCCAGGTGAGTGCCTTCATGGGTCTCTTCTTCCCTGCCGCCGTCCTTCCGGCGGGCATGTAGAAGTCGCTCCTCTCCCTGTATACGCCGTCCGGTGGGTGCAGCGCATCGGCGGGGGAGGGAAGCGCTCGTACAGCGGGGCCGTACCGCCCCGCGCGGCGCCGGGGGAGTCCGGGGACCGCGGACCTGCGCCGGCCGGCCGCCGGCCCCGCCGCTCGGCCGGCCGAGTGGCGGGGCGGAAGGGCGGGGCCTACCGTCGGACGGGTGGCGGAATCCGTCCGCCCCGTCCGCCGGCAGGCCCCGCGGGGGAGAACCCTCCCGGCGGCTCGGACACCGCAACGCCATGACCGCTTCCCGTACGACATCCCGCCGGTCTGCCGGAACTCCGGAGAAGGGCCACGGCAGCGGGACGGCCCTGCTCGTCATCGCGTCCTGCCAGCTGATGGTGGTCCTCGACATCACCATCGTGAACATCGCTCTGCCGCACATGCAGACCTCCCTCGGGTTCTCGACCGAGAACCTCTCGTGGGTGATCAACGCCTACACCCTGACGTTCGGAGGACTGCTGCTGCTCGGCGGACGGCTCGGTGACATCCTCGGACGCCGCAGAGTCCTCGTCCTCGGCGTCCTGCTCTTCGTGGCGGCCTCGCTGGCCGGCGGATTCTCCCAGGAGTCCTGGCAGTTGCTCGCAGCCCGCGCCCTTCAGGGGGCCGGCGGCGCGATCGCGTCCCCGACGGCCCTCTCGCTCATCACCACGACCTTCCGGGAAGGGCCGGAACGCAACAGGGCGTTCGGTGTGTTCGCCGCCGTGTCG
Source organism: Streptomyces nitrosporeus (assembly GCF_008704555.1). NCBI lineage: Bacteria > Bacillati > Actinomycetota > Actinomycetes > Kitasatosporales > Streptomycetaceae > Streptomyces > Streptomyces nitrosporeus. The sequence continues at coordinate 7,458,556 of NZ_CP023702.1, forward strand.
GCGGGCGGCAGCGCCATCGGGCTGCTCGCCGGCGGGGTGCTCGTGGAGTGGCTCGACTGGCGCTGGGTCCTCTTCGTCAACGTGCCCATCGGGCTGCTGATCGCCCTGGCCGCCCCCCGCTGCATCCGGGAGTCCGAACGGCACCCCGGACACTTCGACCTCCTTGGAGCCCTCACCTCCACGCTCGGGATGGTACTGCTGGTCTACGGGTTCATCCGGGCGTCCGAGGACGGCTGGAGCGACGCCCTGACCCTCGGTGCCTTCGTCGCGGCGGTGGTCTTCCTGGCCGCCTTCCTCATGGTCGAGCGCGGTTCCCGGCAGCCGATCACCCCCCTGCGCATGTTCCGTGACCGCAACCGCGCCGGGGCCTACGGGATGATGCTCAGCCTCGCCGCCGCGATGTTCGGCATGTTCTTCTTCCTGACCCTGTTCGTCCAGAACGTCCTCGGTTTCAGCCCGCTGCGCGCGGGCCTCGCCTTCCTGCCCGTCAGCGCGGTCATCGCGGTCAGCGCGGGCCTGGCCTCCAGGTTCCTGCCCCGCTGGGGGCCGAAGCCCTTCATGGTGACGGGGGCGGTCCTCGCCGCGGCCGGGCTGGCCTGGCTGACCAGGACAGACGTCCACAGCACCTACGCCGGGAGCATCCTGGGCCCGATGCTGGTCTTCGGCTCCGGTATGGGCATGCAGTTCGTGTCGCTGACGCTGATGGCGGTCTCGGGGGTCGCCCCCCGGGAGAGCGGAGCAGCCTCCGGAGTCCTCAACGCCACACAGCAGGTGGGCGGTTCCCTCGGCCTGTCCATCCTGGTCACCGTGTTCGGCACGGCCGGCCGGAACGAGGCCGCCGACCAGGTACCGCGCTTCCTGGCGGAGGCGACGCCCGCCCAGCAGGCGGAGTTCCGCAGGACCGGCCGGCTGCCGCCTCCGTGGGGGGAGCAGGTGCTCGCCACCGGGGTCTCCCACGCCTTCGTCGTCGCCGCCGTGTTCGCGGTCGTCGCCGCGGTCGTCGCGCTGCTGGTCATCCAGGTCCGGGCCTCGGACCTGCGGCGCCTGCGGGGCGGAGAGGCGATGCCCGCAACCGGACAGGACGCGGAGGACGCCCCGGCCGGGCCGGGCCCCGCGGCCGGCGGGGCGGACACGGGGCCCGGCGCGGGCGGCTGAGGCCGGAGCCCGCGGCGGGCCGTGGCCAGGAGCGGTCAGGGGCCTTCGCCCGCGGTGCAGACACGGACGGTACGCAGCTGCGGATCCGCCGGATCGGGAACGTTCATGCCCGCCTCGATCCCCGAACGCAGGTACCGCAGAACCGGTTCGGTCAGCCGTTCGCCGGGTACGACGGCGGGGATGCCGGGCGGGTAAGGGGTCATCATCTCCGCGGCGACACGGCCCACCGCCTCCTCGACGGGAATGTCCTCGGTGGCCGAGAAGTACGCGTCAGCGGCGTGAGCACCTGAGGCAGCCGCAGCTCCGCCGGGGGCGGGATGACCATCTCCGGCGCGGGACGCAGGGTGTGCGCGTTGCGGGACAGGTCCCGCAGCGCCGTGAGCAGGCGCCCGGCCGTCTCCGCGTCGTCCGCGTGGGTGAGCTGCGCGCTGATCCGGCGGTGGTCGACCAGGTGCATGTCGACATGGTGGGTCTCGCGCAGCCAGTCGGCCGCCCGGTAGCCCGATGTGCCGAGTCCCGTGACGTCGATGACGACGGGCAGGGGGTCGAAGTCCGTGCCCGCGCCCGGACCGCAGAAGTCGGAGCGGTCGTTGACGTGGAGGCCGTCGCCGGCCTCGATCTCCTGCCGCACACCGGCCGCGAGGTCGAGCGCGCGGCCCAGCAGGGAGTGCCCGTCCAGCATCATCTGCCGGCGCCAGCCGTCGATGCCGGCGTACAGCAGCACCGAAGGGCTGGTGGTCCCCAGCAGGTCGGCGCGTGAGGCGAGTGTGTCGTGGTCGATCAGATCGCCCCGCAGGTGGAACACGGAGCCCTGCTCCGGACCGCTTCCCATCTTGTGGATGCTGGTGACGCACACGTCGGCCCCGGCGTCCATCGCCCAGGCGGGCAGACCGGGATGGAAGGGCAGGTGCGCCCCCCACGCCTCGTCGACGACGAGAGGACGCCCCCGGCGGTGGCAGACCTCGGCGATCGCGGCGAGGTCCGCCGTCGAGCCGTACGGGGTCGGGCTGGTAACCAGGGCGCCCCGGGCGTCGGGATGCTCCTCGAAGGCACGCTCGAAGGCCTCGGGCGAAGGGGCGTGTGCGAGATGCCGTCCGGCGTCCCACTGCGGATCGATCCAGACGGGCTCGATGCCGGACAGGATCAGCCCCGCCACGACCGACTTGTGGGCGTCCCGGCCCACCAGCAGCTTCTCGTTGTGCCAGGCCACGCTGAGCATGGCGGCCTTCACGGACAGGGAACTGCCGCAGGTGGAGAAGAAGGTGTGCTCGGCGTGGACGGCGTCCGCCATCAGGTTCTCGGCCTGCTTCAGGACGTTTCCCGACGTCCTGCGGTCGTCGAGGCCGCCGCTGGCCAGGACGTCGCCGAGGAAGACGGCGTCGCCGAGCACGGCCCGCACGTCCGGGGCCGCCCCCCCGGGCGTGTTTGTGCCCCGGTGGGGAGAACCCCAGCCGCCCCCTCTCCTGATAGGCGGTGAGAGCTTCCAGTACGGGCGCCTTCTCGTGGTCCATGCGCATGTGCGACGCCTTCCCGGACCGGGGCGCGGCCAATCAGGAAGTCAGAGCAGGTTGACCAGACGTATGTACCGGACCCAGTCCCAGTTCACCCCCGGGTCGGTGTGGTCGCTGCCCGGGACCTCGTGGTGCCCGATGATGTGGGCGCGGTCCTTGGGCAGGCCGTACCGCTCGCAGATGTCCGCGGTGAGCCTCGCCGACTGCTCGTACATGGTGTGGGTGAAGAACGAGGGCTGGTCCACCCAGCCCTCGTGCTCGATGCCGATACTGCGCGTGTTGTAGTCCCAGTTGCCCGCGTGCCACGCGATGTCCTTCTCGCGCACGCACTGGGCGACGTACCCGTCACCGGAGCGCACCACGTAGTGGGCGGACACCTGCTTGGCGGGATTGCGGAAGATGTTCAGCGTGTCCGTGAACGTCTCCTGGGCGACGTGGATGACGACGAAGCCGACCGGATAGGCGGAAGGGCGGCTCGACACCGTGTAGTTGGACGTGGAGGCCGGGGCCGCGTGGGCCGGCGGGTAGTCCGTCCCGGCCGTGGACGCGGCGACGGCACGGACCGAGGCGGGTAAGAACGCGGCGGTGGCCGTGACCGCCGCTCCCTGAAGAATTCTCCTGCGGTGCATGGGTGCTCCTGTCGGGGGTGAGGGTGGCCGCGGCGGCGGAACGGCGTCCGTATCGCGGACAGCGGCGTCCGGTACGGCCGACCCACCGTACGGGGCGCGGCAGGTGCGGCGGAAGACGGCGGTGACGGGCACAGCGCCCGGCATCCGCTCAGCGGGCGCGCGGGAAAGGGGCCCGGCCGGCCGCGCGGTCAGGGGCCCGGGGCCGGGTCGGGAACGCTCGCCAGCGCGGCCGCGGGGTCGTCGTCCGCGGGGCCGCAGGGTACCCAGCGGCCGTGCTCCCGGCGATAGGGCCACCAGCGCCCGTCCCGGCCGTACCTCAGCTGTGCCGCCGCCCCCGCCACCGTCCAGCGGTTCTGCGCCACACGCAGCCCGGGGGCGCCGCCGTCCTCCCAGGCCGCGGCCAGCCGGGCCCGCGCACGGGCGAGATCCGCGGGCCCGGGGGCCCACTCCTCGTCGTACACCGCCAGCCCCGCCGTACGGCCGTGGCGCCAGGCGGCCACCGCGGCGTCCAGACCGGCACGCGACCGGCCGGAGGCCGTGGCGATCCGGGCCAGGAGCGGCGCGCCCGGCCGCGCGTCGGCGGCCAGCCGCACGGCGTCCTGCTCCTTCGTGAGGGCGGGAGCGGGAGGCCGTGCCCCGTGGCCGTCGGACAGCGCGTCCGCCAGCATCGCGAGAGCCCGCGCGGCGGTGTCGGCCGCCAGCACCTCCAGCGCCGCCGGATCCACACCCTCCACCGGGTCGGCCTCCGTGTCCAGTGACGGCGAGTCGCCGGGCGCCCCCGGGACGGGCGGGGGAGGGGGCAGCGGCGGCAGGACGTCCCGGGCGGCGAACGCCTCGTCCGCCCGTACCGCGGCCGGGGAGACGCCGGGCGGCCCGGACTCCTCGCCGGCCGCCACGTGGGAGGCGAGGGCGGTGCTGCGCGCCTGCAGCTCGTCCAGGAGCCGCCGCTCCGCCCGGCCCCGCAGCAGGAGGAGGACGAACGGGTCCTGGTCCAGCAGCCGGGCCACCTGGTAGCACAGGGCGCCCGTATGAGGACAGTGGTCCCACGCCTCGCAGCCGCACTCGGGCTCCAGGTCCCCGATGCCCGGGAGCAGATGGACCCCGGCCGCCGCCGCGTCCTCCACCAGGTGCGGGGGCATCTCCCGGTCGAGCAGGGCCGCGATGTGCCCCGCCCGCTCGGAGGCCATGCCGAGGAAGCGGTCCCACTCGTCCTCGCTCAGCTCCTGGAGCAGCACGTCACTGCGGTACACCGCCTCACGGTCCCGTACCACCGCGGTGATCCGCCCCGGCCGCACGGAGACCGCGCCCACCCGGCCCTCGCGGGCGAGCCTGCGCCCGGTCTTGAGCTGCCGGCCGTCCAGCGCGGTGTCCTCCAGCGCCTTCAGCCACGCCAGCCCCCACCAGGACGACGCGAACCCGCGGCCCTGGGCGGGCGGCAACGCCTCGAACGTCCGTTCCAGCTCATGGCTGTTCATCGTGATTCCCCCCGCAGCTCGACCAGGTCGGCCAGTTCCGCATCCGTCAGTTCCGTCAGCGCGCTCTCGCCACTGCCCAGCACGGCGTCCGCGAGTCCCTGTTTACGTGCCAGCATGGCGGCGATCCGGTCCTCCACGGTCCCCTCGGCGATCAGCCGGTGCACCTGCACGGGCTGTGTCTGCCCGATCCGGTACGCGCGGTCCGTGGCCTGCGCCTCCACCGCGGGGTTCCACCAGCGGTCGAAATGCACCACATGGCCGGCCCGGGTCAGGTTGAGCCCCGTTCCCGCCGCCTTGAGCGACAGCAGGAAGACCGGCGCCCCGCCCGCCTGGAAGCGGTCCACCATGGCCTCGCGTTCGGCGACCGGAGTGCCCCCGTGCAGGAACTGCGTCCGTATCCCCCGCGCGGCCAGATGCCCTTCCAGCAGGCGCGCCATCCGCACGTACTGGGTGAACACCAGGACACTCGATCCCTCCGCCAGGATCGTGTCCAGCAGTTCGTCCAGCAGTTCGACCTTCCCCGAGCGGTCCGCGATCCGGGGGCGCTCCTCCTTGAGGTACTGCGCCGGGTGGTTGCAGATCTGCTTGAGCGCGGTCAGCAGTTTGACCACGAGTCCGCGGCGCTCGAAGCCCTCGGCGGCCGAGATCTCCGCGAGGGCCTCCCGCACCACCGCCTCGTACAGCCCCGCCTGTTCGGGGGTGAGCGACACGGCGCGGTCCGTCTCCGTCTTCGGCGGCAGCTCCGGGGCGATACCCGGGTCCGACTTCCGGCGTCGGAGCAGGAAGGGGCGGATGAGCGCGGCCAGCCGCCGTGCGGCCGCCGGGTCGTCGCCGCCCTCCACCGCGCTCGCGTACCGGTCGCGGAACGTCCCCAGCCGGCCGAGCAGCCCCGGGGTGGTCCAGTCCAGGATCGCCCACAGCTCCGAGAGGTTGTTCTCCACGGGCGTGCCGGTGAGCGCGACCCGCGCCCGGCCGCCTATCGTCCGCAGCTGCCGGGCGGTCGCCGAATGCGGGTTCTTGACGTGCTGAGCCTCGTCGGCCACCACCAGCCCCCACGGCGTGCCCGCGAGCCGGGCCGCGTCGAGCCGCATGGTGCCGTACGTGGTGAGCACGAACTCGCCGTCCACGACGCCCTCCAGCGACCGCGCGGCGCCGTGGAAGCGACGTACCGGCGTGCCCGGGGCGAACTTCTCGATCTCCCGCTGCCAGTTGCCCAGCAGGGAGGCCGGACAGACCACGAGGGCCGGACCGGCGGAGCCGCTGTCGCCCTGCCGGTGCAGATGCAGGGCGATCAGGGTGATGGTCTTGCCGAGACCCATGTCGTCCGCGAGGCAGGCGCCGAGTCCCAGGGAGGTCATGGTGTGCAGCCAGTTCAGGCCGCGCAGCTGGTAGTCGCGCAACTCCGCGGCCAGCGCGGACGGCGGGCCGACGGTCCGGCCGTCCGCCGCCTCGGGATCGGCGATCCGGGCACGCAGCTGTTCGAGCCGGCCGGTCGCGGTCACCTCCACCCGCCGCCCGCCGACCTCGGTGCTCCCGGTCAGCACGGCCCCCAGGGCATCGAGCGGTGTGACCTTGTGGTCCTGGGCCCGCCGGGCGCGCCGTGCCTCCTCCGGATCGACGAGCACCCACTGGTCGCGCAGCCGGACCAGAGGCCGGCCCGCTTCCGCGAGCCGGTCGAGCTCCGTCCGGCTCAGCTCCCGGCCCCCCAGCGAGAACCGCCAGTCGAACGCCAGCAGGGCGTCCGCGGACAGGAAGGAGGGTGTCCTCGCGCCGGGCCGCCGCGGACCACCGCTCCCGGCCTCGTCCTCCTCGTCCTCCTCGTTCGCGAGACCGATCACCGCCCGGGCGGTGAGCTTCCCGGACAGCTCCTTGGGCCAGTGCACCCGCACACCCGTCGCGGCGAGCACCCGGGCGGCGGGGCCGAGCAGTTCGGCCATCTCCTCGTCCGCCGGCTCCACGGCGTCCGGGACCGCGGCCGACAGCAGAGGCGTCAGGGGCGGCCAGGCGCGGGCGGCCCGGCGCAGGGCCAGCAGCGCGTCCATCCGCGCCCGCGGCCCGAACAGCGCCACGGTGCCGGTACGGCCGGTCCAGACGTCGGCCGCGTCGGCGACCACCGCGGGATCCTGGACGCTGTGGAGCTGCAGGACCACCCGGAAGGCGGGACCGGCGGCCCCGGCGCCGTCCTCTGCCCCGGCCGTCCCGGACACCTCCACGCGCAGCGAGAGCCGCACGCCCGCGTCATGACCCGCCGCCACATCGGTGGCCCACGGCCGCAGTCCGGGCAGACGCACCGGCTCCGCCGCCGCGAACGCCGGACCGCCGGTGAGCCGGGCGGCACCGGGGGTGCGCGGCAGCGTGTCGGCGACGGCGTCCACGAACGACCGCAGGAGCGGCTCCGGCGCCGGCAGCATCAGCGGATCCGCCGAGGGGTCCAGCGGCACCGCGTGCGCGTACGGCGGCATGGAGGCGGCGAGCACCCGGACCCGTTCCAGGTCGTCCGCCGCCAGGGGGCCGGCCCGCCACGCGTCGTGGTCCTTCGCCCCGAGCCCCGGCAGCAGCAGCCCGCGCGCGACGAACTGGAGGGCCAGGACGGCCGCCGCACCCCAGAAAGCGGCCCCGGACGAGGCATGGGCCGAGGTGCGCGCCCGCGTCAGGACCGGCAGCGCGTCGCCCACCGGGACCAGCCGCGCCGCCACCGTACGGAGAAGGGCGCCGTCGCCGGCGACGGTCAGCTCCGCCGTGCTCCCCGGACCGGCGGGCGGAGTGCCGCTCTCCGGATCCCAGAAGGCGACGGCACCCGAGCGGGCGGGCTCGGAGGGCAGGAAGACCGCCTGGCAACGGGACAGTCCGCCGATCTCGTCGAGAGTTGCCGCAGAGGGCCTGTGCACAGTGATGGCAGATTCCTCAAATTTGACTAGTGGGGGGCCGGGGCGCCGAGGGTACCTCACCCGCGGGCGGTCCGCGCGGTCATGCGCCGATCCGCCGGGAGCCGGTGACGCGCGGCCCCGTGGTACAGCCTGCGCCACCCCCGGACGGTGGGGCTGGCCCCCGTACGCCCGGGGTGAACTCCCCAGGCGAACCGGGGTGAAGACCTCATGGCCCGGCAGTGCTCACGCTCCGTACGTTTGACGAGGTCAGAGCCGTTGCCGAGAAACCGGAGACACCATGCCCCAGGCAGTAACCACCGTCGGACAGCCATCGGGCGACGGCATGGAGAGCCCCGGACGCCCCCCGGCTCCCGGCAGCGACTTCGCCCCCCTCCTGAAGACCGTCAGGAGCCAGGGACTCCTGGAACGCCGGCCCGGCCGGTACGCCCTGGCCATCGCGGCCGACCTGGCGGCCCTGGGCGCCACCGTCGCGGCGGTCGTGCTGGTCGGGGACACCTGGTGGAACCTGTTCCTGGCCCTGCCACTGGCCGTCCTGTGGACCCGCACCGCCTTCGTCGGGCACGACGCGGGGCACTCCCAGATAACCGGCGACCGACGGGCCGCCCGGATCCTCGGACTCGTGCACGCCAACCTTCTCCTCGGTATGAACGAGGCCTGGTGGAACGACAAGCACGTACGCCACCACGCCAACCCCAACCACATCGAGAAGGACCCCGACGTCGGCGTGGGCGCGCTGGTCTGGACCCAGAAACAGGCCGCGCAGCGCGAAGGGCTCGCCCGTCTGCTCACCCGGAACCAGGCCCGCCTCTTCTTCCCCATGCTGCTCCTGGAGGGCATCGCCCTGAAGGTCTACGGCTTCCAGTTCCTGCGCCGTCAGCCCGCCCGTGAACGCGCCCTCTCCGGACTGCTGCTGGGCCTCCACCTCGCGCTGTACGCGACCCTGCTGCTCACCACCATGTCCGTGGGCCGGGCCGTAGTCTTCGCCCTGGTGCACCACGCGCTCTTCGGACTCCACCTGGGCATGGCCTTCGCGCCCAACCACAAGGGCATGGAGATGCCCGACCCGGACGGCGACCGCTGGGGCCACCTGCAGCGCCAGGTCCTCACCTCGCGCAACGTCCGCGGGGCCGTGCTCACCGACTGGTTCCTCGGCGGCCTCAACTACCAGATCGAGCACCACCTCTTCCCGAGCATGCCCCGTCCCCATCTGCGCCTGGCGCAGCCCCTGGTCAAGGCCCACTGCGCGGCCATCGGAATGCCGTACACGGAGACCGGACTGACCGAGTCGTACCGGCAGGCGCTGAGGCACATGCACGAGGTGGGCGAACCCCTGCGGTAGAACCCGGTCCCGCTCGGTGGAACCGATCGGCCGACGCGGACGTTGTCGTCAGTACAGGAGCGGTTCCGGCCGCGGAGGAGGCACAGGTCATGTCGAACGGTGCGAAGGTCGCCATCGGGGGAGTGGTCGTGGCGGTCGTCCTGATCCCCTTCATCGGGTTCTGGTGGTCGCTGCTGATCCTTCTCGGAGTGCCCGCGGCCGGGTATCTGATGCTGGATCCTTCCCAGCGGCGGAGGCTCCGCAGGGTCGGGCGCAAGGAGATAGGACGCTGAACAGCAAGGTCGGCGCCGTCAGCAGCAACGGCGTGTACGCGTTCACCAAGCCGAACAGGGAGAGCATCCGGCTCCTGGCGGGCCTCGGCGTGGAGGGCGACGTCCACGCCGGGACGACCGTCAAGCACCGGTCCCGGGTGGCCCAGGACCCGACGCAGCCCAACCTGCGCCAGGTGCACCTCATCCACCAGGAACTCTTCACCGAACTGAGGGAGGCGGGTTTCGAGGTCGGCGCCGGTGACCTGGGCGAGAACATCACCACCGTGGGACTCGACCTCCTCGCCCTGCCCACCGGGACCCTGCTGCGCCTCGGGGACGAGGCGGTCGTCGAGGTGACCGGCCTGCGCAACCCCTGCCTGCAGATCGACGCCTTCCGGCCAGGACTGCTCAAGCGGGTCGTCCACCGCGACGACGAGGGCTCCCTCGTCCGGAAGGCGGGAATCATGGGAATCGTCGTCAGCGGTGGAGTGGTACGGCCCGGGGACCCGATCGAGGCCGAACCGCCCCACGGACCGCACCGCCCCCTCGACCGCGTCTGAGGAAGGGCGGAGCCCGCCCTTCTGAGCCGTCCCCGGCGCCCGGACCCGTCGTCGCCCGGTCTCGTCCGGCGCACCTCAGCCACCCGGTGACCCCGCCGCCGAGGGCCTGACGACCGGACAAGGGGCGACGAGAAGGCGGCGCACCGCCTCTGCCGGGACGGACCGGCCGGAACACGCCCCGCGTGTGGTGCCGGCACGCCCGCCGCACATAGGGTTGCCGCTCCGGCCGGCGAGGGGGAGACAGCATGGTGAAGCGGTTCGACAGGCTCAAGGAGATCCGGCGGCTGGACCCGGAGCGCGACTTCCTGGAGATCTTCCGGCTCACCGTCACCTACGAGTTCCCCTGGGACGTCACCCGCGCACTCGAACTCGCCCTGTACCGCACCTACGCCGTTCCCGGCATCGGCCGGCTGCTCGCCACGACCGCGGAGCTGACGGAACGTTCGCAGAAGAGGTACGACGACACCGCGCTCCTCCTCGACGCCGTGGTGGAACACGGCTTCGACAGCGAGACGGGGCGCACGGCGATCCGCCGGATCAACCGGATGCACCGCAGCTACGACATCAGCAACGACGACATGCGCTACGTCCTCTGCACCTTCGTCGTCACGCCCAAGCGCTGGATCGACGCCTACGGATGGCGCAGGCTTTCCGGACACGAGACGAGCGCGTTCGCCGCGTACTACAGGACACTCGGCGCGCACATGGGCATCAGGGACCTGCCGCAGACCTACGAGGACTTCGAGCGCACCCTCGACACCTACGAGGCGGAACACTTCGGCTGGGACCCGGGAGCACGCGAGGTGTCCGACGCCACGCTGGCCCTGATGGGCTCCTGGTACCCCCGCCCGCTCGCCCCCGTCGTACGCAAGGCGGCTCTCGCCCTCCTCGACGACTCGCTGCTGCGGGCGTTCCGCTACGAGCGCCCCGGCCCCGTCGTACGAGGTCTGACCCGTGGGGCCCTCCGTCTGCGGGCACGCGCCGTGCGGCTCATGCCGCCGCGCTCCACCGCCCGCTACGCCCGCCAGAATCCCGAGATCAAGGGGTACCCGGACGGCTACGAGGTGGCGCGCCTCGGCACTTTCCCCGTCCCGGGCATCCGGGGCTGCCCCGTTCTGCACAGCCGGGCCCCGGACGCGCCCGCGGAGTGAGACCGCCGCGGGCGTCCGCGTCAGCGGGCCCGTTCCGCGAGGGCCAGGAAGCGGTCGTCCCGGTCGGTGTACGACCGGATCCGCCACCCCGAACGCGCCAGCAACGGGGTGAGTGCGGCTTCGGCCCGCAGATCGCCGTCGGTGAGCCGGCGGCCGTGCCGTGCCGCCAGTGCCGCCCGGCCGACCGGATGGAACAGGGCGAGCCGTCCACCGGGGCGCACGACACGGGCGAGTTCACGCAGCCCCTCCCCGGGGTCCGCCAGGTGCGAGATCAGCCCGGCCGCGAACACCGCGTCGAGCGTTCCGTCGCGCAGGGGCAGGCGGGCGGCGTCGGCCAGCAGCAGCGCGCCGTGGCGGGTACGGCCCGCTCGGACGGCCTCGGCGAGCATGGCGGGCGTCAGATCCGCCCCGAGCACCGTGCCGCCGCCGCCCACGGCGGCCCGCAGGGCGGGCAGGGCACGGGCCGTCCCGCAGCCGGCGTCGAGCACCGCGTCCCCGGGCCGCAGCCCCAGCTCACCGACCGCCGCAGCATAGGCGGGTCCGTCCCCGGAGAAGCGGCTGTCCCAACCGGCAGCGCGTACGGAGAAGAAGTCCTGGACGTGTGTACGAGCGTCGGTCATCGGGTTCCTCTGCGGACACCCCGCCGTTCACGGCGGAGAAGAAACGGACACCTGCGGAGCGGGGCGACGGGCTGCGGCACACCGGCAGAGCGGATCGTAGCGCCCGGGCACCGCGGGTTCGGGCACCGCGGTGAGAGGGACCGGTGGGCGAACGCGGCCGCCAGGCGGACGGGCCCCGGATCCCGCCGCCGGGCCGCTTCCCGCGGGTTCCGGCACCGGGCACCACCCCGGACCTGTCCGGGCGATCAAGACGCCGGCGGCCGAGGCACGGCGGTTTGTGCACGGCCGCGTCAGCCCGAGGGCACGGCCGGCACGCGACGCCGTGCGGTGGTGCGAACCGCCCGAGGGGTCCGGACCGCGGAAGACCGCTTGTGAACCCCGTCGGCCGTGCCCGGCCGACGGGACCCGGGAGCGTCCGCTCCGGCAGGCCCGGGCCGAAGCGGGCGCTCCCGGGGAGACAGTCCGCGGGACACCCCGGCCGGCTCCACCGTCGTGCGTGCGCGTCAGCGAACGCGAGCACGACGGAGCCGACGCCCCTCGGTGCGACGAGCGCGGCCACGTCCTCCTCGGCACCGTCACCGCGGCGGCCCTCGTCATCCGGCCCCGCACATGAGCGCCCGGACACGCCCTAATCGGCGACGTCAGCCATGGCGAGCACCTTGTCGGCACGCACCCGCACGAGGAGTTCCCCCGGCACACCGTTGCGTGCCCCGAACTCCTCGGCCGCCTCCGGGCCCATGTAGCGCGACGCGATCCGGGTCGCCCACCCGCGTACCTCGTCGAGGTCCTCACTGAGCCGGGCGTGCCCCTGGACCACGGCGAACGCGAACGGGGCGCGGTCGTCGTCGACACAGACCGACACCCGCCCGTCGCGTGCGAGGTTGCGGCCCTTCACGGTCTCCTTGCCGGTGTTGAACACGAGATCGTCGCCGTCGAGCAGGAACCAGACGGGAGCGATGTGAGGTCTGCCGTCCGCCCGGACGGTCGCCACCTTGCCGGTGCGGGTGCCCTCGGAGAGGAACGCCCGCCACTCTTCCTGAGTCATGTGGTGTGCCATGCGCCCATCCTCCGCCGCCGTCGCCCGGTGGCGCGAAGCGACGCCCCGGTAACCGAGGGGCGCTTGCCCGTGAGGATCGTGTGGGTAAGGCTTGCGCACGACGTGGGGAACGGACGATGGGGGAGGACGCGCACATGGCGCTGGACCGGGGACTTGACTGGCTCCTTGACGATCTCACCAGCCGGGTGGAGCACATACGGCACGCGCTCATCCTGTCGAACGACGGGCTGGTGACGGGGGCCAGTTCGGCACTGGCACGGGAGGACGCGGAACACCTGGCGGCCGTCTCGTCCGGCCTGCAGAGCCTCGCCAGGGGATCGGGCCGGCATTTCGGAGCGGGACGGGCGCGTCAGACGATGGTGGAGTTCGACGAGGCGCTGCTCTTCGTGACCGCGGCCGGCGACGGAAGCTGCCTGTGCGTACTCAGCGCCGCCGAGGCGGATGTAGGCCAGGTCGCCTACGAGATGACGCTGATGGTCAACCGCGTGGGCGAACACATCGGTGTGACGGGCCGTCAGCGCATCGACGACATGGGGCACCTGTGACCCGCGCCGGCCGGCGGACCCGGTGACGGTCCCCGGGGGCCGCCGACGGGGGAGGCTGTCCCCCGGGCCGGTCCGGGACGTCGCGCCACCGGCCGGTGCGTCGGCCGCGCCCTGGGCGAGTGCACGGTGGGACGGGCACGTGCCGGGGTCACCGCGCCATGCGGTCCGACGCGGTGGTGGAGACGGACACCCACGCGGTGAGCCTCCACCGCTCGCCCGGGTCCGATGTCCCGGGAACACCGGCCCGAAGGCTTCGGGCACTCCGCACGCGGTGACGTCGGACTGCACCTCACGCACAAGGCACTTTGAGGAACGCTCCGGCCACCGCGGGGCCCTCTCGCCGCCGCACGGGTCCTCGGCAACGTCACCTTCCGGCCATCTTCGGAGCGGCCCGCCGGATTCCGGGCCCGGCCGGCCCTGCCGGAGTCTCCCGGACGCGGTACCCCGGGCGTATCGGGAGGGGCGCCGGCCGCCCCGCACGCCCGGGGCCACCGCCCGCCGGCCGCACGGCGGGCATCCGTACGGCTCGGCGCGGAGACGGAGCCCCGGCCCGGCCCTCCCGGGCACCAGGCCGCTCCGGAGCCGGACCGATCCCGCACCGGACGGCCTTGCCCTCGCCGCGTGGCTCGATGCCCCACCGCGCGGCGACCGTGCCGAGGAGCGGCAGACGCGGGGCCGAAGGGCGGCCCCGGCGGTCGCGTCCCGCACCGCACCGACGACCCGGTGGGGCCCGCCCTCCGCGGAGCGCAGGGCCCTGGCCCGGGCACGGGCCCCCTGCGGGGTGCCGTCGGCCAAAGGCAGCTGGGCGGACGCTGCATGAACCGCTCCCGCCGGTGAGCGCCTCGTCGATCGTGGCGGCCGGGACCGCTCGCCGGCGGCCGGCCGCTCCACCGCCGTGGACGGACGGGCGTCGAAGACCGCCGGGCCTCCACCGAAGACCGCCGGTCCCGCCTCATCGGCGTCCAGCGTCCGCGCGTCGAGGCCCCACTCGGAACTTCCGGTCCGGTTCGGGGCGAGGCGCTCCGCCGTCCCCGCGCCCCTGTCCGAACCCCGGCCGGACCGGAGCAGCGAGGGGATCGCGAAGCCATCGCCCTGCCCCGAAGCGCCGGTCATTCCCGCTCCGGAAGCCGTCCCGGCGGGATTCCCGGACGCGACGGCCCGCTCGTCCCGTTGCCGAACCCGCCGTACGGGTGTGCCGCAGCGCGTTTGCCGGCCCCCGGCGCCGGGGTGCGGCGGCGCCCCTGCCCGGACCCGGCTCCCCGGCGTCCCGGGGCCCGTCGCAGAATGGCCCCGTAGATCACCGACGGCCCACCGGAGCGCACCCATGAACGACCAGTCCGTCCTGCTGCACACCGAGGGCCACATCCTGCACATCACGCTCAACCGCCCGAAGGCCCTGAACGCGCTGAGCCACTCCATGGTCCACGGCATCGACGGCGCCCTGACCCGGGCCGAGGCGGACGACTCGGTCACGGCCGTCCTCATCCGGGGCGCCGGTGAACGCGGACTCTGCGCGGGCGGTGACATCCGGTCGATCTACGAGGACGCACGGGCGGGCCGCCGTACCTCACTGGACTTCTGGCGCGACGAATACCGGCTCAACGCCCGGATCGCCCGGTTCCCGAAGCCGTACATCGCGCTCATGGACGGCTTCGTGCTGGGCGGCGGCGTGGGCGTGTCGGCCCACGGCGACATCCGCGTCGTGACGGAACGCTCACGCGTCGCCATGCCCGAGACGGCCATCGGCTTCGTCCCGGACGTCGGCGGCAGCCACCTGCTCGCCGCCGCGCCCGGAGAACTCGGGACCCACCTCGCGCTCACCGGTGACCAGGCACACGCGGCCGACGCACTGCTGTGCGGTCTGGCCGACCACTACGTGCCGTCACCTCGTCTGCCCGGCCTCGTCGCGGACCTCTCCCGCGCCACCACTCCCGGAGAACTGGCCGGCACGGTACGGCGGTACACCGCCCCCGCTCCTCCGGCCGGGCTGGCGCGGCACCGCGGGTGGATCGACGACTGCTACGCCGCGGACACCGTGGAGGAGATCCTCGGCCGCCTCGACGACAGCGGCGTCCAGGCGGCCCGGGAGGCGGCCGCGACCCTCCGGACCAAGTCACCCACCGCGCTCAAGGTCACTCTCGAGGCGGTGCGCCGCGCCCGGCGCCTCGGCCGTCTCGAAGCCGTCCTCGACCAGGAGTTCCGCGTCTCCTGCCAGGCCTTCGAAGGGCCCGACCTGATCGAGGGCGTCCGTGCCCGGATCATCGACAAGGACCGCAGCCCCCGCTGGACCCCGGCCCGTCTCACCGATGTCACCGCCGCCGACGTCGCCCGTCATTTCGAGCCGCTCGGTGACCGGGAACTCGGCCTCTGCCCGGCGCCCTGAGCCTCTGCCCGGCACCCTGCCCGAACCGGCCGTCCGCCCTCAGGCGCACGCCGCGTCCAGCCGGTCCGCAGCCCGGTCCCACGCCTTCCCGTCACCGCCGGGGCTGTAATGGCGCAGCTCCTGGGTGCGGGCGACCAGCCGCCGCAGATCCGTGAGATCCCCCAGCAGCCCGTGGGCCCGGGCCTGGACGAGCACGTTGCCGAGGGCCGTCGCCTCCGCCGGGCCCGCCGTGACCGGCAGGCCGGTGGCGTCCGCGGTCCACTGGCACAGCAGCGCGTTGCGCGCGCCGCCGCCGACCAGATGCACCCGGGTCGGCTCGCGGCCCGCCAGCCGCGCCGCCTGGCGCAAGGTCCTGCGGTGGGCCAGCGCCAGACTCTCCAGGACGCACCGCACATAGCCGCCCGGGCCGTCCGGCAGCGGCTGCCCCGTACGGGCCAGCACGGTGTCGATCCGGGCCGGCATGTCACCCGGCGCCAGGAAGAGCGGATCGTCCGGATCGATCACCGCCGCGAACGGCCGGGCCCGCGCCGCCTCCCCGAGAAGACCGGCCAGATCCGCCGGTACGCCCCAGCGGCGCCAGGAGCGACGGCACTCCTCTAGCAGCCACATCCCCATGATGTTGCGGAGGTAGCGGACCGTCCCGTCCACCCCGCGTTCGTTGGTGAAGTTCGCGGCCCGCGACTCCTCGGTCAGCACCGGAGCGTCCAGTTCCAGACCGGCCAGCGACCAGGTGCCGCACGAGACGTAGGCGAAGCCCGGCTCGGTGGCGGGGACAGCCGCGACGGCGGAAGCGGTGTCGTGCGAGGCGACCGTCGTCACCGGCGTGCCCGGGGGCAGTCCGGTGTACTCGACGACATGCGGCAGGACCGTCCCCGCGGCGGCCCCCGGTTCACGCAGCGGAGGAAAGAGCGAACGCCGCAGCCCCAGCCGGCCGATCAGCGCGTCCGACCAGTTCCCCGTCCGCGCGTCCAGCAGTCCCGTCGTCGACGCGTTGGTCACCTCCGCGCCCACCGCCCCGGACAGCCAGTACACCAGCAGATCGGGGATCAGCAGGACCGTCCGCGCCGCGGCCCACTGGGCGCCGGACCGGTGGGCGGCGAGCTGGAAGAGCGTGTTGAACGGCAGGTGCTGCAACCCGCTGACCCCGTACAGCTCACGCGCGCCGACGTCCGCCAGCACGGCGTCCGCGGCCGGCGCGTTGCGGCCGTCCCGGTAGTGGAACGGGATGCCGAGCAGGGCCCCGTCGGCATCGAGGAGACCGTAGTCCACGGCCCAGGTGTCCACCCCCACCGAGGCGACCGGCCCGCCGCGCGCCGCCTCGCGCAGACCGTCCAGCATCCCCTGGTAGAGGGCGGGGACATCCCAGCGCAGCCCGTCCGGGAGCCGCACCGGAGTGTTGGGGAACCGGCAGGCCTCGCTCAGCACCAGGGAATCCGGGCCGACCCGGCCGGTGATCACCCGGCCGCTGGTCGCCCCGAGGTCCACGGCGGCGAACACCGGGTGCTCTCGTGAAGTCGCAGACATGAGATCTCGTCCGATCCGGGCGGCCGCCGCACCCGTGCGGGGGCCGCCCACGGTGGTCAGCGCAGGAAGGCCGCGGCCACACCGGCGTCGACCGGGACGTGGAGGCCGGTGGTGTGGGTCAGGTCCCCGCCCGTCAGCGCGAACACCGCGTTGGCGACGTGTTCCGGCAGGACCTCCCGCTTGAGGAGCGTGCGCCGGGCGTAGAACTCACCCAGCTGCTCCTCCTCGATCCCGTACGCCGCCGCCCGCTGCGCGCCCCACCCGGAGGCGAAGATCCCGGAACCGCGCACCACCCCGTCGGGGTTGACGCCGTTGACCCGGATGCCGTGCTCGCCGAGTTCGGCGGCGAGCAGCCGTACCTGGTGCGCCTGGTCGGCCTTGGTGGCCGAATAGGCGATGTTCTGGGGACCCGCGAACACGGCGTTCTTGGAGACCACGTAGACGATGTCCCCGCCGAGGCCCTGCGCCCGCATCATCCGCGCCGCCTCCCGCGACACCAGGAACGACCCGCGGGCCATGATGTCGTGCTGGAGGTCCCAGTCCGCGGCCGTCGTCTCCAGCAGCGGCTTGGAGACGGAGATCCCGGCGTTGTTGACGACGAGGTCCACCCCGCCGAACGCCAGCGCCGCGGCCCGGAACGCCTCGGTGATCTGCTCCTCCGAGGTGACGTCCACCGTCACCGCCACGGCCTTGTCCGGTCCGCCGAGCTCCTCGGCCACCGCCGCCGCGTTCCCGGCGTCCAGGTCGGCGACGACGACGCAGGCCCCCTCGGCGACGAGCCGGCGGGCGACGGCCCTGCCGATGCCCGACCCGGCCCCGGTCACCAGGGCGACCCGGGTGGCGAGGGGCTTCGGCTCCGGCATCCTGCGGAGCTTGGCCTCCTCCAGCTCCCAGTACTCGATGCGGAACTTCTCGGACTCCTCGATCGGCGCGTAGGAGGAAACGGCCTCGGCGCCCCGCATCACATTGATCGCGTTGAGGTAGAACTCACCCGCGACCCGAGCGGTCTGCTTGTCCTTGCCGAAGGTGAACATCCCGATCCCGGGCACCAGGACGACGGCCGGGTCCGCGCCGCGCATCGCGGGCGAGCCGGGAACGGCATGCCGTTCGTAGTACGCGCGGTACTCCTGCCGGTACTCCTCGTGGAGCACCCGGAGCCGTGCGACCGCCTCGTCCAGCGGCACGTCGGCCGGCAGGTCCAGGACCAGCGGCCTGACCTTCGTACGGAGGAAGTGGTCCGGGCACGACGTGCCGAGAGCGGCCAGACGGGGGTGCTCGGTGCGGGAGAGGAAGTCCAGCACCGGCTCCGCGTCGGTGAAGTGGCCCACCTGGGGCCGGTCCGCGGACGCCAGCGAGCGGATCACCGGAGCGAGGGCGGCCGCCCTCTCGCGGCGCTCCTGCTCACCCGGAGTCCGCCGCCCGGCAATCACGGCGCCGAACGGCTCGGGCCGGCCCCGCTCCGCCAGGAACGCCTCGGCGGTACGGATCATCCAGAGCGCGTTGCGCTCGCACTCCTCGGAGCTGTCGCCCCAGGCGGTGATGCCGTGCCCCCCGAGAACCACGCCGACCGCCCCGGGGCGGGCCTCCTTGACGGCCGCGATGTCCAGGCCGAGCTGGAAACCGGGACGGTGCCAGTCCACCCAGGCCACCTTGCCGCCGAAACACTCGGCGGTGAGCTTCTCGCCGTCGGCCGCGCAGGCCAGCGCGATTCCCGAGTCCGGATGCAGATGGTCCACATGGGCGGCCTCGACCAGGGCGTGCATCGCGGTGTCGATCGAGGGGGCGGCGCCGCCCTTGCCGTGCAGGCAGTAGTCGAACGCCTGGACCATCTCGTCCTCACGTCCGGCCCCTGGATACACGTCCTTGAGGGCACGCACCCGGTCCAGCCGGAGCACCGCGAGACCGGCCTCGGTCAGGGTGCCCAGGTCGCCGCCCGATCCCTTCACCCAGAGGAGTTCGGTCTCCTGCCCGGTGACGGGATCGGTCTCCGCCCCCTTGGCCGAGGCGTTGCCGCCGGCGTAGTTGGTGTTGCGCGGGTCGGATCCGATGCGGTGCGCCCGGTCGAGAAGGGCGGCGACCTCGGGGTGCGTCGCGGACGTCATGGGATTTCCTTCGTGGTGGGAGCGGACGGATGCGGGGGAGCGGGACGCTCAGGCGCCCCAGCCGGCCTGTGTGCCGCCGACCCGGTCGGCGGCGATGCGGTCCTGGTTGCCGGAGGCGAGGTAGGCGGCGAACGGGTCGCGGGCCAGCCCGAGTTCCTCGCGTACCTCGGCCAGCAGCGGCCGTACGTCGGTGTTGAAGGCGTCCATCAGCACGCCGTTGGCGGCGAGCACGTCACCGGACCGCTGGGCGGTGGCCAGCGCATCGGAGTCGACCAGCAGGGCCTTCGCGGTCGCCTCCTGCACATTGGTGACGGAGCGGATGACGGCCGGGATCTTGGCCTCGATGTTGTGGCACTGGTCGAGCATGAAGTTGACGTTTCTCTCCGGGGCCAGCCCGCCGTTGCAGACCACCTCGTACATGATGCGGAACAGCTGGAAGGGGTCTGCGGAGCCGGCCATCAGGTCGTCGTCGGCGTAGAAGCGCGAGTTGAAGTCGAAGGCGCCCAGCTTCCCCTCGCGCAGCAGGAACGCCACGATGAACTCGATGTTGGTGCCGGGGGCGTGGTGGCCGGTGTCCACGACCACCTGCGCCTTGGGGCCCAGCTTGAGGCAGTGGGCGTAGGAGGTGCCCCAGTCCGGGACATCGGTGGTGTAGAAAGCCGGTTCGAAGAGCTTGTACTCGAGCAGCATCCGCTGGTCCTCGCCGAGCCGCTCGTAGACCTCCGCCAACGCCTCGGCCAGCCGGTCCTGCCGGTCCGAGATGCTGTCCTGGCCGGGGTAGTTGGTGCCGTCCGAGAACCACAGCTTGAGGTCGGGCGAGCCGGTCGCGTCCATGATGTCGACGCACTCGAGAAGGTGATCGGTCGCCTTGCGCCGCACCTTGGGGTCGGGGTGTGTGACCGAGCCGAGTTTGAAGTCGTCGTCCTGGAAGACGTTGGAGTTGATCGCGCCGATGCGCAGGCCGAGGTCCCGTGCGTGCCTGGTCAGTGCCGGGTAGTCCTCCACCTGGTCCCACGGGATGTGCAGCGACACCTTCGGGGCGACACCGGTGTGGCGATGGACCTGTGCCGCGTCCGCCAGCTTCTCGTAGGGATCGCGGGGGACGCCGGCCTGCGCGAAGACCTTGAAGCGCGTCCCGGAATTGCCGTACCCCCACGACGGCGTCTCGATGACCTGGGACTTCAGGGCTGCCTTGACGGCCGACACATCAGACATGAGCACCTCGTGGTCGAAACCGCCCGGCGGCCGGCCCCGCCCGGCGGCCGGGGAGGGCCGGGCGGCGAGCCACGCGAGCGGAACGTGCGGAAACAGGGAAAGTGAATCGTTTCATCGAATCGTTTCACCGGTCCGTACGCTAAGTAGGCGTACGTCTGTCAGTCAAGGTGCTGGTCAGCTTTTGGAGGACTTGAATCAATTCACCAGGGTGTGCGGGGCGCGACTGACCGCACCGCCCGCGACTGACCGCACCGCCCGCGTCCGGCCTCGTCGCCCGGGAGGCCCGGCCGGCCCGCTGCCGGAGCCTGCTGCGCCGCCCCCGTGTCCTGCCGCCACCCGCGCCCCGTCGCTCCCCGGCCCCCCGATACCCCGGGTCCTCAGCGCTCCGGGCCGGTCGTGCCCGGCAGCAACTGCCGTACGAGGGAGAACAGGCGCTCCTCGTTGCCCCGGAGACCGGCGCCGCGCAGGGCGTCGTCCGCCTCAGCGAGGGGGGAGGCCAGCAACGGCAGGTGGAGCGGGGCCCCCGCGGGATCGTCCAGCACGGCGCGTGTGGTCTCCAGCAACCGCACATACGCCTGGGCCGCGGTGACTTCGTCGTCGTGGGACATGTCGTCGTCTCCTGTCCGAAGGGGTCGGACCGTCAAGGATTCCCCATGGGTCCGACAACGCGGGGCACGGCACGGGCGGGCCCCCACCGCGCCGCCGCGCGGATCCCCACCGCGCCGCCGCGCGGACCGGCTCACCGCGCTGCCGCGCGGACCGGCTCACCGCGCCGCCCCGCGGACCGGCCGCTTCGGAGGCTCGACCTCCAGATACCGGCGGCGGCGCGGCCCCCGGTACAGGAGAGCCGTCCAGCCCGACCGCCGCAGCACCTGAAGGCATTCCCCCAGCGCCTCCTCCTCGTCGTGCACCGCACCGCTCCCCGGCGGACCCGACCACTCGACCCGCACCGCTCCGGGGACCCCGCCCCCGGACACGCGGTACCCCGTGGCGACGCGCTCCCCCGATTCCCCCGTCGCCGACGGAGGGATCCCCGCCGACTCCAGGACGAGGGACACCGCCCTCACCGGCCGGTGCAGCTCCCACTCGGCGGGCACGCCCTCGGGGTCCGCGTGGTCCGGACGGGTCAGCCGCCGGATCTGCAACAGCCCCTCGAAAGCGGTCCGTACCGCTCCGGCACGCTCCTGAGGGCTGCCGGCGGACGGCGGCCCGTCCCCCGTGGCGGGTTCGAACGCGGTGCCGTGAGAATCCCGCATACCCCTCTCCCCTCCCACCCGTACGGTGTCCTGCCCCCAGTGTGCGGCCCGCCACCGACAACGGGCGGGCCGCTGCGGAGAACACGCCCGATATGCTCGGCTCCCACCGACGCGCCTGGAGGAACGAGCACGTGCCCGGCAACGACCCGATATCCGTACCCACCCCCCGGCGGGCGGACCTGCGCGCCGACTGCGCGAACTGCTTCGGGCTGTGCTGCGTGGCACTCACACTGACCGCGTCCGCGGACTTCGCCCTGGACAAGGAGGCCGGCACGCCCTGCCCCAACCTGGACGAGGACTTCCGCTGCGGCATCCACACCCGGCTGAGACCGGAAGGCTTTTCCGGGTGCACGGTGTACGACTGTTTCGGCGCGGGCCAGAAGGTCTCCCGGCAGACCTACGGAGGAAGGGACTGGCGGCAGCGGCCGGAGACCGCGCAGCAGATGTTCCAGGTGTTCCCCGTGATGAGGCAGCTCCACGAACTGCTGTGGTACCTCACCGAGGCCCTGGCCCTGCGTGCCGCCGCGCCCCTGCACGCCCAACTGCGCACCGCTCTGCACACCACCGAGCGGTTCACCCGTGCCTCCGCCGGGGAACTCGCGGAACTGGACGTGGCGGGACACCGGGACCACGTCGCCGCCCTCCTGCTCCGCACCGGCGAACTCGTCCGGTCCGCCGAGCGGCCGGGCGGGAGACGGAGCCACCGGGGCGCCGACCTCATCGGAGCCCGGCTCAAGGGGGCCGATCTGCGCGCCGCCGACCTCCGCGGGGCCCTCCTCGTCGCGGCGGACCTGCGCGGGGCCGACCTGCGTACGGCCGACGTCATCGGCGCGGACTTCCGCGACGCCGATCTGAGCGGCGCCGATCTCACCGGCGCGCTGTTCCTCACACAGGCTCAGCTGAACGCGGCGAAGGGCAGCACCGCCACCCGGCTGCCGGGGACCCTGGCCAGGCCCGCCCACTGGACCGCCGGAAGGCCGGCCGGCCGGGCGTGAACGGATCGCCCCGCCGGTTCGTTGTACTGGAGGCGTACAGGCGACGCCCCCCGTACACCGGACCCTAGGAGCACCCCACATGGCACGTCCCGCCGAGAGCACCCGCACCGCCCCCGCCGGCGCGGGCGACCGCACACGACTGGTCGAACAGCTCATGGAGAGATTCCCCCACGTCCCGAGGGAAGCCGTGATCAAGGAGGACCTGCTGCGCGGGGGCATGGCCTTCGACGAATCCGCGCTCAGCGACAACGAACACGGTGACGTCAAGCCGAAGTCCTACTTCATCTTCTCCTTCGACCACGGCACCCTCCCGGAGCTGGGGGCCGCCGCCCTGCGCCGGCCGCCTGAGGAGATCGTCCTCACCGGCGGCCCCTACGGCCTGCGCCGCACCGTGGTGTCCGTGCGGGTCAACCCGGCGTCCCCGTACCGGGTGGCGGCCGGCCCCGACGGGGTGCTCGGGCTGTACCTCGACGGAACCCGGATCTCGGACGTCGGGCTGCCCCCGATGCCGGACTACTACCGGCACACCCTGGAGAACGGGAAGTCCGTGATGGAGGTGGCCCCCACCATCCAGTGGGGCTACCTGATCTACCTCACGGTCTTCCGGGTCTGCCAGTACTTCGGCGCGAAGGAGGAGTGCCAGTACTGCGACATCAACCACAACTGGCGCCAGCACAAGGCGGCGGGGCGCCCCTACACGGGGGTGAAGGACGTCGACGAGGTCCTCGAGGCCCTGGAGATCATCGACCGGCACGACACCGCGCGGACCACCACGGCCTACACCCTCACCGGCGGCGCCATCACCTCACGCGTCCAGGGACGGGACGAGGCCGACTTCTACGGGCGCTACGCCAAGGCCATCGAGGAACGCTTCCCCGGCCGCTGGATCGGCAAGGTGGTCGCCCAGGCACTTCCCAAGGACGACGTCCAGCGCTTTCACGACTACGGGGTGAAGATCTACCACCCCAACTACGAGGTGTGGGACCGCCGGCTGTTCGAGCTGTACTGCCCCGGCAAGGAGCGCTACGTGGGCCGTGACGAATGGCACCGGCGCATCCTCGACTCGGCCGGCGTCTTCGGGGCCCGCAACGTCATCCCCAACTTCGTGGCCGGCGTGGAGATGGCCGAGCCGTTCGGTTTCACCACGGTCGACGAGGCCATCGCCTCCACCACCGAGGGCCTGCGGTTCTTCATGTCGCACGGCATCACCCCGCGCTTCACCACCTGGTGCCCGGAGCCCACCACACCGCTGGGCAGGACCAACCCCGACGGCGCACCGCTCGAGTACCACATCCGGCTGCTGGAGGCGTACCGCGCCACCATGGAGGAGTACGGACTGTCCTCGCCGCCCGGATACGGCCCGGCGGGCCCGGGGCGCGCCGTGTTCTCCGTGAGCTCGTTCATGGACAGCCTCCCGCCCGAGGCGGCGACCGGAGCGTGAGCACCGGCGGCTGAGGGCCGCCGGCATGCGCGCCGGCCGGGGCGGGTACCACCACCGGGTGGGACCCGCCCCGGCCGGCACCGTCGGCCTCCGCGCCCTCCGCCCGACGCGTACGGCCCCCACGTCCTCCACCCGGCCCCGGGCCCCGCGTCAACGTACCGGTGTGTGCCATCCGCCAGTGGAGTGTCCTTTTCCAACCACGGGTGCGGAGTCCCCCGAGATATCAGGCGGTGCCGCCGCGGGAAGTCCATTCTGGTCGCCGAGTCCGTAACGGCCGTCGACCGAAGGAGTGCCGCAGTGACGACGAGGGGCCCATCGGAATCGGTGGAGACCGATACCGCCGCCTACGAGGACGAACTGCCCGTCCGCGCGAGGCAGCCGGGGAACGTGGTCATCAGGTGGCTGACCACCACGGACCACAAGACGATCGGCACGCTCTACCTGGTCACCTCGTTCGCCTTCTTCCTCCTCGGCGGTGTGCTGGCGCTCGTGATGCGCGCCGAGCTGGCCCGCCCCGGTACGCAGATCGTGTCGAACGAGCAGTTCAACCAGGCGTTCACGATGCACGGCACGATCATGCTGCTGATGTTCGCGACGCCGCTGTTCTCCGGTTTCGCGAACTGGATCATGCCGCTGCAGATCGGCGCGCCCGACGTGGCGTTCCCGCGGCTGAACATGTTCGCCTACTGGCTGTACCTCTTCGGCTCGCTGATCGCGGTGTCCGGGTTCCTCACCCCGCAGGGCGCGGCCGACTTCGGCTGGTTCGCCTACACACCGCTCACCGACGCCGAGCACTCGCCCGGGGTGGGCGGCGACCTCTGGATCATGGGTCTGGCCTTCTCCGGGTTCGGCACGATCCTCGGTTCGGTCAACTTCATCACCACGATCATCTGCATGCGCGCGCCCGGCATGACGATGTTCCGTATGCCGATCTTCACGTGGAACGTCCTGCTGACCGGTGTTCTGGTCCTGCTCGCTTTCCCGGTTCTGGCCGCCGCGCTCTTCGCGCTGGAAGTCGACCGTAAATTCGGCGCGCACATCTTCGACGCGTCCAACGGCGGCGCATTGCTCTGGCAGCACCTCTTCTGGTTCTTCGGACACCCAGAGGTGTACATCATCGCCCTGCCGTTCTTCGGAATCGTCTCGGAGATCATTCCGGTGTTCAGCCGGAAGCCGATCTTCGGATACATCGGCCTCATCAGCGCGACGATCGCCATCGCCGGCCTTTCCGTGACGGTGTGGGCGCACCACATGTATGTGACGGGCGGGGTACTCCTCCCGTTCTTCTCCTTCATGACCTTCCTGATCGCCGTACCCACCGGGGTGAAATTCTTCAACTGGATCGGGACGATGTGGAAGGGGTCGCTGTCCTTCGAGACACCGATGCTCTGGTCCATCGGATTCCTCGTCACCTTCCTGTTCGGCGGTCTGACCGGCGTGATCCTGGCCTCGCCGCCGCTGGACTTCCAGGTGTCCGACTCGTACTTCGTGGTCGCGCACTTCCACTACGTCGTCTTCGGCACCGTGGTCTTCGCGATGTTCGCCGGGTTCCACTTCTGGTGGCCGAAGTTCACCGGCAAGATGCTGGACGAGCGCCTCGGCAAGATGACCTTCTGGACGCTTTTCTTCGGCTTCCACGGCACCTTCCTCGTACAGCACTGGCTCGGCGCCGAAGGCATGCCGCGCCGCTACGCGGACTACCTGGCCGCCGACGGATTCACCGCGCTCAACACCGTGTCGACGATCTCCTCGTTCCTGCTGGGCCTGTCGATGCTGCCCTTCCTGTACAACGTCTGGAAGACGTCCAAGTACGGCAAGCAGGTCCAGGTGGACGACCCGTGGGGCTACGGCCGTTCGCTGGAATGGGCGACGTCCTGCCCGCCGCCGCGGCACAACTTCGTCAGCCTGCCGCGCATCCGCTCGGAATCCCCGGCGTTCGACCTGCACTACCCCGCCGTCCGTGCCACGGACGAGATGACGAACCGGCCCGAGGAATCCGTGGCGGTGGCGCCGGGGGACAAGCACGAGTGACCGGTGAGCCGCCCGGGACGACGGGGCAGACGAGAGGAATGCTGTGAAGCCCGATGAGGACAGCGCGCGCGGCCTGGCCCAGGTGGAGGGCTACCTGCTGTGGAACGCCGAGGTCGAGGAGGCCCGCCGCAGGGCCGGCCGGTTCACCGAGCAGCTGCCCTGGCTCACCACCGCCCAGCGCGAGGACGTCGAACGCGTCTACGTCGGGGACCGGGTGGAACTCTGCCGGGAATCCCTCACCAGGATCGCGGACCGGGCCGTCGAACTGCGCGGCGAATACACCGAACGCTACGAACGGCTCAGGGCGCGCTGCGTGGCGGTGTCGGCCCTGACCGTCGGAGCGGTGAGCGGCACCTGCACCGCCCTCACACTGATCAGCCGCTGACCGCCCGCCCCGGGCCCCGGAGAAGGCGTCCGGGCCCCGGGGCGGACGCGTCCGGTGACGTACGGCAAGGACGGCGTACCGGCACGGGACGGTGACACACCGGGCGGAAGGGGGCGGCCGGCCGGGTCAGTGGCGCAACAGACAGAAGGGATGGCCTGCCGGGTCCGCGAAAACCCGCCGGCCCTCGCCGCCCCGACCCGGAGCACCGTCCAGCAGGGTCGCACCCAGAGCGAGCACCCGCTCCTGGGCCCTGTCCAGGTCCCGGACCGTGAAGTCCGGATGCGCCTGCTGCGGGGCGCGGGGGTCCGGCCACCGGGGCGGCCGGTGGCCGTCGACCCGCTGGAACGCCCGGACGAGGCCGCTCCCGGTGTGGACGGTCGCCCAGTCCGCTCCGACGGCCCACCGCTTGTCAGGACGGTTGACCTCTCCGTCCAGCAGAGCGGCGTAGAACTCCGCCAGAAGCAGAGGATCAGGGCAGTCGAGGACCATGCACTGCAGTTCGGCGATCATGGGCGGCATGATACGGACGGGCGGGATCGCGGCCGCCCGGCGTCAGACCACGGACGCCGGTGCCGCGGCACCGGCCGCCGTCCGGGCCCGGTCGAGCTCGGACAGCCGCGCGGCGAGCAGTTCTGCGTGCGGGGCGGGCAGAGGGGCGGGGCGGTGCACCAGCTGCACGGCACAGGCGGTCGTCGTGTCCACGAGCCGCTCGACCGCGCGGGCCACCCCCTCGGAACCGGCGGTGTGACGTGCCACGGCGGGCAGTTCCGCCGCCGACAGATCGATCGCCGCCCGCGCCGCGGCCAGCGACCGGTAGGCGTCCCGCCGCAGCGCGCCCCGCGCCGCCTGGTCCCCCGGGACGTCCAGGACGTGTCCCAGATAGCGTTGCGCGGCGGCGACCGCCGTGTCGAGGGCGGCCCGTACGGTGTGCCCCCGCCGGCCGGGCAGCGGAAGATGCCCCACCAGCAGCACGGTGGCGCAGGCGAGCAGCGACTCCACGACCCGCGCCCAGGTGGCGGGCGGCTCGCCGGCCAGCCGTACCAGGCCCAGCACGAGCACGGTCACGACCGCCGTCTGCACCGCGAAATGACGTGTCGCCACCGGGAGCAGAGCACCGCAGAGCGCGATCAGCCCGACCCACCCGGCCTGTCCGGCGGGCAGCAGGCACAGTACGGCGAAGACCGCGGCGCCCGCCACCGTTCCCGCGGCCCGGCACAGCACCCGGGAGAGCAGCGGCCCCAGGTCCGGCTTGACGAGGAACACCGCGGTCGCCGGCAACCAGTACCAGTGCGCGTGGTGCAGCCACTGCGACACGAGCGTGCTCGCCACGCAGCACACCGCGACCCGCAGCCCGTACTCACGGCCCGCGGCACCCAGAGCCCGCCTCGCGGCCGGGACGTGACGCGGTGTCCGGTGCGCTTCCAGCGGCATCCCGGGCGGGCGGTCGAAGAGCGCCGCGGCCCCCAGCAGCGCCTCGTCCAGCGCGCGCAGCCCCGCACCGGTACGCGCGGGAGCGGGAAGCGCACCGCAGGCGCCGTCGGCGCGCACCGCGCGGGCCATCCGGCGAGGGCCGTCCGCCACCCGCGGCGGCGGAGGCACACCGGCCCAGGCGAGCGCGGTCGCCGCCTCGGCCAGCGGGAACGCCGCCGCGAACCGGGCGTGCAGCCGGCGTTCGGCCGAGGAACTCGCGCGACGCCGCAGCCGCGGACCGTTCAGCGCGTCCTGAGCCCGGTCCAGGGCGCCGCTCAGCGCCGTGCGCGCCGCACCGGCACCGGGCCCGCCCGTCGCCGCCAGAAGCCGGGCGACCGCCTCGTACACCGCCGCCACCGCCTCCCTCTCGCCGTCCAGGCGGTACGGCCCCGTGCCGCGGCGCCGGCCCGGGGACGGCAGCACCGACCGCAGCAGAAGCAGCCAGCCCGCACCCGCGAGGAACAGGGCCGAACGCACCGGACCCGGCTCCGGCAACGGCATCCCGGCCCCGATCACGGCGGCCACCAGGACCTGGGTGCCGCACGCCGAGGCGACCGGCCCCGTGGAGCTCACCGCCCCCGCGACCAGGCCCAGCACCCCGAACACCAGGGGGACCAGTACCAGCGAGCGGCCCGGTCCGGCCACATCCGCAAGGCAGGAACCGGACAGCATCCCCGAGGCCCCGGCCAGCGCCGGAACCCCCAGCCGGGACACCGACGAACGCCGGCTGCCCGGCCGGTCGTTGATACCGGCCAGCATCGCTCCCAGCGCGGCGGGCACCCCCGCGCCCGGCCGCTCGGCGAGCACCGCCACGAGCAGCGGCGCCGAGGCGAGCGCCCCACGCAGCACCGCGTTCCACGGGACCGGGCCGCCCTGCGCCCGGAACACATGGGCGAGCCACGGGGGAGCGGAGGGAACGACGAAGGGAGGGGGCAATGCCGGGCTCCTGTCCGCGGGGCGGTCGGTCTCGTCGCCGGCGGACGCCTTCGGCCTGTGGGCGTGGTGCCAGCGTAGGCCGCGGACGTGGAGAGGGTGCTACCCGCTCGTTTCGCGGACGTGAAGCGCCGGCGGTCCGGACGGGCGGACGAAGGGCGCTCCGGGGCCGGGCGGTGTCACAGGGCGGTGCCGAAGTTCTGCGTCCAGACCGGGCCCTCGGGCGAGTCCTCGACGCCGACACCTATTTCCTCGAAGGCGCAGTCGAGGATGTTGGCACGGTGGCCGGGACTGTTCATCCACGCCTCCATCACCGCGGCGGCCGTGCTCTGCCCTTTCGCTATGTTCTCCCCGTAGGTGCTCCAGCGGTAACCGGCCGTGGTGATACGGGCTCCGGGGTCCGTCCCGTCCGGCGACGTGTGCGAGAAGTAGTCACGCGCCGCCATGTCCGCCGAATGCCGCGAAGCGGCCTTCGCCAGCAGGCTGTTGCCGCTCACCGCTCCGCAACCCGCCTCGGCCCGCTCGGCGTTGACCAGCCGTACGACCTGGTCCGCCACCGAGGGGGACTCTGTCCTCTCCTCCGTCCGTCCGGGAGCGGGAGTGGCGGGGGGCGCCGAGGACGGCGGCCGGGGCCCCGGCGCCGACGGCGGGGCCGAGGACGTGCTCCGCGACCTGGACGCCTTCGGGGACGGCGAGGGGGAGGACGGCGAGGCCGGTGCCGGAGAGACGGACGGGGAGGGGGACGGAGGAGGCGCCGGCGCGTCCGGGGCGCCGTCCGGCGGACCGGGCAGCGTACCGGCGGCGGTCGCGGCCCCCTGGCCGGGACCGTCCGTGCAGAGGTGCACCGCGGCCCCCCCGCCGCCCAGCGTGCCGACCGCGGCCAGCGCCGCCACCACGGTGTTCCGGCGCCGCCGGCGTATCCGGTTCCGGCGCCGTTCGGCACGTCCGGCCCCCGGCGCGTGCACGGGGCCGGGCACCGGCAGGTCCCCGGTCACCCCGGCTCCGCCGCCCGCGTACGCCGCCGGCTCCGGACCGCCCGCGTGTCCCGCCGGAGTGAGGGCCGAACCGCCCGCGTACGCCGCCCGCCCGGCCCCGGAAGCACCCGCGTACGCCGTCGGTACGACCAGCGCGAGACCCGCCAGCAGCCCCTCGACGGGAACCAGTCCCGACCGGTGCCCCGAGCAGACCGTGCAGTCCCGGGCATGGCGGGCCAGCCGCTTGCGCCAGAGTGCGGAAGGCGCACCGTCCCACCCCGCGGTGAGATCCTCCAGCAGCACACAGGGCGGATCGGCCTTCAGCGCCCGCACCACCACCCGCGCGGCCTCCAGCTGGGCCTTCATCCGCTGCACCCGTACCGCGGTGTGCCGCGCGGACAGTCCGAGGGCCTCGGCCACCTCGCTCCGGGTGAGCTGCCCGGCCGCCTCCAGCCACCACAGCGCGAGCAGATCGCGGTCGTCCTCCTCCAGCCACCGCGTGGCCTGCGCCGTCTCCCGGCGCTGCCCCGTCAGACCGAGACGGATGATGGTCAGCCCGACGAAGTCCGCCGAAGGGTCGACGACCTCGTGGGCCTCCCGCAGCCCGTCGGCGGACAGGCCGGAAGGACCCCGCTCACGCCAGTGGCGGCGTATCTGGTTCATCGTGATCGCGACGGCCCAGGAACGGAAACTGCCGGGGTCGCGCAGTCCGGGCAGCCCGCGGAGCAGGTGCAGCACGCTCTCCTGCACCACGTCGTCGACGTCCGCGTGACCGTTCAGGGCTCTGCCGACGATGTTGTGGATCAGCGGCAGGCAGGAGGCGACGAGCCGTTCTCTGGCCTGTTCGTCTCCCGCCTGAGCCGCCTCGACCCACGCCGTCCCGGGTCCCTCGCCCACGCTGTGCCCACCCTTCCGGGGTCCTGTTCCGTCACTTCCCACACAGGGGAGACGCTGTGCGGCGGGGACGATAACAGGAATCGGGCGACGGCCCCGGAGACCGTGACCGGCCCCGGCCGTGCCGGAGCCCGTGGCGGGAGAACCGCCACGGGCTCCGGCACGGGAACGGCCGCGGTGGGCCGGCGCCCGCTCAAAGCTCCGGACGAGAGACGAAAGGGGAGTCCGGAGCTCTCAGGGCGCTGTGGACGCGGTGCCCTCAGCCGCGCGGGGAGCCGTCCTGCCCCTGGTCCGGGCCGAACCGCTGCTTGAGCTTGTCCTGCGCGGTGTCCACGTGCTTGCCGTACTTGCCCTGCGTCCGCTCGTCGATCTTGTCGCCGGCTCTGTCGATGCCCTTCCCGGCCTGGTCCTCGTGGCCCTTGAGCATCTTCTTGATCTTGTCCATCGCGGACATACTGCTCCTCCTCGGCTCGGCGTCCCCCTCCTGTCCAGGGTCTCCGTACACGGCCGGGTCCGCATCCGCGCCCGCCCGTTTCCGCCCGGTCCGGGACCGGGCCGGAGCCACCCGGCCCGGGAAAGAGGTGTGAAGAGCGTCTGTCCGGGCAGATACCGGGTGACCAGGAGGGGGTGGTGGCCGTGGGCCGCATCCGGATCGTCCGTCGTCCGCAACAGCCGGCGAAGCCTCGCCCGCTGGACCTGCGCACCCCGTCCGGCAGGCCCCTGCCGTACTGACCGAAGCCGCTCCCGGCCCGCGGGCGGGCAGGCGTAAGCTCGGTGGGCATGATCGGTCACTCGGCGCGTGAGGCGTCCGCACAGCGGCAGAACTGGGCCCGCAACATCACCTTCGCGGCGCGGCGGCTGCACACGCCGGCCTCGGTGGCGGAGCTCCGGACCGTCGTGGCGGCCGGAACCGCGCTGAGGGCCCTGGGCACCGGACACAGCTTCAACACGGTCGCCGACACCCACGGCGACCTGGTGTCCGTCGCCGGACTGCCCCGCAGGATCGAGGTGGACCGGGCGGCGGCCACCGCGACGGTCAGCGGCGGGCTGAGGTTCGGTGAACTGACCGGCGAACTGCACCGCAGCGGCTTCGCCCTGCACAACCTCGGCTCGCTGCCGCACATCTCGGTGGCCGGTGCCTGCGCCACGGGGACCCACGGCTCCGGGGTGACCAACCGCTCCCTGGCCGGAGCGGTCCGTGCCCTGGAGTTCGTCACCGCCGACGGCGGACTCGCCACCCTCGAGCGCGGGGACGCCGGCTTCCAGGGGGCCGTCGTCTCCCTGGGGGCGCTGGGCGTGGTGACGAGTGTGACCCTGGACCTCGTGCCCGCCTTCGAGATCCGGCAGTGGGTGTACGAAGGGCTCCCGCAGGAGCGGCTCCTCGCCGACTTCGACGGGGTGATGTCGCAGGCGTACAGCGTCAGCCTGTTCACCAGCTGGCGCGACGGCCCCCTCGACCAGGTCTGGCTCAAGCAGCGGACCGAGGGGACGGACACCGCCACGGCACCCCGCACCTGGTACGGGGCGACGCTCGCCGGGGGCCCCAGGCACCCGGTCCCGGGGATGCCCGCCCGGCACTGCACCGAGCAGGAGGGCGTCAGCGGTCCGTGGCACACCCGGCTGCCGCACTTCCGGCTCGAGTTCACCCCGAGCAACGGCGAGGAACTGCAGTCCGAGTACTTCGTCGCCCGGACCGACGCCGTGGCCGCGTACGAGGCACTGGACCGCATCCGTGACCGCATCGCCCCCCTCCTGCAGATCAGCGAGATCCGTACCGTCGCCTCGGACGATCTGTGGCTGAGCCCCGCCCAGGGCCGTGACTCCGTCGCCTTCCACTTCACCTGGGTGCCCGACACGGAGGCCGTCACCCCCGTCGTCACGGCGATCGAAGAGGCGCTGGCGCCGTTCGGAGCGCGGCCGCACTGGGGCAAGGTGTTCACCACGCCTCCCGCCGCCCTGCGCGGGCTCTACCCCCACTACGCCGACTTCGAGCGGCTGATGGCCCGTACGGACCCGGCCGGGACCTTCCGCAACGCGTTCCTGGAGCAGCACTTCCCCCGCACCGCCGCCGGTGCGCAGGACGCGGCCCGCTGAGGCGGGCGGCGGTGAGCGCGGCCACGGCCCTCCCCGGTGCGAGGGTCAGCCACGGGCGGGCGGAGGGCCCTCCGGTCCGTCCGGGAGGCCCCTCGTGTCCGGCCGCGGAGCGAGCTCCTCGACCAGCGCCGCCAGTTCCTCGCAGGCCAGTTCGGTCTCCCGGCGGATGTTGTGCTGCTCGGTGGTGACCGCTGCGAGCAGGAGCCCGGTCAGGGCGATGCAGCCGTTGAGGACGCTCAGGTTGAGCATCACCTCCAGCACACTGTGCCCGGCGAACGGTCCCACGCCGTCGGCTCCGGCGACGATCGCCATCACGGACATCAGAAGCGCGCAGGGCGCACTGCCCGCCAGCTGGAAGCGCAGGGCCGCGCAGACGAGGACGGGGAAGACCAGATAGAGCATGGACAGGGTGCCCCTGGTGGCCAGCAACGTGATCCCCGTCGCGACGACCGCCAGCGCCGACGCCTCCAGCCACCGGTCGCCCAGCCGGGGCCACCGGGCCCGGCGCATGACGAGCAGCAGCGGGGTGACCGTCAGCACCCCCATCGCGTCCCCCGCCCACCAGGCCGACCAGACCGGCCAGAAGTGGCTCCGGTCGAGGTCGCCGGTGAGCAGGAGGGTGACCGCGCCGACGGCGGAACTGATCAGCATGCCCCCCATGGCCCCCAGGAAGACCAGGGCGACGCCGTCGCGCAGCCGGTCCAGCTCCTGACGGAACCCCACCGCCCGCAGGGCGAGACAGGCGCAGACCGGGGCCAGCGTGTTGCCCAGGGCGATGGCGGCCCCGGGCGGAGCGAGGCTTCCGCTCAGGGTCGCGACGCTGAGCAGGGCACCGGCGGCGATCGCCGGCCAGGCCCTGAGCCCCAGCCACAGCAGGGCGGCCAGGGCGATGCCCGTGGGCGGCCAGAGCGGTGTGACGACCGACCCCTCCACGCTGACCGGCCTGAGCAGTCCGATCCGCCCCGCCGCGTAGTACGCACCGGTGATGCCCAGCATCCACAGCACGGACACGGCCCGGCGTCTGGTTTCCTCGCTGCGGATCACGTGTCTCATCAGACACCGCCGGCGGGAGCGGGCGGGCGTGACACGCGCTGAGGCCCCCGCGTCAGGGGGCGCCGGGCCCCGGGGGCCTGTCGTGGCACAGGACGAGGACCGCCGCGTCGTCCTCGTGGCCGGTCAGCGCCGCCGCCCGCAGCACGGTGTCGGCCAGTTCCTCGGCGGAGGCGCCGACATGCGCGCTCACCAGGCGCCGTACCTCCTCCAGCCCGTCACCGATCGGCATCGAGGGCCCTTCGATCACCCCGTCGGTGAGCAGTACCAGAGCGCCTTCGGTGTCCAGGGTCCGCCGGGTGACCGGATAGTCCTGTCCGGCGTCGATGCCCAGGGGCAGCCCGCCGGCGTCCGTGGTGACCCCGGACCGCCCGTCGGCGGTCGCCCAGACGCCGGCGACATGGCCGGCGCGCGCACTGGACAGCTCGCGGGTCGCCGGATCGAGCCGGAAGAACGAGGAGGTGGCGAAGAGACTGGAGTCCATCGAGAGGACCAGATCGTTGGTGCGGGCCATCACCTCGCCCGGATCCGCAGCCGTGCCGGCGACGGCGCGCATCGCGATCCTGACCTGCCCCATGAACGCGGCGGCCTCCACGTCATGCCCCTGGACGTCACCGATGGCCAGGCCGAGCGCCCCGTCCGGCAGCAGGAAGACGTCGTACCAGTCGCCCCCGATGTCCAGCCCGTCCCGCGCGGGCGCGTACCGGGCGGCTGTCCGGATGCCGGGGAGGGAGGGCAGCGTGGCCGGCAGCATCTTGCGCTGGAGGGCCTGGGCGAGCTCGACGCGGGCCTGATGGGGACCCACCTCCTGCCGGGCGCGGGCCGTCAGGTGCTGCAAGGTGCTGAGCAGATCCTCGGCGCTCGCCGACCGGGGTGTCCGACGCCGGTTCATGGGCCGCTCCACGATGCGTTCGTACTCGGATCCTCCGTGCGGTCCCGGGGCCCGGACGAGCGCCGCGGAACCGTCACGGGCCCGGCGGGATCAGCCCGCCCGGCCCAGGGAGGCGGTGAGGCGGCCCAGGGTCTCCTGCAGGGAGAGGACCTCCTGGACCGACAGACCGGTGGCTCGCAGGATCGTACGGGGTACCGGCAGGGCCCGCTCCCGCAGACGGACCCCTGAGTCCGTGAGGTGGACGTCGACCGACCGTTCGTCCTCACTGCTGCGTTCGCGCCGGACGAGTCCCGCCGCTTCGAGCCGCTTGAGCAGGGGGGACAGCGTCCCCGAATCCAGGTGAAGACGCTCGCCGATCGTCTTCACCGGCAAAGGGCCCTCCTCCCAGAGGACCATCATCGCGAGGTACTGCGGGTAGGTGAGACCGAGCTCCTTGAGCGCCTGCCGGTAGACGCCGCCGAAGGCCCGGGACGCGGCCTGCAACGAGAAGCAGACCTGGTGGTCCAGCCGCAGGAGCTCGGTGTCGGGCAGTTCCGCGGGGTCGGGGGAGCGGGGTGGCGGTGACGTCATGTCCACCAGCGTAATCCCTCGCCCATATTCAGTTGCACACAATTCAGTTGTGCACAACTGAAAACTGTGGGACTCTGTCGGTGGTGGCCGGGCCGGTCACCACCGGTACGAGAGAGAAGGTCACCCACATGGACGCGCTGTACACCGCTGCCGCCACCGCGAACGGCCGTGAGGGCCGGGCGGTGAGCTCGGACGGCCGGCTCGACCTGACGCTCGCCCTGCCGCCCGCCCTCGGGGGCGACGGGGAGGGGACCAACCCCGAACAGCTCTTCGCCGCCGGGTACGCGGCCTGCTTCGCCAGCGCGATGAGCGCGGTCGGCCGGGAGATGAAGCTCGACACCAAGGACGTCGCCGTGACGGCCGAGGTGTCCATCGGCAAGGACGGCGACGGCTTCGGCCTGGCGGTCGTCATGCGCGTCGAGCTGCCGGAGGCGCTCGAGGGCGGGACGGGCCGCAAGCTGGTCGAGGCGACCCACGCCTACTGCCCCTACTCCAAGGCCACCCGCGGCAACATCGACGTGGAACTCGTGATCGAGTAACCGGCACGCGTGTGTGTCGTCGGCCACTTTTCCCTGGCGTGAGGCCCGGGGCAGTGGCCGGCCGCCTTCCGGGGGCGGCCCCGCCCCCGGAAGGCGGCCGGCGGGCCCGGCCGAGGAGGCCGTACAGCAGGGGAGGCAGGAGTCGAACCTGCGGCATCCGGTTTTGGAGACCGGCGCTCTGGCCTCTGAGCTACACCCCTTCGGTGTGATCACCGTGACAGCCGGGCCGCCCGCGGGCAAGCGGTTTTCACGCATGATCCGAAAGCGTTCCGCCGGACCGCGCCACGGGACGCGACGGACACCGCGTACACTCGGCTCCCGTTTCCGCCGACCGGCGGACATGGACCGACTCGATGGGCAATCCGACGTGAGCTTCGCAGACAAAACCGACGCACCTATCTACGCGGGCCTGGTGGAGGAGCAGGGCGATGTTCCGGCCGAGGTGCGGCGAGTGGCCGAGGAGACCTTGCGGGAGGTGGACCGCGCGCTCGACTTCAGCAGCGTGCGCTCTCCCGCGGCCCTCCGGTAGGACGGCCCTACGGCACGCGGCGGCCCACGGCACGCGGTATGCGCCGGGCTGTGGCACGCGCGCCGGTCCACGGCCCACGGCATGCGCCGGGGCCCACGGTATGCGCCGGGCCGCTGACACACGGCGGGCCACCGCTCACGGCGTGCGGGCCGTGTCCTCCGGGCCGCACGGCGGGGTGCCGTCCGAAGCCCGCCCCGGCTCGCGCGCCCCTGGGCCACGGCTCGGGGCCGGCTCCGCACGTCCTGGCCGTGCAGGCCCCTCGCGCAGATGTGCGGCCCGTTCCGGGGGCCGGAGGGCGTCCCGGCGGACCACGGCCACTGCCTGCCGTGGGCGGGGCGCCCCGGGCCCTGGCGCCGGGCCGGGCACCCCGCCTCCGCGCGTGCCCCGTGCCGGCGCCGTCCCTGTCCCCGCCCCGGGACGGGTGGCGCGACACCGCAGATGAACGCCCCGCCCGTGTGAGGCCGGGTTCCGGCCCGCTCCCCGGGCCGTGGAAGGACCGGGGCCGGCGGCGCGTGCCCGGCCCCGGGTCCGGAACCCGCGCCGGCCCCCGGACCGGGCGCCCACGCCCTCCGCCCATACATCCGCCCATGCCCCGCCCTTTGGGGGCGCCCGCCTTTTTCGGCCAGATTCAAGGGAGCGGTCGTCGGCGGCCGATGGCGCGGGAACCCGGCCCGCGCGGAGGCGGCTGCCCCGCGGGAGACGGCGGGGCCCTCCCCGGCGGACCGCTTTTTTCGGCGAAGTGCCGTCCGTGAGTGGTGTGTTGGTGGTGCGTGAGAGGCGGGAGGGGCACTAGTATCCTCGCCGTCCGCGCATCGGTGCAATTGCACCTGGAATTGCACCGACGGTGTGAGCAGGAGAAATCCTCGGCGCCTCGGTGCGCGGGCTCCGGCGCCGAGTGCCGAAGACGCCACGACCAACTGCCGTAAAGGATGGACAGCATGCAGCGCATCGACAACGGTGTCCCGGCCGGTTCCCTGTCCGGGGTCGAGTGGGTCAAGAGCCACCACAGCAACCCGAGCGGGAACTGCGTGGAAATGGCCCTGCTCCCCGGCGGCGACGTCGCCGTACGCAACTCCAGGGACCCCGAGGGGCCCGCCCTGGTGTACACGCAGGCGGAGGTGCGCGCCTTCCTCGCCGGCGTGAGGGACGGGGACTTCGACCCGATGATCGGCTGAAACCGAACGGAATCGCCCTGCCGGGCAGGGCCACCCGGTGGCAGACTGGCGTCCTGACGTCAGCCATCAGGAGCCCGCCTTGCCCGGCATCGAACCGCTGCAGCCGTCGCGGAAACCGACGCTCGCCCCGGCCGCCGGGGCGAGCCCCACCGTCCTCAGGCTCATCCTGGGTGCGCAGCTCCGCAGGATGAGGGCCGAAGCGGGCATCACCCCCGATGTCGCGGCCGCCTGCATCCGCTGCTCCACGGCGAAGATCAGCCGGATGGAGACAGGGCACTCACCGTGCAAGGAACGCGACGCGGCCGACCTGCTCACGCTCTACGGAGTCACCGACCCGGCACGCACGGCCGAGTTCCTCGACCTGGTCAACAAGGCGGGGGAGCGCGGCTGGTGGCGTTCGTACGCCGACGTCCTGCCCGACTGGTTCGAACCCCTCGTGGGCCTGGAAGAGGCCGCCGCGTCCATCCGTACCTACGAGAGCCACTACATCCCCGGACTCCTGCAGACCTTCGACTACGCCTACGCGGTCGTCCGGTCGGGGCACGCGATCGAGCCGGAGGAGGTCACCCGGCGGCGCGTCGAACTCCGCCTCAAACGACAGGACCTGCTGTACCGCAGCGATCCGCCCAAGCTCTGGGTACTGCTGGACGAGGCGGTA
Source organism: Streptomyces nitrosporeus (assembly GCF_008704555.1). Classification (NCBI taxonomy): domain Bacteria; kingdom Bacillati; phylum Actinomycetota; class Actinomycetes; order Kitasatosporales; family Streptomycetaceae; genus Streptomyces; species Streptomyces nitrosporeus. The sequence goes on from NZ_CP023702.1 coordinate 7,496,847, forward strand.
CTGATGAGGCCGACGGGCGGGCGCCAGGTGATGCGCGAGCAGCTCAGCCACCTGCTGGACATGACCGAACTGCCCCATGTGATCGTGCAGGTCGCGCCTTTCGAGGTCACGGCCCACACCTCACCGGGCAGCGGCATCACTTATCTGAGGTTCGCGATGGCCCAGCTGCCCGACGTCGCCTACCTCGAGCACCTGACCAACGCCACCTCCGTGACCAAGCGGGAGAGCACCGACGAGTACCGCTGGATCCTGGACTCCCTCAGCGCCCAGTCCCCGAGCCCCGTCGAGAGCAGGCGGCTGCTGCGCCAGGCGCTGGAACGCTACGGCTGAGGCCCGGCGCTAGCCGCCCGCACCCCCCGCTCACCGCTTGCGTCCGACGCCGCCGTACTCGATCCACTCCTGGGTCTCCTGCCGGGGCGCCAGGTCCGAGTCCGGCCGCCAGGTGGACACCTCCACCAGGCCCGGCTCCAGCACCTCCAGCCCTTCCAGGAAGACGCCCACGTCCTCGGGCCGGCGTACCCGCCCCCACTGGCCGCCGGTCGACTCCGCCATGAAGTCGGTGACGAAGTCCCGGGTGGCCGCGTCCTCGCTCACCAGCTGGCACACCACCAGGAAGCTGCCGGGCGCCAGCCGCCGGGCCACCCGGCGCACCAGCCCGGCAGGGTCGTCCTCGTCGGGGATGCAGTGCAGCACGGACACGAAGAGCGCCGCCACCGGCTCGTCGAAATCGATCAGGCGGACCACCTCGGGGTGACCGAGGATCCCGTCCGTGTCGCGCATATCGGCCTGGATGACCGCCGTACGGTCGTTCTCCTCGAGGATCGCCTTGCCGTGGGCCAGCACGATGGGGTCGTTGTCGATGTACACCACCCTCGCACCCGGGTCGACGAGTTGGGCGACCTGGTGGACGTTGTCCTGCGTGGGCAGCCCGGAACCGTGGTCGATGAACTGGCGGATCCCGTACTCGGACGCGAGACGGTGCACCACACGGCGGAGGAAATGACGGTTGTTCACCGCCAGGACCTTGGTACTCGGCACACGTTCCAGCAGATGCTCACAGGCGATCCGGTCGGCCGGATAGTTGTCCTTGCCACCCAGGTAGTAGTCGTACATGCGCGCGACGCTCGGCACGTTCACGTCGATGACGCTCGGAATGGAGGCTTCCCCGTGGCTCATCCGGCCCCTTGTCCGTTCAGAGATGTGCAACCGTGGGAGCACATGCTATGGACACCTCCGGAGGGCTGACAGCCCACCGGAGGCCGGGGCAAGGGCGCACAGCGGCGAATCGGCCAGCGGCCGCGGCACCGCGGGACCGGGTCCGGACCCGGCCGAAGGGGACCCCCGAGCCCGCAGGGGGCGCCACGGCCACCCCTTACGGCATAAGCACGCTGGTCAGGACGGCATCCCTCGTCCGGGGCCGGGCCGGCTCCGGAGCCGCATGCGCGACACCCCCGTGAACGGGGAACCGTTCAAAGGGGCCGGAAATCGCCGGAGGCAGGCAGGGATGCCCGCGCCGGTCCTGCGCGCCGGACGACCGGCGCACGAGCGCGGAGGTCTATCGTGAGCGCCATGTCCGTCCCTGAGCTGATCCGTATCGTCTCCCGCGACTCGCCCATGGCCCTGGCGCAGGTGGAGCGCGTCCGGTCCGAACTGGCGGCCCGGTACCCGGCCCTCGGCACCGAAGTGGTCCCCGTCAGGACCACCGGTGACAAGTGGATGGGCGACCTCTCACAGGTCGAAGGCAAAGGAGCCTTCACCAAGGAGGTGGACGCCGCGCTCCTCGCCGGCGAGGCGGACCTGGCGGTGCACTGCGTCAAGGACATCCCCGCCGACCGCCCGCTGCCGGCCGGGACGACGTTCGCCGCCTTCCTGGAACGTGACGACATCCGCGACGCCCTCGTCCACCCGGACGGGCTCACCCTGGACGAACTCCCCGCAGGCACCCGGATCGGTACCTCCTCCGTCCGCCGCGTCGCCCAACTCGCCGCCTCACACCCGGAACTGCGCTGCATCCCGTTCCGGGGCAACGCCAACCGGCGTCTCGCCCGGCTGGCCGGGGGCGAGGCGGACGCCCTGCTGCTGGCCGTGTCGGGCCTCAGGCGCATCGGCCGGGCCGACGCCATCAGCGACGTCCTGTCCACCGACGTGATGTGCCCGCCGATCGGCGCCGGTGTCCTCGCCCTGCAGTGCCGCGAGGACGACGAGACCACGATCGACGCCGTCGCCGCCCTCAACCACTCGGACACCTACCGGGAGATCACGGCGGAGCGCATGTTCCTCCACGTGCTCCAGGGTCACTGCAACTCCCCGATCGCCGGATACGCCACGGCCCACCGCAACGGTGACCTCTCGTTGCGCGCCTGTGTGTTCACCCCCGACGGCAAGACGGTCCTCAACGCACACGAGTGGGCGGGACCGCTGGATCCCGCGACTCTCGGCACCTCGGTGGCCGTGACCCTGCTCCGGCAGGGCGCGCGCGAACTCATCGACGGCATCGCCCACTGAGCCGGACACCGGGTCTCCCGCCGGACCGCACGGCTCCGCGGCGGTACGAGGGCCCCGCCGGGCGCCGCACCGCGCCGCCGGGACCGGACCCCGGACGTGTCCGCCCGCGCCCGGCGTCGTTGACCGGGGTATGAACCTGCGGACGACCTCCCTCGCGATCCTCGCCCTGCTGGGCACGGCGGGCTGCGTGTCCGTACCGGCGGGCCCGCCCGGGCCGGCTCCCACCGCCTCCGGGCACTCCCGGAACACACCCTCCGCGCACGCTTCCGCCCCTCCCGCCGCCCCGTCACCCCTCCACGACACCCTGGACGGGCCGGGCGGACACCGCGACGACGGGGACCGCGCGCGGCGGCGTACGGAAGAGGCGCGTACGGAAAGGGCGCCCTCGGCGGGCCGGAAGACGGGGGCCACTCCTCCCGCCGCCCCGCGGGAGCGGCGGGAGGCCCGCGGGCCCGCCCCCGCCCGCCCCGAACCGCGACGGACGGGCGCGGCCCGGGGACCGCAGCCGCGGCAGATGTACGACATGCGGGCCGTGTGCGCGACCGGGGACGGGATCGCCTCCGCCGAGGTCCTGGATCTCTGCCGCACGGCGTACGGGAGATGACGCCTCGTCACCGGATGCCCTGTCGCCGGGTGCCCTGTCGCCGGCCGGTCAGCGGGCATACGGCTCATGGGTGTCCGGTGAGGGGCGGGGGCGGCCCGGCGGAGGCCCCGGATCAGGAGAGGTCAGGAGAAGTTCTTCCGCATGACGTCCCATTCACCGGTGCACAGACCGCAGTCCGGGCCGACGAACTCGGCCTTCGCCGCCGTGTCACCCTTCAGCTGCCACTTCAGCCAGTTGACACCGACGCGACCGAACTCCCCTCCGTTCGGCTCGGCGTACGTGCCGTAGTGCCCGACGTCCAGATTGCCCATGAAGGCGGGCAGCCGGTCCCAGTCGTCCAGCGCGTTCTCGTACGCGATGTCCTTCGACCCGCCGGCGAAGTAGGCGATCGGTGCGTGGAGCCGGCGCAGCCGCGTCCACTTGTCGAACAGGCTCATCAGGCCGCTGTTCCACATCACGGTCGTGTCGATACGCGGGTCGTCGGCCACCTCCATGGTCTCCAGGCCACCGCACGACTGACCCATCGCCGCGATCTTCGTCGTGTCGATCCTGCCCCGGAACCTGCTGCCCGGAGCGCTGTTCTCCGCGACGGCCCAGTCGAGGGCGTTGGTCAGCATGTCCGACGAGGTCTGTCCCGAACCCCCCGGTACGCCGTTGGCGACGACCAGGAAGCCGTGGGAGGCGAACTCGGTGAGGATGTTCCGGAACCAGGTGCCGTCCGCCCGGCACGCCCCGTTGCCCCACGCGACGATCGGCAGCTTCCCGGAATCCGGCAGGACGTCCGGCCGGTACACGGTGTGGCCGGGCAGGCCGGGGACGGTCTCGTGACCGGCCGGGTGGGGCCCGGTTCCGCCGCCCGCCACGACGGCGGGTTCCGCGGCGGCCGTCTGGGCGGGAGCGAGGAGTACGGCGGCGAGCAAGAGCTCCGGCCGGAAAAAGCGCCCGGCTCGCGGTGTCCGGGGAGCTGAGCCCGTCGCGGCACCGGGGACACGGCGCATCAGGCCTTTCATGGTGACCTCCTGAGGTGGGGGAGCCGTCGGTCGGGCACGCTGGGGATCCGCCCCGGGGATGTCACCGGCCGCACCGGAAGACCGGCGAAAGTACCCGTACCGAGGGACTCGCGGGCAGCCCCGCACCGGCGGCCCCGCGGACGGGCGGCCGTTCCACGCCAGTGAAAACGGTCCCGGCCCGCATGGTGCGGCGCACCTGCGGTTACACGGTGTGTATGCCGAACGAACAGAGCAGCCACCGAAGCGGTCCGCCGAGCGGGAACGGCGGGGAACCAGGACCCGACCCCCAGGTGGAGCGCGACGTCCCCGACTCACCGACCCAGGTGGGCAGGCGCTCCTGGATGGCCGTCCTGAAACGCACCGCCAAGGAGTTCCAGCGGGACGAACTGACCGACCGCGCGGCCGCCCTGACCTACTACGGCGTCCTCGCGCTGTTCCCCGCCCTGCTCGTGCTGATCTCCCTGCTCGGTATCGCCGGGGAGTCGGCGACCCAGTCCGTCCTGGACAACATCAAGAAACTCGCCCCGGGTTCCGCCCGCGACGTACTCACCGGCGCGGTGACCCAGCTCCAGGGAAGCGCCGGTCTCGGCTCCGCCCTCGCGGTCGTCGGCCTGCTGGCCGCCCTGTGGTCGGCCTCCGGGTACATCGCGGCGTTCATCCGCGCCTCCAACGTCGTCTACGACATGCCCGAGGGGCGCCCGGTGTGGAAGGTACTGCCGGTGCGCGTCGGTCTGACCTTCGCCCTGATGGTCCTGGCCTGCGTCAGTGCGCTGATCGTCGTGTTCACCGGCGGACTGGCCCGCCAGATCGGGTCCGCGCTCGGAGTGGGTGACACCGCGCTGACCGTATGGTCGATCGCGAAATGGCCGGTACTGGTCGTCCTGGTGACCTTCATGCTGGCTCTGTTGTACTGGGCGGCTCCCAACGCCAAGGGCCGCGGCTTCACCTTCGTCTCGCTCGGAAGCCTGCTGGCCCTGTTCATCTGGATGGTCGCCTCGGCCGGATTCGCCCTCTACGTGGCGCACTTCGGGTCGTACAACAAGACCTACGGCACGCTGGCCGGTGTCATCATCTTCCTCGTCTGGCTGTGGATCACCAATCTCGCGATCCTGCTGGGGCTGGAGTTCGACGCGGAGACGGAGCGGGAGCGGGCCATCATCGCAGGCCATCCGCGCCGGGAGGAGCCTTACGTCGAACCGCGGGACACCAGCAAGTGGACCGACGAGGACCGGCGGGCCCTGGGCGACACGGGACCCGAGGACCCCCGGGACGGCTGACCCCACGCGGTGGCCCTGCCCGCCCTCACGCGGCGGACGGCCCGGTGCGGGGAAGCCGCCCGCGCCAGGCCCCCGCCCTCCGGGGCGGATCGGCCGTATACCAGCCCTCATCCCCGGCGTACGCGAATTTCAGACACCCCCCGGTTCCCAGCTCCATAAGGTTAGGCTAACCTTCGTCATGTGAGATCTGCTGAAGAGAGTCCCGGCAATCCGAGGCGCGGCCACACCCTGTCGGCCGCGGGCGTGACCGTCGCGTACGACGGAACGGACGTCGTGCACGACGCCGGCCTGACGCTGCGCCCCGGCCGGGTCACCGCGCTCGTCGGGCCCAACGGCAGCGGCAAATCGACCCTCCTGCGCACCCTGGCCCGACTGCAGCGGGCCAGGACGGCCACGCTCACCATCGACACCGACACCGACGGCCTGGCCCTGACCGCCCGTGAGTTCGCCGGCCGGGTGGCGCTGCTGACCCAGAGCCGCCCCACCCCCGGCGGGCTGACCGTACGGGACGTCGTGGAGTTCGGCCGCTACCCCTACCGCGGGCGCTGGGGCAGGCAGGACCCCGGCGGCCGGGCCGCCGTCGACCGCGCCCTGGCGATGACGGGTGTCGAGGACCTCGCCGACCGGGGCGCCGAGCACCTCTCCGGCGGGCAGCTCCAGCGCGTGTGGCTGGCGGGCTGCCTCGCACAGGAGACCGGCGTCCTCCTCCTCGACGAGCCGACGACCTACCTCGACCTCCGGTACCAGGTCGAACTCCTCGACCTCATCCGCGACCTGACGGACGACCACGGCATCGCCGTCGGCGTCGTCCTGCACGACCTCGACCAGGCGGCGGCCGTCGCCGACCGGATCGTCCTGCTCCACGCGGGACGTGTCATCGCCGACGGCACGCCGCAGGAGGTCCTCACCCCCGAACGCCTCACCGACACGTACGGCATCCGCATCGACGTCGATACGGACCCCCTCACCGGCCGGCTGCGCACCCGCGCCGTGGGCCGGCACCACACCCGGAGCGAAAGGCTCAGCACCACCCCATGAGACGCCTCCTTCTCGCCGCGGCGGCGACCGCCGCGGCCCTCACCCTCACGGCCTGCGGAACCACCGAACCCGCCGCCACCGACTCCGCCGCCGGTTCCGCGAAGGACGCCGGCCCGATCACCCTGACCGACGCGTCCGGCACCGAGGTGAAGCTCGACAAGCCCGCCACCAAGGTCGTCGGGACCGAGTGGAACGTCGTCGAGAGCCTGGTCTCCCTCGGCGTCGACCCCGCGGGCGTCGCCGACGTCAAGGGCTACACGACGTGGGTCAAGGCCGCCCCGCTGAAGAACGACCCCAAGGACATAGGCACCCGCGGCGAGCCGAGCATGGACACCGTCGCCTCGCTCTCGCCCGACCTGATCGTCACCACCGACGACCTGCCCGAGGCGGCCGTGAAGCAGTTGCGTGAGGTCGCCCCGGTCCTCCAGGTCACCTCCGCGGACTCCTCGGACCAGATCGGGCAGATGTTCGAGACTGTGGACCTCATCGCCGAGGCCACCGGCACCGAGGACCGGGCCGCGGAGCTCAGGAAGCAGTTCGACGCGAAGACGGCCGAAGGCAAGAAGGCCCTCGCCGACGCGGGCCTGGCCGGCGCGGACATCGCCTTCGCCGACGGCTACGTGACCTCCAACCAGGTCTCCGTCCGCCCCTACACCAGCGGTTCCCTCATCGGAGCCGTCAACGAGGAGCTGGGCCTGAAGAACGCCTGGACCCTCGAGGGCGACAAGGCGTACGGCCTCGCCGCGACCGACGTCGAGGGCCTCACCGCTCTCGGTGACGGTGTCCACTTCGCCTACATCGGCAACGACGGGGACAAGAACAGCAACCCCTTCAGCGGCGTGCTGACCGGGAACTCCGTATGGAAGTCCCTGCCGTTCGTCAAGGCCGGCGACGTCCACCGGCTGGACGACGGCATCTGGATGTTCGGCGGCCCCGCGTCGATGGAGGCGTACACCGACTCCCTCGTGGAAGCGCTGACGAAGTAACCCGATGGCCGTCACCGCAGACAGCACCACCGCCCCCCGTCCAGCGGCTCTCACGTCCCGGACGGGGGCGGCGGCGGTGACGACCGCGCTCCTGGTCCTGGTCGCCGCCCTCGCACTCCTCGACATCACCCAGGGCACCGCCTCCGTCGGGGCCGGAGAGGTGTGGAAGGCACTCACCGGCCGGGCCGACGCCGCCGACGCCTCCGTCGTCGTCGCCTCACGCCTGCCCCGCATGACCGCCGGACTCCTCGTCGGAGCCGTGCTCGGCATGGCCGGCGCCGCCCTCCAGACGGTCAGCCGCAACGTCCTCGCCTCGCCCGACACCCTCGCGGTCAACGCCGGTTCCTACCTCGCCCTCGGCGCGGTCGCCGTCACCGGCACCTCGCTCCCGATCCTGGCCTCCTCCGGCGTCGCCTTCGTGGGCGGGCTCGCCGCGGCGGCCGTCGTACTCGGACTCTCCGGGCTCGGGACCGGCACCGTCCGGCTCGTCCTCGCCGGCAGCGCGCTCGCCCTCGGACTCGGTTCCGTCACCGAGGGGATGCTCCTGCTGTTCCCCGAACAGACCGAGGGCCTCTACCGGTGGAACCAGGGCAGCATCGGCCAGAACGGCTTCGACGGCGTGGTGCAGATGGCCCCCGTCGCCCTCGCCGGCCTCGTCGGACTGCTGCTGGCCGGCCGTCGCGTCGACGCGCTCTCCCTCGGCGACGACGCCGCACGCGGACTCGGCGTCCCGGTACGCTCCACCCGCGTCACGGTCGTCGTCCTCGCGGCACTGCTCTCCGCCTCGGCCGTCACCCTCGCCGGCCCGATCGGCTTCGTCGGCCTGTGCGCCCCCGCGCTCGTACGCCCCCTCGCCCGCCGCTTCCGCGCCTTCGCCCGGAACCGCGCGCACGTACCCGTCGCCGGCCTCGCCGGAGCCGCGCTGGTCCTCGGATCCGACGTGGCCCTGAGGGCCCTGGTCAGCGCGGACTCGGCGGTCCGGGTGCCCACCGGTGTCGTCACCAGCCTCGTCGGCGCGGTGTTCCTGGTCGTGATGGCGGTCCGGGCCAAGGACACCTCCGAGGCCGCGGCACCGGACCGGCTGCGCATCCGCAGCCGGAAGGTCTTCGTCAGCACCCTGTCCGTCCTGGTCCTCGCCCTCGTCGGCGTGACGGTCGCCTCCGTCCTGCTGGGCGACAGCAAGCTGCTGCTCGGCGACGTCGCCAACTGGGCCCAGGGCACGGCCGGCCGGACCGTGACCTTCGTCCTGGACACCCGCGTCCCCCGGGTCCTCGCGGCACTCCTCGCGGGCGCCGCACTCGCCCTGGCGGGCACGCTCGTCCAGGCGGTGACCCGCAACCCGCTCGCGGAACCCGGCGTCCTCGGCGTCTCCGGAGGCGCCGCGCTCGGGGCGGTGCTCCTGGTGACCACGGTCCCGGCCGCCGGAGCCTGGGGAGTGGCGGGCGCGGCCTTCGCGGGCGCGGCCGTCACCGCCGTACTCGTCTTCGGACTCGCCGCGCGCGGAGGGTTCCCGCGAAACCGCCTGGTCCTCGTCGGCATTGGCTTCCAGGCCGGCACGACCGCCCTGATCAGCCTGCTCATCGTGCTGACCGACCCGTTCAACGCGACGAAGGCGCTCACCTGGCTGTCCGGCTCGACCTACGGCCGCACCATGCCCGATGTGCTCCCCCTCCTGGCCGTCCTCGTGGCCGGCTGCGCCGTGGCGGCCGTACGGCGCACGGAACTCGACCTGGTCGCACTCGACGAGGACACCCCGCGGCTCCTGGGCATGCGACTGGCCCCCGGACGGCTCGCCCTGCTGACGCTGAGCGTGCTGCTCAGCGCCACCGCCGTCGCCGCGGCCGGGACGATCGGCTTCGTCGGGCTCGTGGCACCCCACGCCGCCCGCGCCCTGGTGGGCCGGCGGCACGTACGTGTGGTCCCGGTCGCCGTCCTCCTGGGCGCGTTGCTCGTGTGCACCGCGGACCTGCTCGGCCGCACGGTGATCGCACCGGCCCAGCTCGGCGCCGGGCTGATGACGGCGGTGATCGGGACCCCGTACTTCCTCTACCTGCTGGTGCGCAGCCGCCGTTGACGCCCGGGGCGCACCGCCCGTACCCCGGTACGGCCCCGGACGGCAGCGCGCTCCCGCCTCCCCCGGGCAGGCGGAGCCTCCGGACGGCGGGGCCTTCCGCCCGTGCCGGGGCGGGGTGCCCGTGTCGGGACGGGAGCGCCCCGGTACGGGCACCCCGGCGCCCGAGCGCCGAACGCCGTTGCCCTCGCCGGGGCTTGCGTCCGGGGCGGGGGCCGGCCGGAGGACCCCGTACGGCGGGGGCGGGCCCCGGGCCGTGCCGCGCGCGCCATAAGGTGACCGCATGTCTGCCAGGTTGAGTTCCATCAAGACCCGCACAGCGCTCCGGTCGTCGGCGCGCGTCTCCGCCGATCTGCTGCTGGTCCTCGTGGCGGCCGCGGTGACCCTGTGGGTCCTGGGCCGCATGTGGTCGGTGGTCTGGCCCTTGATGGTCGGCCTGTTCCTCACCACTCTGACCTGGCCCCTGGCACGCTTCCTGCGCCGGCACGGCTGGGCCCCGGCGCTCGCCGCCTCGACCGTGACCGTACTGGCCCTGGCGGTCGGCGGAGGCATCGTGGCGCTGATCGCCGTTCCCGTGGCGTCACAGTCGGGTGAACTGACGGACGGTGTGGTCGAAGGCATCCAGCGACTCCGCGAATGGGCCGCGGGCCCCCCGCTGAACATCGGCGACGCCCAGATCACCGAAGCCCTCGACTCCGCGATCGCCCGCATCCAGGACAGCCTGGGCACCACGGTCTCCGCCGTGGCCACCGGCGTGGGCACGGTCGTCAACGGAGTGGTCACCGCGGTCCTGGCCGTCTTCCTGATGTTCTTCTTCCTCAAGGACGGCCCCCGGTTCCTCCCCTGGCTCCGCCGCCAACTGCCCGGCCGGCTCGCCACGGACATCCCCGTCGTCGCCGAGCGCAGCTGGGACACCCTGGGCGCGTTCGTGCGCTCGCAGGCCCTCGTCGGGCTGCTCGACGCGGTCTTCATCGGGCTCGGCCTGTGGGTCCTCGGGGTGCCGCTCGTGCTCCCGCTGGCCGTACTGACCTTCGTGTCCGCCTTCGTGCCGATCATCGGCGCCCTGTTCGCCGGGTTCGTCGCGGTGCTCATCGCACTGGTGTCGAACGGGCTGACCGACGCACTGCTCGTGCTGGCGATCATCGTCGTCGTCCAGCAGCTGGAGGGCAACGTCTTCCAGCCCATGATCCAGAGCCGCGGTCTCGGCCTGCATGCGGCGGTGATCCTGCTGGCCGTCACTCTGGGCGGCAGCCTGGCCGGCATCGTGGGGAGCCTGCTGGCCGTGCCGGTGGCCGCGCTGATCGCCGTCCTCTGGAACTACGTACGCGAACAGCTCGGCGAGCCGTCCCAGGAGCCCGGTGCCGGTGCGCAGCCGCCCGGCGGCACGGTCACCCCGGCCTGAGAGCTCCGGCCCCCCGCCCGCCGGCTGCCCGGCCGAGCCGTGGCGGACGGCAGTGACCTGCCAGGCCCCGGATCGTTGGACCGGTGAGCGGTACAGGACCGGAGGACGGGCGCCCCGATGACGACAGTTCGGCAGAAGCACACCCGCCGGGGTGCGCTGAGTGTCTGCGCCGCAGTGGTGCTCGCCGTCACCGCGGGCGGCTGCGGAAACGGCGGTGACGACGCGAAACCGTCCGCGGCCGTCCGCACGGCGCCCCCGGCCGTGGAGCCGGGGACGCCGCCCACGGCCTCGCGGTCTCCCGCGGACCCTGACCCGGACTCGGAGGCCGAGACGGAGGTGCTGAGGGTCTACTCCGCCATGTCGGCGGAGCGGATGAAGGCGTACCGGACGGCCTCGGCGCGCGGAACCGACCTCGCCGAGTACGCGGCCCCCGGTGTCCTGTCGGCCTTCTCGGCAGAGCTGGCCCGTATGCGGAAGGACCGCACGGTGATCCGCGGCGACCTCGGTCACCGGCCGCGGGTGACCCGCCTCGACACCGGCGCGCCGCTGCCCACCGCGAGGGTCGAGGACTGCGTGGACCAGTCGGAGCGGAGGGTCCTGGACACCCTGACCGGCTGGCCGATGCCGCTGCCCACGGACCAGCCGTCGCGGTACCGCGTCGAGGCGACGGTGGAACGCGGGGACAGCGGGCGATGGAAGGTGACCGGCTACGACCCGGACCTCTCACAACCGTGCTGACGTGGGCGCCCGCACCGTCCCTCGTTTCCCCGGGAAGCCGACACAACCATCCATGTCGCTCAAGGGTCACATCAAGTGGGAGCAAACAGCTCTCGGACACACAAGGGGGAAAAATGGGAAGCATGCGTAGCCTCGCGGCCGCCGGAGCGCTGACCGCGCTGGTGGTGGGGACCACGACCGCCTTCGGCGCAAGCGCCTCCGCCGCGCCCAACGTCACACCGCAGGGCGTCTGCGGCAGCTCCTACAAGACGGTGAACTCGGCGCCCATCGGCTCGCTGGGCACGGTCTACCTGACGTACAACTCCTCGAACGGCAGGAACTGCGTCGCGACCATCCGCACCAACCCGGGCACGGCCAAGGCCATGTCCGTGTACCTCTACGTCCCCGACACCGACGAGTGGGCCGGCGACTCCGGGAACTACACCTCCTACGCGGGCCCGGGATACGTCTACGGCAAGAACCACTGCGTGAGCTGGGGCGGCAGCATCGACAACGTGTACGTGTCGGTGGACAACTCCAACTGCGCCGCCTTCAAGGAGCGCCGGACCACCGAAGTCCGCTGACGCGGGCGGCTTCGCCGTGACCGTGGCGGGCGGCACTCCGCGGCCGTCCGCCACGGCACACCTCACGTCCCCGGGCCCGTGGCCTCCGGGCCAGGCCGTTCAGGGCGAGGCGGAGGGACGGGCCGGTGCCCCTGAAGAAGCGGCGGGCCCGCCCTTCGCCCCGGACACGCCCACATACCAGTCGTCGGCCTCGGTCATGCCGTCCATGCTCGGCTGGTACGCCTTGACGACATCGTCCGCATCCTTGAAATACACGGTGGCGCACAGGCGGTAGCGATGACCGTCCGGAGCCTGCACCACCGCCTCCGGCGCGATCCATACGAACTTCCCCCGCTCGTTCCACTTACGGCGGGCGAACGTCAAAGTGGGGTCCGCCGCACCGCGCGTCAGCACGTCGGACCAGCTCATGTCTGTCACGCCACCACCATAGGACTCCGTACTCCGCGTGAACCAGGGGTGGTTGACGAGGCAGGGCGCAACTGGTAACAGGGTGCACGGTCCTGGGGAACTCCCCGCAGCCCGCAGCCGGAAGGAACGGTCCGCCGGACGGGACAGGCGACCACCTCCGGAACAGGGGACGGCCCGCCGGCGGGGCGCCGGGTCAGGCTTCCCCCGCGTGGACCGCCACGAGCGCGGCCTCGACCCGGTTGCGGGCACCGGTGGTCCGCAGGATCGAGGAGATGTGCACCTTGACGGTGCCCTCCGCCAGCACGAGCCGCCCGGCGATCTCCGTGTTGGTCAGGCCCTGGCCGACAAGGCGCAGCACCTCCCGCTCGCGCGGGGTGAGGCGGTCGAACCGCGCGCGGGCGTCGTGAGCCCGGCCGGATTCGCCCACCCGGCGGCCGGTGAGGAGACGGCGGGCCACGGACGGGGAGAAGAAGGCCCCGCCACCGGCCACGGCGTGCACGCCCAGCAGCAGTTCGTGCGGGGAACCGGACTTCAGGACGAAACCGTCGGCCCCGAGCCGTAGCGCCTCGGCCACGTAGTCGTCCTCGCCGAACGTCGTGACGAACAGACAGGGGAGCGGCGGTCCGGCGCGGCGGAGTTCGCGCAGGACCTCCAGTCCGGAGAGACCCGGCATACGGATGTCGAGGACCACGGCGTCCGGACGGCACGCCCGTGCGGCGGCGAGCGCCTCATGGCCCGTGCCGGCCTCGCCGATGACGTCGATGGCGGGGTCGGTGCCCAGGATGCCGACGATCCCGGCCCGTACCAGGGGCTCGTCGTCGGCGACCAGCACACGTACCCGCGCGGGCAGGGGCTCTTTCAAGGGTTCTCCGGGGACACGTACCGGGCCGACACGACCAGGCCGGCGGTGTAGCAGATGCGGTAGGCGTCCCCGGAGGCGTCGTCGAAGGGGTCCGCGGTGACGGCGTAGTCATGGCAGTCCGTACCGGGGGCCGAGGCGGGCCGGGGCAGCACCTCGTGGGAGGGGAGCAGCCGGGCGGCCCGGGTCCGGGTGTCGCCGACGCGTATCAGGGCGAAGTCCTCGGAGGAGAGCAGCGCACGGCGGGTCTCGAAGGCGTCGAACGCCTCGACGGCGCCCAGGACGGCGACGGCCAGAACGGCGGTACCGGCGAGAATGGCACGGCCACGCCGCCGGGCGCCGGTCAGGACGGCGTCCTCGTGCCCTCCGTCGTCGGCCGGCGCCTCCCGTACGGCGGCGGCCGGGGGAGAGGCGGGGCCCTTGGGCGGGATACGGGCGCGCAGAGAGAACTCCCGGTCACCGGCCCGGGTCTCCAGCTCGCCCCCCTCGGCCCGCAGGCGGCGCGCGAGGGTGGACAGGCCCGTACCGGACAGTGTCCCGGCACGGTGACCGGTGACAGGGTTCCGCACGGTCACCTCCAGCGCCTCGCCGCAGGTGAACCCGATGCGCACAGCCTGCCCGGGGGCGTGCTTCACGGCGTTGGTCACCGCCTCCCGGAGCACACGCGTGAGGCTCTCCCGGTCGAAGGCCGACAGCTGCCCGGGAGACGGCATCCCGGTCACCTCGACCTCGACACCCGCCCGCCCGGCACGTTCCAGCAGGGCGTCCACGTCGTCGCAGTGCGGTACGCCGGGGGCGGCCCCGTCACGGAGGGAGGCGACGGAGGCGCCGAGGCGCTCGACGGCCTGCGACAGCTGACGCCGGGCGGTGGTCACCGTCTCGTGCGCGGTGGGCGGCAGCGCCGGATCGAGTTCGATCCTGCCGAGGTTCAGGGCGACCAGACTCAGCGCGTGACCCAGGTCGTCGTGCAGCGATTCCGCGAGTGCGAGCCGCTCACCGTCGCGCTCCTCCCGCAGAAGGGCGCTGCGTTCACGCCGCTTCTGGGCCAGTGCCTCGGTCGCCTGCCGTCGCACCTGGCGGCGCAGCCGCCAGGCGACCCCCGCCAGCCAGGGGATCCCCGTCCGCGCGAGGGCGAACACCATCTCGCGGACGGACTCCCGCCACTCCGGTCCTCCCGCCGCCACGAGGACCGTACTCAGCAGCACGGCCAGAAGAAGCGCCACGGCACCACGGCGTACCCCGGAGGGGCCGATCCCGACGGCGAACGCGACGACCGCGCCCAGCAGGGCCGCCCACGGCCCGGGCTCGCTCATCAGGAGCACCGAGGCGAGCGCGAGGACGGCCCCCGGTGCGACGAGGCGACGGCTCAGAGCCCGTCGGATGCGCTGGTCCATGCCGCCATTTTCGCAGGCGGCGGCGGTACGGGAGGCCGCCGGAAGTCGGAGATCTCCCGAGCGGCGCTACCACCGTGGTCATAGAGGACTCCGGACCACGGGCAGATCCGCACGGGCCCGCGCCTTTGTAGCGTCCGGTGCCATGACCATGAGAAACCCCCGGACGCCGGCCGCGCACGGCACCGTCCCTTCCCCGCGCCCCGGTGTCCTGCGTGCCACCACGGCAGTGATCGCCGTCCTCACGGCCCTGGCCCTGGCATCCTTCCCGGCGAGGGAAGCCCTCTACCTCGCGATCGCCCGGACCACCGAGGGGTCGCCCTTCGGTGAGGCGGCCGGCCTGGTCGCCGACAAGGGGCTGCTCCTCCTCGTCGCGGCCGCGGGCGGGACCGCCCTCCACACCTGGCTGCGTGACCGCCACGCGTTCCGGACCCTGGTCTGCGCCGGTGCCGGAGTCGTCGGCGCCTACCTGACCAGCGAACTGGTCAAGATCCTCGTCACCGAGCAGCGGCCGTGCCGGACCCTGTCCCTGGAGACCGTCCTCACGTGCCCCGCCCCCGGTGACTGGTCCTGGCCGTCCAACCACTCCGTCATCGCCGCGGCGTTCGCCACCGCGTGCCTCCTCGCCGTGCCCCGCACGGCATGGGCTGTCGTGCCCGTCGCCCTGATGATCGGGCTGTCGCGGGTGGCGGCGGGGGTGCACTACGTACACGACGTCGCCTCGGGCCTCGCTCTCGGCGCCCTGCTGGTGGCCCTCCTCACCCTCGTACTGAGGCCGCTCGCCGCCCGGCTGCCGTACCCCCTCGCCTCCTCAGCCGCGCCGGCCCACCGGAAAGGCTGAAGACGGGTCAGGGCCCCGGTGAAGCTCCCCGTTGACCTGGACACGTGGACACTGGGACGGATGGGTCTCGGGGGAAGTGGTTCACGCTGAGCAAGAGCAACCGCAGCAAGCGGGACACGGAGGAGTTCAAGTGTGACCCTGTCGGGTTGGCGCCGGCCTCCGACTTCCGCCTTGCGATGCACCGCGTCTGACGCCGCACGCCGATCCACCACGGATCACGGGACAGCCTTTAGCCGGCAGCGTAAGAAACGAGTGTCCGAGGTCAGGAGGAACTTCACGACGGCTGGATCAGCGACTCCGCGATCTCCCACAACCCGTCCGGAACAATCCGACTCCACGTACCGCCCCATGGCGAGCCCAGCGACCGAACTCCCCATAGGGCACGGTCTCAAGGTGTGGCGCCATCACCCGATCCGGTAAGAATTCAACAATGACGTGGTGCGTAACCCTTCATGCCTCGAAGCGTTCTACCAAGCAGACGTCATTGATGTGGTGCCGTGAAGGCCGGCCGGTGACTGTCACCCCAGCCTCACGGACTTCGAGGAGCACCGCTTGGCGGGGGTGACGGAGGGGCCCGAAGACAGGGGGAGGGCGGCGTGCGTGTCATCGGCATCAAGCTGGTCACCAACCGTCGGCGCCAGGACCAGGGGCAGCGCGCACGGCTGCCCAGTCTTTCAGGCGCCCTCTCGGTCGTCGGCGCCCTCCTGTTGCTTTCCTGTTCGGGGCGGAGCCCGGACGCAGGCTCGGGCCCTCCGCCGACATCGTCTTTGAAGGAGACCGGCGCGGCGGTCGAACAGGCCAAGGTCATGCACTGGTCAGGGTCGTGGCAATACGACGACTGGTTCCCGGAAGGGTCATCCGCCCTCGCGTCAGCGCACGTCACCGCCGACCTGCGTGCTATGGGCAGCGGTGATGTGTTCGGCACCGTGACCGCCGATGATCACAAGGCGCAGGTTGTGTCGGTCGCGGGCGCGGCAACGTTCGTCAAGGCCGATCGCGTGATGCTGCAGATGATGGGCGTCGAAGATCCCGAAGCGCATGCCGGCCGTTGGACCGAGATCCGTCGGCCGGCTGGTACCCGCCAGGTGCTCGGGCTGGATTTGGACTGGTTGGCCCCTTCTCCGCTCGCCTCGTCCCTAGCGTCCGCAGCTGAGGCCACCGGTGGGGCCGAGGGGGGCACCTCGCCGGTCCCCTCCTCCGCTGCGGAGCGATTCCCGCGGCCGGCCGGGGTACCCGCCGATGCCGCACCTGTCGCTGTGCTCGGGAGCGGGGGCACCCGGGCCGGCACCTACTGGGTCACGGCGTCCGCACCGCACCGGCTGCTCGGCTACTCCGGCTTCGACGTCCTGCACGACGGCGACGGCGAGCCCCACGAGTCCATGTTCGACCCTGTGGCGAAGCTGTCGGTGCGCACGGAGAACGCGGCCACGGCGCGCGGCACCTACGAGGCTATGCGCACGGCCGTCCGCTCCCTGCCGTCCGTCGTACCGATCAGCACCGAACCCGACCCGGAAGAGCTCTCGGAGACCGTCGACGAAGAGTGCGGGGCGCTGTGCCACACCGTCACCGTGACCGTCAGCCTGACGAATCGTATGCCGTACGAGTCCGTCACCGCCCGGTACGCACTCGCACTCAAGGCCCTCCTGCACAAGGACGAGGACGGTTACCGCTTGGGCAACCCCCGCTCCGTGGACATCGGTTCCTGCACCGTGCGGCTGCCCACCGCCAAGCCCGGTACCACCGTACGGGCTGTCTGCACGATGGGCGGCCCCGTGCTGCGGAAGGCGGTCCAGACGGCCAGTGACCAGCACGGATTCGTGCAGATGACCCTGCAGACCGAGGCGACCCGGCAGGTCGACGGCATCACCGGCCCCAGCCACGCGAAGGACCTCCTGCAGAAGCTCGACCTTCACGCCGGCCAGATCACCCGCACCGGCTGACCCGGCCGCACCAAGCAGTTCAGGGCGAACGAGAGCCGCGTGCCGGCTCCCGTTCGTCGATGCCGCCGGGAGAACCACCCATGAGCGGCGCCGTTCGAGGGAGGAATCATGGAATCCGCCGCACAGGAAGACGCGCCGGCCGCCGGCGCCGGAGGCCGGACAGCGGCGCATCGCACAGCACCCTGCGAGCCCGAACTCGGCCCCCGGCCCTATGCGCGTCTCATGACGGCCGTAGGGACGATCGGGGCCGCCGCCGCAGGCGTCGCCACCGTGCTCGGCCTGTCCGGCGTACCGGCGTTGCCGTTTCCCGTAGATGTGCCGATCCCGCCGGGGACGACGGATCTGCCGAACGGTCTGCCGAGCACGCTGCCCACCGGCTTCCCCACCCTCGCTCCCGAGGCACCGCCGGGGAACAGCCTGCCGACCTCCGTGCCGAGCTTTCCCCCCACGTTTCCCACCGTGCCCGATCTCCCCCGGACCGGCGGTGCGTCATGAGTGTGCCGTACGAAACCGTACCCCCGGTACCGGCCGAGCCTCCCGGCTACGCGTCCCGGCCCTGGCCTGCCGGCGTGATCACCGTGGTGCTCGTGCTGACTGGGATGTACCTGGTCGCCCAGGTGTTCGCCTGGGCAGCACCCGAGCCCGTCTCGCGCTCCGCCTTCGTGAAGCACTTCCTGCTGCCGGAGCCGGTGTCATTCCGGGTGACGCGGATCCTGCTCCCCGTCGGATGGGGCGTGGCAGCCCTCCTCGGCCTCGTGCTGCTGCGCACCCGCCGCAACGGCCCACGGGAAGCACAGCACGCAGCCGGCCCGCTGAAGGCGGGCGGTGCGCCGGGGGTGCCGAGCGCGCAGACCGTCCAGGCCTGCCTGTTGGGCATTCTCGGCGCACTGCTCGCGCCCTTCACGATCATGCCGCTGTCCGTCATGGCCGGCAATCTGCCGCAGATGCTGCTCTGCCTGCTCCCCACGCCGGCGGCGCTGCTCCTCGTCCACCGGGTCCAGCTCTACCGGCGGATGCCCGGATGGCTGCTGGTGTCCGGTTTCGGCTGGGGTGCGCTGATCGGCGGGGGTTTCGGTCTCGTCATGATCACGTGGATGCAGCGGTCCGTGCCGGGGTACTTCATGTCCGGCTCCTGGGAACGCCCCCTGGACGGAGCCCGCGAGCTCTACACCCTGTTTCCCCTGCACACAGCGGTCGTGACGGAGGTCGGCAAGGCCGCCGGCGTCGCCGTTCTCTTCCTGCTCTTCCGCCGCCACATCGACGGAATCGTCTCCGGGCTGGTCCTCGGCGCGGCCGTCGCACTGGGATACAACTTCACGGAAACCGCCTACTACCTGGACCTCGTCAACCCGGATCACCATTTCACCCAGCTCTGGGACCGGCAGGTGGTCGGCCTGTTCACCACGCACGTGGCGTTCACCGCCCTCGCGGGCGCCGGGATCGGCGCGGCACGCTGGCTGCCGTCGCGCCGGGACCGTCTGTTGACGTCCGGGGGCGGGCTGCTGGCGGCGGTGGGGGGCCACTTCGAGACAGATGTCGTGCTGATGCGTCTCGACGGGCACAGGGCCGACCGGTTCGCCGACGAGGCCCTCGGACTGCTGGTCGGCATCCCGGCGATGACGGTCATCGCTACGGGGGTGTTCGTCACGCTGTGTGTGCTGATCCTCCGCCGCGGTCTCAGGGCGCAGGCGGCCGGCCTGACCGACGCGCTGATCACCGAAGTCGCATCCGGCCGCGGCGCGGTCACTGAACCGGAGATCGGCCTGCTGCTCTCGCCGCGCCGGCGCCTTCTGCTGGAGTTGCGCGTGTGGCGCCGCGACGGCATGGCGGGGCGGCGCCACCTCGCGCGGCTCCAGCAGGCCCAGCTCGACCTTGCGACACAGCGCTGGCACCGCCGTCGTGCGGGCGCCGACTCCTTCATCCCGGAGGAGGAGCTCCTCCGGGGACGGGTCCTGGAGTTGAAGGGCACGTCAGGTTCCTCGCGTCCCCCCGCGCTACCCGAGCGGAAGGCTCTGTCATGACCGGCTCTCCTGCCGTGCGGCTGTTCACTCTGACCACCGCCACCACAGCGCTCGTCCTCGGCGCCACCTCACCTGCCTCGGCACAGTGCGCGGCCCCCACCTACCACGGCGGTATTCCCCTGTGGATCGGAGAGTGCCCCGAGACAGTGGCCGGTGGTGCGTCCGCTGTCGTATGGGCCGTGGTCATCGCGGTCGCAGTGCTCTGGATCGCCCGCGCGCTGAGCCGACCGGAGTCCCCCGAAGCCGGAGATCTCGAACTGATCGACCAGGTGTTCAGCCACGGGCAGCCGATCAAGTCCGAGGACGATCGGTGAACAGGCCCGCACCTCGCGCCGTGCTGCACGTCCTTACCGCCTTGCTCTCGGCGTTCGCGTGGGGCTTCGCCGCCCCCGGTCCGGCAGCCTCCACCGCAGCGATGGGACCGAAGCCTTCCGGCCCGCACGAAACGGAATTGGAACACCTGCACGACAACCCTGTCGGGCGGATGGCATACGTCGCGAGAAAGGCAATCCACATCGCCAGCCCGAACGAAGTGGGAAGGGTGCTGGCCATGGGATTCGTGGACATCACGGGCTTGGACGGCGTACGCACGCAGGGACATGAGGTCGTCGACGTCGCGGACATCACCGAGAACGCCCCCGAACTCCACCGGCAGCTTCGCCTCGACGAGCGGCCGCACATCGAACAAGTCATGATCATCAAGAAGGCCAACGACCGGTCCGTCTTCCGCGGGAAGAAGCTCGTCATGAGCCGTCTGCACGCCGAGGAACTGATCCTGGCCCTCATGGCCTACTACGGCGTGCCGGATCGCGAGCGTCTCTTCACTGTCTACAGCGACTTCTCGCCCTGCGAAGCCAGATGTGATCGCAAGCTGCCGGCCACGACCGACCGGATCTTCAGCGCGCGGCACGGAGTGGGGGACTACCACGGCAAGATGACGCGGCTGCTCACCGAGGCGAGTCAGGTACTGCCGAAGGACCCGGCTTTCCGCGAAGAGCTCGCGGCCGAGAAGGAACGGAAGGACGCGCTCAAGGAAGGCAACACCAAGCACAGGTACGAGACGGCGGCGAAGGCCAACAAGGTTATGAGAAGCGGCCGAGGAGGCCACTGCGGCCGGCACGACCACCGCGCCGGGCTGGTCCTCGTCCCCCAGGCGGGCGCCATGGGACCGGAGTGCGCCGAAAGCACCGCCACTGACACCGCCGACACCGGCCTCGGCAAGGCTTTGGCGGAGCCGCCGTCCGAGACGACCGGCGGCATCGACTTCTCCTCCCTGCAACTGCAGTACCTGGCGGACCCCGGTGACGGCAGTGGACTGCAGCATGCCTTCCGTGCCGCCGTGAACGTTTCCGGCAGAGACCTCCGCCCGTCCAGTGGCCTGGCGGCCGCCACCCAGACCTCCGACGCCTTCTTCGTCTGGCTGTCCCTGCACCCCCACAGCTTCTGGGTCAACCTCCACCCCGACGAACCCGACCGCATCGTCGACGACCAGCTCGGCCGCACAGATGCCGGACGCGTCCTGCTGGAGGCCGATCTGCAGATGAAGAAGACCGTGGGCAAGCTCATCCATCCGCACACCCCGCTCGGCAAGCGCTACTGGGACGGCATCCGGGGCGACTGCGTATCGTCCCGCAACTGGATCCTGCCCGCGCCCGCGACGGTCTACCAGGACGACGACAAGCTGTACATCCTCGACGCGCCCCTCGACGTGAAGACGGAGACGGACGACGGGGCGGCCGCCGGCGCCCCCTCCTGCCTGCGTCAGGACCAGGCGACCGAGGAACACAACGAACACCTGGAACGAACTCTGCTCCTGCCAAGGCTCAGGAAGGCCATCAACACCGCTCCCGAGTACGCCGCCCTACGCCGCGTCTACCTCGCCCGGGTGGCCGCCGAGTGGTACCGCGACCTGAGCCTCAGGAAGGACACCGCCTACGGCGAGCTCGTGAACTCGGGCGACATCACCGAATGGCGCATCACGGACGGCTGGAAGCCACGGGACACCTTCGACGCGCACGTCGACTCCTACATGAAGGGCGAGTTCAAGGTCACCGACCGGACAACTAGCGGCGGCACAACCTATGTAAGGAGGTACGTCTACGGCGGAGTGGACTTCACCAGCGTGCCCCTCCGCGAACTCTCGGAGGAAAGGTTCGGGACCGAGTTCGCCACGCTCCCCGCGAGCGTGGACCGGTCCCTCCGCGCCCCGTCCGTCACCGGCCGCGGCGACGCGGTCTGGCTCGGCGCTCCCACCCCCCGTCAGGCGGTTGCCGGCCTTGGACCGGCGGAGAAGCCCGTCTCGGCAGGTACCTGGGCGATCCGTCTGTTGCCGGCACTGCTTGTTCCCTTCGCCCTTCTCCTGTGGCGTCGCCGACGGCGCTTGAACACCCGCTCGGCCAGCCCTCTGCGCCGCGCGGCGACGGGCGGAGGACCGCGAAGACGCTCGTAAGCGCCGATCCGGAGGCTGTCCCGGCCGAGCCCGCCACCGCGCTTCCTCGGCGCGGTCCGAAGGGAGCTGTACCGTTAAGTGCCGGGTCAGGTCACGGGCAGGGCCGGCACGGCCCTACCCGACGTCTCGCCCACCGCAGCACCTCTGACCGTGGCTCGGTTCACCAAAGGCCAGTGCCGGCCCTGTCCGGACCGCCCCCGGTGCGCCAGCTCCCGTAACCGGCTTTCCCCCGCGAGAACTCCGTGACCTGCAGGTCCGCGTCCGCGCGGAGCAGCAGACACCCGAGCGGAAGGCCTGCTACGCGGTCCGTTCCGGAGTGGGGGGCACCATCGATGAGTCCGCCCACGGACACGGCATCCGCCGCTGCCGCTACCGAGAACAGGACAAGAGCCCCCTGCAACACGTACTTACAGCCATCGCCGTGAACATCGAACGGCTCAGCAGCCGGTCAGCGGCCGAGGAAGCATCGCCACCGAGACCGCCGACCGCTTTCACGACCTTCCTGGACCATAACGGCCTGCCCCGGTCGAATTCCTGGCGAACCCTCGGAACCTGAGCCCGGCCCACCAAGATCCCCGACAGGATCAAGTCAGTTGAAGACGTCCAGGAGGTCCGGCCAGGAGCCCGCGTCACCGGCGGAGCGGGGCCGCATCGGAAGCGGATCCGGGTAGGCCGCCGCTGCGGCCCTCGCGCGGACGACGTCGGGCCCGCCGCACGCCTCGACCGCGAAGGCGCCGAAGACCTCGGCGAAGGCGGCCGGGTCGCGGAACTCCACGCCGAACGCCCGGCCGTCCCGCAGCGGCACCCACACCACCCGGTCGAACCGCCTCCATTCCGGCACCGGCTGGTCGTCGGCGGTCGACCGGCCCTCCAGCCACAGCCGTGCCACATGCAGCAGGTTCACCTGCTCCATCGGCAGCCGCTTGCGCCGTACCCGTAGTCCACGCGCCGTCAGCTCGACACGCTGGTCCTTCTTCGGGTACCAGACGACGCCGATCCCGAACGGCACCCACAGCAGGACCCCGATCATCGGCCAGACCAGAGCGTCGCCCCACGACCGGAGCAGCCCGCCGTCCAACAGGTACAGGGCCCCGAAGACCAGAACCCACTTCGCCGTCATCCGCCAGAACCCCGTGCCCTGCCGGTACAGGACCCGCCGCTTCTCCGTCATCGCCATGCCCGCACGTTATCCGCCGCTCCACAGCCCACCGCGGGCACCCTCCGCCACCGCGGGGCGGACGGTGTCACCGGCCGCCTCCGTCCGCAGTCCAGACACCCGTACTCCCGGCAGGGCCACGATTCCAGCCCCGCGGAAGCCGTAGGCGCCGCCGCACACCCCGCACGCCTTCGCCACCGTCCCGGGGAGCACGGCGGACGTGCTGTTCGCCTCCACCCGGGCTCACCCGGGAACGGCGCACTTCGACCACCTGTGGCTCCTGAAGGCTGTCCCGTAATCCGTGGTGGAGCAGCGTGCGGCGTCAGACGGTGGGGGTCCCTCCCGCGCCGTTCAGGCTGTGGGGGAGCATCGCAAGGCGGAGGGGCGTTCGCGTACGTATGGGGGTACCCCCGGGCGAAGCCACTGGGGGAGTATGCGGACGTTCCGACAACGCCGCGAGGTGCCGTGGCTGTCGTCGCACGCCCGCCAGGGATTACGGGGCAGCCTTTGGGACGGGTGATGCGCGGTGAAGCCGGCCAGGGCGGCGTCGTGGTGATCAAATCGTTGCCGCACCGCATACAACCGCGTACAGCCTTCCGTTGTCCTCCAGTCAGCCGCGAGGACGAACCTCTGGCCGGTGCTCCTACGCGCTCGGTCCAGGCTGTACGGGAAAGGACGGGCCCGAAGATGGGGAAGACGGTGTGGAGAGCGGTGACGGCCGGTGGAGTGGCCGTCGCGTTCGCGGGGGCGGCGGCGGTGCCGGCCGGCGCGGCGGAGGGAGGGGTCTCCTTCACCGGGGTCGCGGTGAACGGCGGGAAGCCGATCGTGATCGGGGTCAAGGAGGAGGTCGAGGTGCATGCGGTCTTCCGGATGACGACCAAACTCAAATACGACTCCGGTCCGACGGTGTTCCCCTACCGGGGCAGGCCCGACGGCGGAGACACCCTGCACAGCTCCGTCATCGGCAGCGACTGCGAGATCGTGAACAAGGCGAAAGGGATCTGCGACTTCGAGGAATGGCTGTACATAGACCCGCGGCACCTCGACTTCGGGAACGAGGACGCCGGGACCTGGAGGACCGCCGCCCGTGTCTTCCTCGCCGGTGACGCCCACGACACCGACGACGAGAACCTCCCGTTGCAGGTCAAGCGGGCCACACGCGTCACCGTCAACGCCTCGCCGGAGCCGGTCGCGAGAGGGAAGACGATCACCGTGTCCGGGCGGGTCACACGGGCGAACTGGGACACCCACACGTACCAGGGGTACGCGGGCCGCACGGTGAGCCTGCAGTTCAAAGCGGCGGGCACCTCCTCGTACAGGACGGTCGGGAAAGCGACGTCGAACAGTACGGGCGCGCTCAAGGCCACGGTGAAAGCAACCGGGCCGGGGACATGGCGGTGGACGTACTACGGGAACTCCACCTCCGGAGCGAGGTCGTCGACCGGGGACTACGTCGCCGTGCGGTAGGCGACGCGCGCACCGGCTCACCGCCCAGGGGCCGGGACCCGTGCCCACGCGAGCCCGCCCCCTGAACCGGCCGGCCCGCCACCGCTCCCGGCCCGCTTCCCGGGAGCGATGTGCACGGCACCTGGCGCGGAACCCCGGGCGCACTGTTCCGCCGGGCCGGCCACCGCGCACCCGGGCACAGCCGGTGCGCGGTGGCCGGCCGGGGCGGGCCCCCCGGGTACGGGCGCCGAGGTCCTCCACAGGCCGAGCCGGAGTCATGCCGGGACGAAGTCCGGCCACCAGGGTGGGACGTTGCCCGGGCACAACGGGCTGGGGTAGGAGTCCGGCATGCCGAGCCATGTGACAAGGAACCAGGTGAACCACAGGGTGAAGACGAGCCCCGCGGCCAGGGCCGTCCCGCGATGACGTCTTCCGAGGGTGCTGTGCAGGACCACCCACGAAACCGCAGTGGTGACCCATACAAGAGGTGAAAGAAACAGCAGAGCCGTGCTGTTGGCCGCTGCGCCGACGCCGATGTCACACGCGGCCCATGCCCTCCCGATCGCGGTAACGGCCGCCACCGTGGTCAGCCCGCCGATGAGAAAGCCGGAACCGGCCCCTTTGATCCCACGGCGCGGAGGGGCCGGTGGTTCTGCTCCCACGATCTGTCCCCCGTCTCGCCGTAGACACGGAGAGTACCAACGAGGGCGAACAGCTTCGGAGATCCTCAGAGCCGGCCCCCGGGCCATCGGCGACGGGATCCCGCTCTTTCTCCCGTAACGAGTCGGTGCGTGACAGCGGGTGAGGCGTCGTTGCCGGCAGGTGGCATGACCCGGTTGCGGCGGTCATGGTCAATCGGCGGTCCTGGCGCATCGGCTGTCCACCGGAATCTCGCGGCATCGTCTGGCGTGCTTGACCGGGGAGCAGGCCGCGCCGTGGCGGGCCGGTGGCGAAGGCCGCCGCCATGCCGCACGAGGCGGGGCCAGGAAGCGGGGTGCGGGTGCCGGCGCCCGTCACCAGCTGGTGTCCGTCGACCGGTCGGTGGCCACGCTGATCCATTTGCGCCATGATCTGCCGCACTCGGTCCCGGGCCCGTTGTCCGGTGTCGACCGCTCCACCGTCACCCCGCGCGCTCGGGGAGACACGTCGCCTCCTGGCCGAGCGGGGGTGCGCGGTCCCCGACCGCCCCGGCCTGCGTCTGCGGACGCTGCCGGACGTGTTCGCCTGTGCCCGGGCCGAAGGCGTCGAGCCGCGGCTGGACGCCGCCGGGATCCAGGTCCGCAGACCACCGGCCAACCGCGGCGGTCGCCGTGCGTTCGTGCCGGGCAAGAAGAAGCGGAACACCATGAAGGCCACCGCGGTTGCCGGTCGGCGGGGCCGCACGTCATGGAACGATGCCCTGCGACCTGGACGTATGCACGATGCCGCAGCCACCCGCGACACCTGAGAACAGGCCACGACCAGGTGAAACACGTCTTACCCGCTATCAGGCACCAACTCGTGAGAGCCCGGACGCCATGAACAGCATTCGTCAGCTCACGCGTACGCATCTCCACCACCTCGGGGAGTACAGCGCCTGGACCGGCGACCCGGTCGCTGCTGCGGTGAACGCGTCCTGAAGGCGGCGCAGGCGTCCGGCGGTGGCATCGAGTGCTTCCCCGTCCGTGCGGGATTCCCACAGGACCCGCAGCACCGACGGGCCCGGGCCCTGACGGACCTCGCCGCCGGACCGTACACCGCCGTCGTGGAGGGCCTGAACGGGCTGCGCCCAGACGCACGTCGAAGGCCAGGGAGACAAAGCCGCGACGGGCTGCGCGGCCTCCGAGGCGCGTCCGCGTCACGCCCTCGGCGACGAAAGCAGCCGGGCGGGCTCCGGCCGTGGCGGCGGAAGCCGGAGCGTCACTTTTGGACAATCGCGCAACGCAGAGACACGTCCGGCAGCAACCCGCCCGATCCGAGCGGGACGGGGGCTGCTGCCCAATGCCCCAGGGACCCGCGGGCCGGGAGAGCGCAGGCATCGCGCACCACTTCCGTACGGGCCGTCCGGTCTGCCGGAGGGCACAGAGACCGCAGGTACGGGGTGCCGGCGGGCTCCGCCCCGGAAGATCCCGGGATCCGGCGTGCTGGGGTGCGGCATGGTCCGCCAGGGGCGCGGCGGCCGGCCTCCCGGGCTTCTTCGGCCGCGGCGCAGAGGCGCGTGAGCCCGGCGCTCATCCGCCTCGGAACACACAGTCACTGATCAGGTGCATGGCCGCCGTGGCCGAATCATCGCCCTGGTGCGGAAAGAGCCGCCTGGTGTCGGATGGACGCAGGACACCAAACGGCTCACCACGGAGGCGTATCGTGCTCAATCCCGGACAGCCGCCCTTGGCACCACCGGTCGCCCGGCCGGCCTGCTGCGGGCTTGCACCGTACGGCGGCTCGGGCCGCGTCGAGAACATACCGGCCCCGTGACGGCGTCGGCCGAACGCCCGCTGCCTCGCGTCCTGGGGCCTGAGGAATTCGCCGCCCTCGGCCCGGCCCAGCGCGAGGAGGCGGTGCGCGGCACCCCGGGCAGCGCGGGGTGGCCGGAGACCGCGCGCATCGCCTTCATGCTGGGCCGCCCACGCACCTGCGTGCCCGGCAATCTGGCGTTTGCACTCGGCTGGGCTGCTGCGGGAGGTACGGTCTCCCCGGCCTTCTTCCTTGGCATGATCATGGCATTCATCTACGGGCTGATGGCCAACCTCTACAACGCCTACACGGATCTGGCGGAGGACAGCCGGAATCTTCCCGGGCGGGTCTGGCTGGTACTGCGGGTCGGACACCGCCGGACCCTGTGGACCGGCCACGCGATATCCGGCCTGCTGATCGTCCTGACCATCCCCTACGGTGGCGTCTCACTGCTCCCGCTGATGCTGTTACTGCTGGTCGGGGCGCACCAGTACTCATTCCGTCCGCTACGGCTGAAGAACGGGCCCGTGGTAGGACTGCTGGCCTTCAGCCTCGCGGTCTTCGGCCCGTTCCTGCTCGGCGCCGCCGGAGGGCCTCAGGCGCCGGAGGGCACCACCTGGGCGCTGTTCGGCTTCCTGGTGGTGTGGTTCGCGGCCAAGGGCATGGTGAAGAACCTCCCGGACTTCGACGGAGACCGTGAGGCCGGGCTGCGTACGTCGGCGACGGTCTTCGCGACCCGCCCGGCCGCCGCGCGGGCAGCCACGGTGATGACGCTGATCGGGTACCTCTCGCCCGCGGTGTTCGTGGCCGCCGGACTGCTTCCCTCCCGCATCCTGTGGGCGCTCCTGTGGACGGTGGCGGCGCTGGTGCAGTGCCGAGCGATGGCCAGGGCCTTGCAGACCGCCCGGGCCAACGCCGTGCTCAAGGTCGACATGCTGCTGTCGACGGCCTTTCTCGCCTCGGTGCTGGTGCTCCACTCACCCGGGTGGGTCTCGGTCACGGGGGTGGCCCTGGGGGCCGCCCTGCTCTTCGGCAGTGACCTTCTGGCGCTGGACTCCCGGCGCCGGAGCGACGTCACGACTGCGACCTCTCCCTGACACAGCCGCCCGCCGCGGTGCCGCCCGAACTCACCCCCGGCCACCTGACCCCGCCCTCACCGGGCGGCCCCGAGGACCAGAAGGACACGACGCATGCCCGCCATTCCCAGCCCTCGGACTCCCGCACAGCTCTTCCGTGCCGGCCGGGCCTTCCAGCATTCGCTGCCGGAAGGCCTGGAGCACCTCCGGGACACCTACGGTCCGGTCAGTGCCTTCGGTATCGGCCCCACCCGCACCCACTTCCTCTTCGGACCGGACGCCAACGCCCTGGTCATGAAGAACGAGGACAACTTCCGCTTCAGCGGCGCCTACGACATGCTGCGGCCCATCGCCGGGAACACCGCCCTGGTCACCACCGACGGCGAACCGCACGCCCGCCGCAAGCGCAAAGCGAGGCCCTCGTTCCACCGCGGCGGGGCGGAAGAGAGCACCCGGCTGATCCTGGCGTCCATCGACGCGACAATCGACAGCTGGCGCCCCGGACAGCACGTGGACGTCCACGGCGCTCTGCGCTCAGCGATCCGCAGCGCGATGCTGCGCCAGTTCTGCGGCGAACGGTTGGCGGCCCGGGAGGATTACCTGGCCACCGAGCTGGAGCGGATCCACGAGCTGATGGACCGTCCGCTGCCGCAACAGCTGATCGCCTGGAAGCTGCCCAGCACCGCGCGCAGAAGGGCACTGGACGCGATCGCGGCCGTGGAGCGGCTCATCTACGAGGAGATCCGGCGCAGGCGGCGAGAGCGCGACCCCGGCGGGCGGGGCGCCGAGGGGCGGATGCCCGCTGGGGATCCGGGCGTCCAGGGACAGCCGCCCGCCGACGGTCCAGGTGATCTGATCTCAGTGATGCTCTCCGCGGACGGCCCCACGATGTCGGACCAGGAAGTACGCGACATGGTGGTCAGCGCGCTGATCGCCGGTTACGACCCGGTCGGCTCGGGCCTCGGCTGGGCCGTCTACAACTCCCTGAACACACCGGGCGTCTGGCAGCGGCTTCGCGAGGAGGCGTCGGCGGCGCCCGCGCCTGACGCGACCTCGGCGGCCGAAGTGCGCGAGTTGCGCTACACGCAGTGGGTGGTCCAGGAGAGCCTCCGCACGCACCCGCCCGTGGTGATGAGCCCTCGCCGGTGCGTCCGGAGCTTCCGCTTCCAGGGCCATCTGATCCCCGGGGGCAGCCTGGTGGCGGTGAGCGAGTACATCACGCACCGCTCGCTCGCGGTCTGGCGGGAGCCGGACCGCTTCCTGCCGGAACGCTGGGACACCTCCCGGGAGGGGCACCGCGCTCCCACCCCGTTCGAGTATCTGCCCTACGGATACGGAGGGCGCCGGTGCATCGGCGCGAACATCGCCTCGGTGGTCCTGCCCGCCGCGCTGTCGCGGCTCGCCCGGCGCACCACGCTCGAACTGCGGACGCGCCGTCCGCAGTTCGGCGGCATCCCGGCGCTGATTCCCCGTGACGGCCTGTTCGTCGAGGTGGGCGCGGCACCACGGGAGGAAAAGGCCGGCAGCGTCCTCACGAAGGATCCGCGGTGACGGCACCGAGCACGGGCCGCCCCGAGGCGGTCGCCGTGCCCGACGGCACGCGGGCGTCCCACGCCTGGCGGATGCGGGAAATGATCTACGGTCACGTGCGCTCACGGGCCGTCTGCGCCGCCGCCGAACTGGGTCTCGCGGACGCGATCGGCGACAGATCGCCGACCGCGGCGGAACTGGCCACAACCACGGGGGCCGACCCGGCGCTGCTCTCCCGTCTCCTGCGCGCGCTGGTCTCCTTCGGCGTGCTGCGCCGGGGACCGGGCGACGGAGCCGAGAGCTACGGCCTCACGCCGCTCGGCGAGACCCTGCGGTCCGACGCTCCGGCCTCGGCCCTGCCGACCGCCCTCCTGGTCGCCACGACGATGGCGCCCGCCTGGGAGCGGCTCACTGAAGTGGTCCGCAGCGGACGACCTGCCTTCGCGGATGTCTTCGGCACGGATTTCTTCTCGCACCTGGACGGCGACCCCTGGCTGCGGGGCATCTTCGACCGGTCCCAGGAAACCGGGCTCGCGTTGGAACTGCGGGGCCTTCTCCAGGGGGTGGACTTCTCCGGCCCACTGTCCGTCGTCGACGTCGGCGGCGGGGACGGCGCGCTGCTGACCGGCCTGCTGCAAGACCGCCCCGCAGTGCGCGGGGTGCTGGTCGACCTCCCAGCTGCGCTGCCCGCGGCGGCCCGCAGGGTGGCTGATGCCGGACTCGCCGACCGGTGCGAGCTGGTCGAAGGCGACTTCCTCGACAGCCTGCCCGCCGGCGGCGACCTCTACCTGCTGCGCCACATCCTGCATGACTGGGACGACACGTCCTGCCGCCTCGTCCTGCAAAACTGCCGGCGCGCCATGAGGCCTGGCGCCCGGGTGGTCGTCGTCGACCATCTGGCCGACGCGGAGGACGGGCACGGCACGGTCCCGGGACCCAGCGGCCAGTGGGGGGCGCTGATGGACCTCTACATGATGTCCCTGTTCACAGGGGGCCGGGAGAGGACCCAGGAGGAGATAGCCGGCTTGTTCCGCGAGGCGGGGCTGGCCCTCGTGCGAACCACCCTGCTGCCCGGCGGCACCGGGGTGCTGGAGGCGCGCGGCGACGACTTCACGGAGCGGGCGCGGGACGGCTTCTGGGGCGAGAAGGACGGTGACCGCTGATGCCGTCCGGCCACGGGGCCGCCACGACGAGCGCCTGCCCCCACATCGCCATGGGCGAAGCCCCCGCCACGGCGGAGACGGGCAACGTGGGCACCGGGTCCACGCGGGCCACGGCGGCTGCCCGGGCCACGGACCTCGCGGGCGGCGCCGACGGCGAAGCCCGCTCGGGCGCCACGCCGGCCGACGACGCCGCCCGGACGGAAGCCGTGGTGCGCGGATGGCTTGAGTCCTACATCGCCCAGCCGCACGAGGAACTGGGGCGAAACGGCCCGGTCTGTCCTTTCGTCGCGCCCGCACTGAAAGCCGGAACCCTGATCCTGCGCTCACGCCTGGGCATGGCGCACACTGACGCGCACGGGGTACGGGCCGTGGTGAGGGACATGGTGCACGACTTCCGTTCCCAGCGCTGGCCGCAGGCGAATCCGACGATGCGCACCCTCCTGCTGGTCCTGCCCGACCTGCCCCCGGCCGGTTGGCCCCTGCTCGATGCCGCCCAGGCGGAGTGCAAGAGGGAACTGGCACGTGCGGGACTGATGCTCGGCCAGTTCCATCCCGCCTGCCCCGAGCCCGCGGCACGCAATCCCCGCTTCCCGGTGTCGAGAAGCCCGGTCCCTGTGCTGGCCCTGCGGAACATGGCGGTCCACGATGTGCTCTTCCTCCACCAGGACAGCGCCTTCTTCGCCGAGTACCGCAGGCTCTTCGGCTCCCGCCATGAACGCGGCGTGGTGGCCGACCCGCTGCTGCGCAGCACCTATCGGAACGCGCTCGCGCGCCACGCGCCGAGCCCGTCCAGCACGGAATCCCGCCCGACGAACGGAGAGACGGCATGAGGCAGTTCGACCAGCGGTTTGAGGAGTACATGCGCGGCCACACCAGCGAGGCGAGCCGCTGGATGCACGTGGCGGGGATGGCCGCGGCGGTGGGCGCCGCGACCATGGCCGGGCGCCGCCGCCGTCCCGCCTTGCTGTGGGCCGTACCCGGCGCCTTCTTCAGCTTCGCCTGGAGTGGCCACTTCATCTTCGAGCGGAACCTTCCGGTCGGCTTCACCGATCCTGGGGCCGCGTTCTCCGGCGACCTGAAGATGATCTTCATGATGGCGACCGGACGCAACACCGAACTGAAGGAGCTGGTGGAACACCTTCAGCGCCAGGACGAAGCCCGCGCGGACGAACCGTCCACGTCGGCCCAGGACACCCCGGGCCTACGCGAAGCCGCCTGACGGGACGTCCCCCGTCCCCGGCCCGGCGCCCACCGCCTGAGCCGGGGACGCTTCCATGCCTTTCGTCAGCTGATCGTTCCAGAATGGCAGCTGCGCTGGTGGCGGCCTCATGCCAGGGGGTCTCCGGCAAGCAGTTCCGCGAGCTGCTGAGCGGCCTCATCCGGTGGCAGATCGGCCGGCCAGGGCAGTTGCTCAGTGTCGTCCCGGAGTAGGTTCTCATCACGATCCAGGGGGACGAGCCGCCAGCCCCGACCGTGGCGCCAGAACACGATCACCCCGTGGGGCCACGCAGGAAGGCTGTCGGTCCACCAGAAGGCCGTCCCAGCAGCTTCCTCATGGCACTCGTCGGGGCCGTGACCGACTGCAGTACAGGCTGCGGTGAAAGCGGCATCGGCCGTACGCCGATCCTGCCAAAACGAAACCACCGGGCGATCGTACCGAGGCTTCAGCAGTCCGGGGTTCTGTGTCTGACGATCTTGACCGGCAGTCTGTGCGGTGCATGCTGATCTTGTTCCGGATGCCCTGTGGGAGCGCGCCGCGCCGCTGCTACCGCCCGCTCCCGAGCGTCGTCGTCGCTACCCGGAAGGCTGCGTGTTCCGGATCGGGCGGCGCTCGCAGGTGCTCTGTACGTGCTGCGGACCGGTGTTGCTCGGTGTGACGTGCCGGCAGAGACCGTGGGCTGCTCCGGAGTGACGGCAGGGCGCAGACTGCGGGACTGGACCGAGGCCGGTGTGTGGCCTCGACTGCATGCAGTTCTGCTGGCCGAGCTCCGGCGAGCGGACCTCCTGGACGTGGACGACCGCGCCGTTGACGGCTCACACGTCCGAGCCCCGAAACCTGATCGTCGACCGCCACGGTGCCCCGTCGGCCGTCACGCTCACGGGCGCCAACCGCCACGACGTCACCCGGCTCCTACCCCTGCTGGACGCCGTCCCGCCCATCCGGGACCGGCCGACCAGGCCGCGGAACAGGCGGCGCTTGTGCGGGAGCCGGGTGCGCGGAGGCGCCCGGAGAGCCGCACAGGCGACGTCCTCGGACAGTTCCTCTTCGGTCACGGAGGCCATGCCGTGTTCATGTACGGCTACGGCGGCATCGGCCCACGCGACGCCGTGCGGCGGTCCGGGGCGATCCCGGCCGCGGACTCCACCGGAGGCCGGTCGGCGCCGGGAAGAGCACGGACCACGGCCGTGCCCGCCGGTGCGCAGGACCGCGCATCGCGTCCCTCCACCGGGCACGGGTCGGACATCCTTGAGAACACTTCACGCACCCAGTGCCCACGCCGCCGGTACCGGCGGCCCTCCGAGGAAGAACTGCGGATGACTGAGAACCCGTCTGTGCCCGGACCGCGCCGGGACATGGCGATCCACAACGGCTGGTGGCCTTCGGGCTGGGAACACGTGCTGCCCCGCCAGGGCTTCCCGCTGACGATGCTGATCGGCACCGCGAGCCAGTCCGGCTTCACCGGCTCCCTGGACGACCTCCTGCAGGAGATCTTCGACGGCGACTGGCACATGATCGGCGGTGATCTCGACGGTGAGCTCACGTTCTCGTGGCCCGACGGTGAATGGGACTACGAGGACGCGCCGGAGGGCCGTGAAGCATCCGAGGCGAAACGCTGGAAGAGCTTCGGCGCCATGCTCACGGCCGCCGGCTTCCCGGTGCCGGCGACCGTGAGGGACCTGTCCGAGCTCTATCTGGCCTGGGGACTGGCGTACCGCGAGGAGACGCCGGACGGCACCCGGTGGACGATGCCCGCCGTACTGCCGCTGCCCGATGACCTGCTGCCCCTGGACGCCGAACTCACCCGACGGCTCGACCGGGCCCGCCGGACGACGTACACCGGCCCGCTCGTCAACGCGCTCATCACGCACCTGGTAGACGATCTGGGTGAACCGCAGGAGGTGCTCACTTCCCTCGACCGCCTGGCGGTCGCCACCGGCCGCGACGCCGACGAGATCCGTCTCGCCCTCGCGGACCTCGTGGAGTCCGGTGACGCCCGGGTGCGGCGCGGACAGGAGCCGGCCGACCCGGAAAGACTGGAGGCACACCAACGCTTCCGCCTGGCCGTGGAATGGGAGCACTTCGACGGGCCCCGGACGCACCTGAGCGTCAGGACCGACGGCGTATGACCGGGACCGCGCCGGGCGCGGTGGGAACGCGGGACACGCGGCTGATCGTGGTCCGCGGCAACAGCGCTTCGGGGAAGTCGTCCGTCGCGGCCGGCCTGCGCGAGAGGTTCGGCCGCAACCTCGCGATCGTCGGCCAGGACAACCTGCGCCGGACCGTGCTGCGCGAACACGACCGGCCCGGGGCGGCGAACATCGGCCTGATCGGCCTCACCGCCCGCTACGCCCTGGACAACGGCTTCCACGTCGTCGTGGAGGGCATCCTGTACGCCGACCGCTACGGAACGATGCTCCAGGACCTGGTGCGCGCCCACCGCGGCGTCTCGCTCTGCTACTACCTGGACGTGCCCTACGCGGAGACGGTGCTGAGGCACAGGACGAAGCCCGATGCCGAGTACCTCGGACAGGTCACCGCCGACCACCTGAGCGACTGGTACCGGGAGAAGGACCTGCTGCCCGATGCCCTGGAGACCGTCATCGACGCCGCCGCCACCCTGGACGGCACCGTCCGGAGGATCCTGCGCGAGAGCGGCCTGGACCGGGTGCTCCCGACCGACCGCTGACGACACCCGCCGGCCGGGCCGGCGTGACACCCGTCGCCGGGATCCCGCCGGGGGAGCGGGGACCCGGCGGGGCTCCCGGGTTTCGCGGGCCGCCGGGCCGGGCCCACGCATGCTTCACGCCGGAGAGATCCCGCGAGGCCGGCCCGGCCACGGCGACCGGAGGCGGCCACGGTCTCGAAGGACTTCTCTCGGCGGAGCGGTCACCAACCGCCTCCGGAACGCATGCACGAGCGCCGCCGACGCACGTGGACGAAGCCGCCCACGGGACAGCGGTCACAGCTTCATGAGCCTGGGCCGCCCGCCCTTCAGAAGAGCGCCCCTGCCGCCCACGGCTCGGGAGGACGCGAACCTGTCCGTCCGGAAGCCGGGCGAAGAACGGGATCCTCCCCGGTCCTGGAGCCCTCCTCCCCGAGGGGAGGGCGTGCCCCGGCCCGGACGCGAGGACCGGCCGGGCCGGCGGCGGGCCACAAGGAGAGCACGGCAAGGAGAGCACGGTGGCGGCGACCGCGTGGATGGGACCCGGTGCCCTCACCGGGCCGGCCACGAGAGGCCGGCCACGGTTCGGTCTCACCGGTCGAACACCGACCAGCAGATGTCGTTGCGCAGCCGCTGGTCATCGAGCACGAGCTCGCGGACCGCCTCCGGGAGCCGATCGCGCTGCCACCGGCACTCCAGCCGTCCCGCGGTCCCGCCCTCACCCGCCGGCGCCGCTGCGCGTGCGGCCTTGATCGCGTAGGCGGCCGCACCGAGCTCGTGCGCGGCGACGTGGGCGACGGCCCCGGCCTGGCCGGCGGCGTACGCGGCGTACCGCGGCGCCCCACGCAGGTCCCTGGCCGCCCCCATCGCATGACCGCCCGCCGCACGGGCCCGCATCATCCCGACCTCGCCGCGCGCCCAGGCCCGGGCGTGCTCGACCGCCTGACGGGGCCGCGGATCCTCGGGCCGGGCCGACTCGAAGAGGCCCAGGACATGCTCCGCACAGGCGGCAGCCCACAGAGCGAGGAGGCGGTGATCCGTATCGGTGAGAGTCCCGCCACGGCGGACCGTCACGAAGCGGGGATCGCGGACCTTCGGGAGGATCACGGCGTGCGCTCCTTCCCGCGCGTCTCAGGGCCGCTCGCCGCGGTGGGCGCCGGCGGCCGGTCAGCCCCCCGGCGCAGGGAACGGTCCAGAGCGCTCATCAGCCGGGCGACGCGGCTGCCGCCGTCCGCCGCGGGCGGGTAGCGGCACAACACGTCGACGAGTACCGGTGTCGCACGCTGCCGCGACCGCTCCAGCAGAGCGGCCCCGACCGCGGGATCACCACCCGCCTCCATCTCCCCGATACGCGCGGCGCTCGCGCAGGCCCGCAGGATGTGGCCGACCTGACCGGCCTGGGCGAGGGGATGCGTGTACGCGGCCGAGGCGGCGTCACCGGCGGATCGCGCGGCCAGTCGCGCGGCTTCCGAAGGCGCGGCCCGGGCGGCCCGATGGGCGTCGAGGGAAGCGACGCGCTGCAGTTTCGTCCTGGCGGCACCGTTGACGAACACCCAGGCCGCGTCGATCGCCGCACGGGGGCGGGGATCACCGGGAACAGCCTGTTCGAAGACCGGCAGGACGTCCTCCGCGTGGCGGACCACGTAACGCGCAACGACGCGCAGTTCATCCATCGTCAGATCGAAGTCACCGGACACGGTGTGCGGGCTCTGCACCATGACCATGAATCGTATCCTTGAACACCTGGTGGAGACTCTGCGACGAACACTCCGCCCATCCGCGCCAGAACCCTCAACCGGAGGTCATATGCGGCCCGTGGACCTGGCCCGCCGTCACGGCCTCTCCACGCAGGCGGTCCGCAACTACGAGGACGCCGGCATCATCCCGCCGGCCCGCCGCAGCCGGACGGGATACCGGGACTACACCGCCACCCATGCCGCCGGCCTCGCGGCCTACCTGGCGCTCGTCCCAGCCTTCGGCCACTCGACGGGCCGGCGCATCATGCGTGCCGTCACCGGCGGCCGGCTCGACGAAGCACTGGAGCACATCGACGACGGACACGCCCTCCTGGCTCGCGACCGCAACACGCTGCGGACCGTGGAAGCGGCACTCCCGCACCTCGAAACCTCCGCCCCGGACACAGCGGCCGGCACCCGGACGCCGTACAGCATCGGTGAACTCGCCCGCCACCTCGCCCTCAGCCCGGCCACCCTGCGCGCGTGGGAACG
This sequence comes from Streptomyces nitrosporeus, assembly GCF_008704555.1. NCBI lineage: Bacteria > Bacillati > Actinomycetota > Actinomycetes > Kitasatosporales > Streptomycetaceae > Streptomyces > Streptomyces nitrosporeus. Next base: position 7,533,866 of record NZ_CP023702.1, read on the forward strand.
CGCTGGAGTCCTCACCCCACGACGTGACCCGCTCGGGCACCGCCGGTACCTCGCGCAGGACGTACGCGACGCCGAACTGGCACACCTGCTGCGCCGGGGAGGCCGGCCCCTGGGCACCATCGCCACCGTTCTCGGAGAACTCCGCGACGCGGGCAGCCTCGACGCGCTGGCCGGGACCCTGGAAGGGTGGCGGCGCCACCTCGTGTCCCGTGGAACGGCCCAGCTGTACGCCGCCGGTCTGCTCTCCGCCTACCTCGACTCCATGGACGAACCGGCGAGAACGGCGCGCTCGGCGTCCAGCGCCACGAGGGCCGGGTGAGCGGTGCGAGCAGGCCTCCGGTGACAGGTCCGCCGGCGCGGTGCCCGAGGGCGGCGACGCCCGCCCCGGACACCGGCGGCCACTCGTACGCACCGCGGAAGGGCACGCAGGCCCGGACAGTCATGTCCTCGCCGCCGGGGCGGCGGTCCCGGCCGGCGCACCCGTACCGGACGTCCGGAGGCCACGGCCCGGCCGGCGGAGGACCAGCCGGGCGGAGGGCAGGTCGAGTACGTCGCCGGGAGGCAGCCGGCCGTCGGAGGTACGGGCGGGGCAGACGGTCATGGGCGGGTAGCCGCGGTCGCGCACATGCCGGTCCCAGGCCCGTACGCACGAGGCGAGCCGTTCGGCCAGGGCCGGGCCGTCCGGCCCGTAGGCGTGCACGTGGAACTCCCAGAGGCGGTCGGCCGGATCCGGCGCGTCGTGGACCCTGAGGTGGGTCAGGTAGGCGAGTGACCCGCCGGCTGCGATCGCGGCCGCGTCCCGCCCCGCCACCAGCGCCGAGTCCTTCGACCCGGTCAGGCGGCAGAACCCCTGCTGGGTGGTCGCGGTGTAGAGCCGCAAGGTCCCGAACGAGTACAGGCCGGGAACGACGACACCCGTGGCCAGCTCGTACCGCGGTCCGCGCAGGGCCTCCTCGAGCCGGGGACATCACCCGTCACACCGCTCTCCCACCGCAGGGTGACCGCGCCGCCGGCCAGGGGGTCGGCCGGCACGGCGCGCGCCGCGGCGCCCTGGTCCCGGACGAAACCGCAGTACGTCCAGTGCTCCGCGACCAGGGTGCCGTCGTGCTGCCTGACCAGGGCGACCGAGAGGGTGTGACCCCTCAGCCGCAGCGGCACGACCAAGCGCCCGCCCGGGGCCAGTTGGTCCCGCCAGGCCGGAGCGAGGTCCGACGCGGTGTAGGTGATGACCACACCGTCGAACCCGCCCGCCGGGACGTGGGCCGGCGCACCGGGACCGCCGTCACCGAGGACGGCGGTGACCCGGCCGCTCCCGGCCTCCGCGCACAGCCGCCTCGTACGGTGCACCACATGGGGATCGATGTCCACGGTCACCACCCGGCCACGCTCCCCGACGACATGAGCGATCAGCTCCGCGTTGTACCCGCCCGCCCCGACCTCCAGCATGCTCATGCCCGGCTCCAGCCGGAGCCGCTCGGCCATGTCGGCCTGCAGCCAGGCCGCCGAGATTGAACTGATGCCCTCCCCGGCGGCGTCCCGCACGGTGACCACGGCGAGGTCCTCGTGGTGGGCCGTCTCCAGCGGGACCTCGGGGACGAAGCGGTGCCGGGGCACTTCACGCAGCGCGGCCCGGACCCGCGGGGAGGGGGCCCAGCCGCCCCGGACGACGGACTCCGCCATCCGCGTGCGCAGCCGTACGGTCTGGCCGGGCTCGCCTGCCACCGGAGGCACGGCGGCGGCGCACGGGTAGGAGTGGACAGGCACCAGCCCGGGCAGCACTCCCGGCCATACCGCGTGCAACGTCTGGGCGGTGGGCGCGAAGAAGCCCCCCAGGGTGGCCAGGGTGTGCGGATCGTGCCATTCCCAGCGGGAGGAACCGGTGCGGCTCGGGCAGACCGAGCAAACCCTCCCAGGCGGTGATCCGGACCACGACGGTGATGCGGCGTACGTCCGCGCGGTCGTCGTGAAGGACCGCCAGGACGTGGGCGTCCTCCTCACGCGCGGCCAGCCCCGTCTCCTTCGCCGGCTCCCGCACGGCAGCGGCCTGCGCGGACTCACCGGTCTCGATCCGGCCGCCCGGCACCTCCCACATGTTCCGGACGGAACGGCCCAGCAGCACCCTGCCGGACGGATCGGTGACCACCGCTGCGGCGCCGGCCACCGCCTGGGGCCCGGGCCGGCCCTTCTCCAGAGAGGCGAACGAACCACCGGGCTTCCGCAGCACCAGCACCGCCATACCCGCCGCGTCGAAACGGACGGCCTCCTCGAAGCCCTCCGTCAGGAGGACGAGCTCGTCCTCGTCCAGGGCGATGTGCCGCCGCTCCTCGGGGGTGCGCTCCACGACAGGGGTGATGACGATGAGCGTGCCGTTCTCGCGCAGCCGTGCGCCCAGACCGCGCAGGACACGACAGCGGTCCCGGACGAAGGCGACCGCCATGCGCAGGGTCACCACGTCGTAGCCGTCCTCGTGCAGGTCCGCCGGGTCGTCCTCTTCGACGTCCAGACACAGCCAGCGCACCCCCTCCACCGTGGAGCGCTCCGCACGGGCCCGGGCCAGGGCACCCTCGGCGAAGTCGGTGGCGTCGACGGTGTATCCGAGCGTGGCCAGGAAGGCGGCCAGTTCACCGGTTCCACAGCAGGCGTCCAGCGCCCGGCCGCCCGCAGGCGGCGGAGCGTGCTCGGCGATCAGCCTCTTCTCGTCGTCCCCGAGCTGTCGGAAATCGCGGCCCTCGGAGAAGTGCGCGGACCAGTCGGCCCGGGTGTATCCCACAGTTCGCTCCCGGTGTGTGGAAGGGCAGGCGGTGCGCGACGACGCGGTCACGGCAGGCCGGCGGACCCGTCCAGGACGGCCGGCCGACGGGGCTGCGGTGTCCGGCGCCGGCCGTCGCGGGTCCGGTGCCGGTACTCGGCGCCGAGCAGGCGCCGTCGGACCGGTGCGACCCCCGGACCGCTGGTCGGCCACCGCCGGGGCGCTGCTCCCGGGGTGGCCCGAGGGCGCGGGGAGGGCCACGTCAGGGGGTCCTTCGCGCGGCCGGGATATCCCAGCCGAGTTCGGTGTACGCGGTTCCGGCGCGGATACCGTCGATCGCCGCACGGGCGTAGGCGACCATCGGTTCCGGCAGGCCGTCCAGCGGCCACCACGCCCATGCAGTGCACTTGCCGGGCTCCCGCACCTCCGGTTCGCCGGTCCACCGGGACGCGGCGAAGAACAACTGGACACGGGGTTCGGCCCCTTCCCGGTCGTCCAGCAGGTGCACGGTGTGGACGAGTTCGAGGTCGGCCGGGCCGATCACGAGCCCCGCCTCCTCGTACGCTTCACGGACCAGGCACGCACGGGCGCTCTCCTGCTCGACATGGCCAGCGAGGACATGCCAGATGTCACCGGCGAACGCCGCGTCCGGGTGCCGCAGACCGAGCAGGGTGGAGCCGTTCCGTTCGAGGAAGAGGTGTGCGCCGACCACGTTCTTCACCGCCCCCGCACCGCCGTGGCCGGTGGCCGGCCGTGGCCCGGCCACCGGCTGGAGGGGATGGGCGGCGTGATGGGACTTGATCGCTTCGTGGGCCCACGGGCACATGGAGAGCTGGTCCATGGTGGTGAGGTCGAACCAGGCGAACATGATTCCCTCGGACACCGGGAGGGAACGGGCGTCGCCGTCCCAACGGGCTGTGTAGAGGTGGATGTTCCCCTCGGTGACGTACGGGCCGTGGGCCGTCGTGGTGGTGTACGGGGTCACTTCGGGCAGGACGAGGCCGGTCTCTTCGAGGATCTCGCGGGCGATCGTCCCGTCCGGACTCTCGCCCTCCTCGGGGCCCCCTCCGACCAGCGACCACGTTCCCGCGTCGCAGATCGGCTTGTGCGCGTCGCGCAGATGCAGGAGGTACTGGCCGCGGTTGTTGACGATGATCACAGCGGTGCAGGCTGCGCCGGTGGCGTGTGCGGTGGACATGGGGCTCACCTTCGGCTGGTCGGAGCGGGTCGGTGACAGAGCGGGGCGGCGTGCGGCAGGCCGGACAGGAGGGGCGTGTTCACGCGGTGGCCGGTCCCCCCGCCGGCGTTTCCACCGTCTCCGGGCCCGGCTGCCCGGGAAGGGAGGGGGAACGGAACTGGCGCGCCTGCAGTTCGTAGGCGTCACGGAACGCGCCGGTCCCCGTGGCCGGATCCATGAGCTGGGCGAAGGTCCCGTGCTCGGCCACCTCACCCCGGTCCAGGACGTAGATGTAGTCGGCCTCGCGCACGCTGTGCAGACGATGGGTGATCAGGACGGTGGTCCGCCCGGCGCCGGCCAGACGGTGGATCCGGTCGAAGACCTGCTGCTCGGCGGCCGGGTCGAGAGCGCTGGTCGGCTCGTCGACGATCAGTACCTGGCCGTCCCGGTGCCGGGCGCGGCTCAGCCCCACCTTCTGCCACTGCCCGCCGGAGAGATCCTGCCCGCCCTGGTACCCGCGCGCGAGCAGTGTGTCCAGCCCCCGGGGCAGACCCTTGACGATGTCGTCGGTGCCCGCGTAGGCGGCAGCCGGTGCGATCGCCTCGTCGTCCATCGGCGCGGCGGGACGGCCGATGCCGATGTTCACCCGGGCGGTGAAGGGCCACCGGTAGAAGTCCTGGGCGACCATCGCGACACGGTCGAAGACTTGCGCGCGGTCTGCTTCGGCGGTGCTCACTTCACCCCACAGGACCTGCCCGCTGTCCGGGAGCCGTAGCCCGGACAGCAGTTTGACCAGAGTCGATTTCCCCGACCCGTTGGGGCCGACCAGGGCCACGGTGCGGCCGCGCGGGATGACCAGGTCCACCTCGTGCAGTGAAGGGGCGTCGGCACCGGGGTAGGTGAAGGTGACCTTCTCGAAGCGGATCTCCTCCACCCGCTCGGCAAGGGCCTGTCCGGTGGCCGGGATGGCGCGCCGTGCCGCCTCCTCGCACAGCTTCTCCAGGTCGGCGACGAACAGGGCTTCGCTCTGGACGTCGGTGACACGTACCACGAGGTCGGTGATACCCGCCGAGCCGGTGCGGATCGCCAGCACGGCGGTGCCGGCGACCGCGAGTTCCGTCTGCCCGTGCCACAGCAGCAGCCCCAGCGCCCCGTAGGTCGCCAGCGCCGCCAGGCCGGCGGCCGTGTCGGCGCCCAGCGTGATGCGCATGCCGGCCTTCGCCAGCCGGGTCTGCTCGCGTTCACTGGTCTCGGCCATGCCCCGGAAGTGCTTCAGCAGGAACGGTCCCACGCCGTGGACGCGGACCTCCCCGGCCGCCTGCTGGTCGATCAGCAGACGGCTGATCATCTGGGCGGCGCGCACATGCTGGACGAACCGGTGCCAGCTCACATAACGGTGCCGGGCCATCGCCAGGGCGCTCCACGCCCGGGGCGCCGCCATCGCGGCCAGCAGCGGCAGCAGCGTCCAGTGCAGGACGACCAGCACCCCGCCCGCGGCGATCAGCGAGATCGCCGCGGTGACCACCGCGGCGCAGGACACCACCATCCGCCGTGCCGAGTCCGCGCCGTACTGCGCGGAGTCCATCAGCCGGTGGAAGGCGTCGTCCTCGACCGCCTCCAACTCCACGCGTGCGACCAGGGCCAGGTACCGCTCGGTCGCCACCCTCTGCGTCTTCGGTTCCAGGATCCCGGTGGCCGCGGCCGACACCGAGGCCAGCACCGACCCGATCACCGCGAGCAGCCCCACCGCGGCCATCGACGGCAAGGCCGAGCGCAACCGCTCCTCGACGGCCCCCGGCGCCAGCAGTTCGGCCAGCAGCGCGTTGACCGTCACCAGGGCGGCCGCCTGCGCGAGACCACGTCCGGCCTCGCTGACGGCCACGGCGTACAGTGCGCGCCGGTCGGCCCGGTGCGCGAGGCGGATCGCGACACGCACCTGCCGGGGGAGGGAGAGGGCCATCGTCTTCGGACCGAGCTTCAGCCAGGAGTCATGATGCCGGTTCCAGCCCTGGTCGTAAGCGAGTTCGCCGCCGAACAGCAGCGTTTCGGAAGACGAGGGGCCCGTCTCGGACGATGTGCCGTCCTCGGGGGAGCCGGTCACGACCGCCACCGCCCATCCGGTCGCGCCGGGCTGCCCGTGGCGGCGGCCGGGCGAGGGCCGGCCGCGTCGCAGCACGGCTCCTCGGGCCGGGGGAGCAGGGCCGGCACGTCGTGCTCAGGTACGGGCGCAGGATGCATGGTGTCCTCCGGTGAACGGGCGGCAGGCGAGTCGCCAGGCTCAACGAGGGCCCTATGCTTTTCGAACACACGTATTTCGGACGGAGTCGAACTCAGGCGCCGGGCGGCAGCGCACGGATGCCGGATACACCGACCCCCGCCGCGCAAGGGCACTCAACCGTCCGGGAGTTGGCCGAATCGCAGCGATCCGCAGCCCGTGACCGCGTGCCCTCGCCGCCTGCGGTGCTTCGTGCCGCAGCCCTGAGGACGGGCCGCTCGGTGGAGTCCACCGCCGAGCCCGGCCGGGCCGCGGCACGGGCGGGCTGCGTACGGCTCGCGCCCGGCGTCCTTCAGCGGTTGACGGCGATGGCGGCGAACTGCGGTGCCTCGCTGCTGTAGGGGCTCCGGTGAGGTCGCCGAGGATCTCGACGTCTGCGAAACCGGCGTCGACCAGGTCACCGGTCAGTTCGTCCGGGGTGAAGTAGCGCACCCAGTTGAAGTAGGTTCTGGTCCTGTCGGTCTCGAAGATCTCGAACTTGTCCAGCGACACACGCTCGCTCTCGTAGCGGTAGGTGTTGTGGAAGCCGAAGTAGGGCCGGTCGGACCAGAACCCGTCCATGAGGGACGGCGCGTAGGCCGCCTGTTCGCGTACGCCGGCCATCGCGGCCGCCGAGTCGACGTCGAAGGCGAAGGAGCCGCCGCTGTCGAGATGGGCGCGGACCGTGCGCAGGAGTGCCCGCCGGCCGTCCGGGGTCAGCGCGCAGTAGTCGCGCATCACCATGATGACCAGGTCGTACCGTGCCTCGTCCCGGTAGGAGAGGTAGTCCTGCTCCAGGTAGCGGACGGACAGACCGTCCGCGCGGGCGAGCGACTCCGCGTGATCGAGCGAGCGGGAGGACAGGTCCAGCCCGGTCACGTCCGCCCCGGTGCGGGCGAGGCGCGTGGTGTACAGGCCCGGACCGCAGCCGAAATCGGCGACGCGCAGGCCCGGACGGACGTGGAAGCGGCTGATGATCCAGGCGGCGATCTTCTCGAGATGCTCTGCCCGGTAGGAGGAGAGGTCGACGTGCGGGTCCAGGTGCGCGGCGAGCATGCGCGCGGAGATGTGGGGATCGGTCCACAGGTCCGGGGTCGTGACCTGCGAGTAGACGGGGGGACGGGTGTTGAGGACTGACAGTTCTTCGAACATGGCTGTGCTTTCGTCGTTTCCGGTGGCATGGGTGCCGGCATCCCGGGCGCACAGGTGCGACGGCGCCCGTACCGGGACGGGAGCCGTTCGCCGGACGGTGCCCGCCAGCGACGTCCGCTCCCAAGGACGAGGAGAGCGCACCTGCCCGGCGACGGACACGCCGGTCCGCAGGCCGCCGGCACCGGGCATCGCGAAGGGGCCGTCGAGCGGCTGAGGCATGAGGGACCGCGGGCTTACCGGCGCATGACGAGAAGGGTAGGAACAACCCCGCCGCGGCGCAAACGACATTCCGGTTGCCGCGGCGCGTGCGCTCCCGGGGGCGGTTCCGGTGCCGGTGCGGCCGGCCCTGTTCATCTCGGCAGGTGTGGACTGGGCGGGCCGGTGTGGGTCACGGTGAGGCGGTGCAGCGCGCGGGTGCAGGCGATGTACAGCAGCGAACGGTCGGCGGCGGAGCTGTACTCCTGCGCCGACGCCCGGGCGACGATCACTTCGTCGAACTCGAGGCCCTTGGCGAGCGTCACGGGAATGACCGTGATGTCGTGCCCGAGCACGCCGCGTGAGTCGGCTGTCGCCAGGAGGATTTCCTCCAGCTTCTTCGACAGCTGTCGCCGCAGGAGCTGTGCTTGCGAGCGTGACCTGGTGATGACCGCGAGGCGGCCGCGTCCGGCGGCGCGGAACCGTCCGAGTTCCTCGGCCATCCACCCGGTCTCCGACTCGCTGGTGTCGAAGCCGAGCACCTGGGGCTCGTGGCCGTGGCGGTCGATCGTCGCGACCCGGTGTCCCCGGATCTTCGAGGCGAACTCCATGATCTCGGTCGTCGAACGGTAGCTGCGGTTCAGCTCCATCACCCGCGCGTCGTCGAACAGCCCCGCAAGGTCGTCCACGGTGTAGTTCTCGGTGTTCCCCAGCGCTTGGCCGACGTCGCCGAGAACGGTCATGTCGCATCGGAAGAGCTGCCGTAGCACCGCGTACTGGGTCGGTGAGTAGTCCTGCATCTCGTCGATCATGAGGTGCTGGATCCGCTCGTCGGCGTCGAGTCCGTCGAACCGGGCCGCCACGAAGAGGAAGGGGTAGACGTCCGCCCACTCCAGGGTCCCCGCCGCCGGCGTCCGGAACGCCGCCGGGGCGTCTTCGCGCCGGAACAGTTCGCGGTAGAGCGCCCGCGCGCTTCTGGCGGTCAGCATGGCGGTGAGCGCCTTCGCCACCTCGCCGGGCCGCGGGTAGGTGGTGGCGAAGGCCCGGTCCTGGCGGTCCCGCCTGCAGATGAACTCGGCCATCTCGCGAAGGCGCGTCCGCACCGGCAGCGAGGCCATGCGCCCGTAGAGCCCGCGCAGCTCCTCGGCCTCGACCCTGCACCCCTTGACGTGCAGGTCGCGGGGTTCGAAACAGAGCGGGACAGCCTCGTCCACGGCCCGCTCCAGCCACCGGTGGAACGACCACGTCGACTTGCCCGATGCGCGCTCCCGTGCCGCGTCGTCGCCGGGCTCGACCGGGTCGACCGGTTCGGTGAAGTCCAGACGGTGTCGCAGGAGCTGGGCACGGGCGAGACCGGCGAGGCCGAGTGAGGCGATCTGTTCCTCGCCCAGCTCGGGCAGCACGTCCGAGACGTACTCGGCGAAGAGGCCGTTGGGCGAGACGATGGCCATGTTCTCGGCCCGGAGCCGTCCACGCCGGCGGTACAGCAGATAGGCGATGCGGTGCAGTGCGATCGAGGTCTTCCCGGACCCGGCGACGCCCTGGATGACGAGGGTACGGTCCGATTCGTTACGGATGATCTCGTTCTGCTCACGCTGGATGGTGGCGATGATGGAACGCATATGGGCGTCGGTCGTCCGCCCGATCTCCTCCAGCAGGATCTCGTCACGGACCGCGTCCGCCGTGTCGACGGCGAACCGCAGCAGTCCGTCCTCGATCTTGATCTGGCGCTTGCGCTCGATCTGCCCGCCGATCCTCCCGGCGGGCGCCTCGTAGCTCGCCCGGCCGAGCTCGGCCTCGTAGTACACCCCGCCCAGCGGGGACCGCCAGTCCACCACCGCCGTGCCCTCGGCGTCCTGGAGCGCGTTACGCCCGATGTAGTGGGCCTCCCGGGCGCTGGTCGCGTCCGGGGTGAAGTCGAGCCGGGCGAAGTAGGGGGATTCCCGCATGGCCTTCAGCCGCTCGCGCAGGCGCGTGGCGTGAGCGCCCTCGGCGTCGATGTCCCGCAGGAGGAGTTCGTTCCGGTACATCTCGGCGGGGTCGAGCTCGCCTCGGTTCTCGGCCATGTATGCCTTGACACCGCGGTAGTTGCTGTCGTGGGTCTCGATGGTTCCGGTCACCGACTCGATCTTGCGTTCCAGGCGGCGCAGGGTGGCGGCGAGGTGGCCGGCTTCCGCCTGATGGGCGTCCGACGACTCGGGGGTCACAGAGATGCTCCTGACGGTTCGAACTCGAGAAGTTGTGTGGGGTAGCCGAATTCCACGCGTAGGGGCGCGGGCCGGAAACCGAGACGGAGCAGGGCCCGGCGGTGGCCGAGGTCGGCGCTGTCGCCGTCCCGGAAGGTGGTGATGGACAGCCGCGGACGGTCCTGGGCCGCGCGCAGCAGCGAGGACAGCACCGACGACGCGCGGACCAGCGGATGCACGGCGAGGTACTCGATATGACCGGTCGCCGAGTCGACGGTCATCGCTGCCGCGCCCTGTCCCTCGCGGTGGGCGAAGAACACCTGGCGGGTGTCGGCCTGCCGGCCGAGCGCCCCGGTGTGCTGCTCGACGTCGAGCGCGGGCAGCATGTCGACCGCCGCGAGCGACAGCGGAAGGAGGAGGCCGGCATCCGCCCGGTCGGTGACGTCCAAGCCGCTCCCGGCGCGGCTCAGCTGCCACTCGGATTCGTCGAACCGGTAGGGCAGGAGCAGCGGGAAGAACCGCTGCGCGCGTCGCCAGGCCGCCGGAGGTGTGCCGTAGTGCGCGGAGAAGACGTTGGTGAACGACTGCTGACCGCTGAATCCGTGGCGCATGGCGATGTCGATGATCGGCTCGGATGTGGCGACCAGCGCTCGCGCGGCCTCTGTGAGCCGCCTGCGGCGTATGTAGGCGTGGAGGGTCAGGCCGAACGTACGGCGAAAGGAACGATGGAAGTGATAGGGCGAGTAGCCCGCGCGTGCGGCGACACGGTCGAGGTGAAGATCGGTGTGCAGGGAACGTTCGATGAAATCGACCGTGGCGGCGTGCTCGGCCGACCGCATGCTCTCCTCCGGTGGTTTTGCCCTGATATCGGCTGTAACGCAGGTTTGTGCGCCCTCCAGGCTAACCGGCGGCCGTCCTTCCGGTTTGCTCGTTCTTGCGCGGAAAGGGCTGCTCGGGTCAGGGGGTGTCGGGGGCGGCTCCTCGCAGGAAGAGGTCGACGACGTCCTGGGCCAGGCGGTCGGCTGTGGCCGGGGTGCTGTCGTCTTGTGGGGGGCGGACGGTGGCGGCGAGTTCCATGAAGGCGGTGGCGAGGAATCCGGGGTCGGCTTCCCGTAGTTCGCCGGTGGCCACGGCCTGGGTCATGAGGTCGGTGACGGGCTGGATGAGGCCGCGGACGTAGGCGTGGGAGACCTCGGCGCGCCGGTCGTCGTCGAGGGCGAGGAGTTTGTCGCGCAGGGTGCCGGGGGTGGCGAGGGCTCCCTGGAGGAGGGCTGCGGCTTCCTCGGTGTAGTGGTGGGCCACTTCCATGAACAGGGCGGGCTTTCCGCCGGGGAAGTGGTGGTAGAGGCTGGCCTTCTTCACGTCGACGGCTCTGGCGATGTCGTCGAGGGAGACGCCGGGGTAGCCGTGGTCGGCGAGGCGGCGGGCGAACTCGTCGCGGGCACGGGCGCGGGTGTCGGTCTGGCGGGGCATGGTGGTCAGACTCCTGTACGGGTGCGGCGGGTCAGGGCGAGGTGGGCCGCGGCGGCGCCCGCCGCCAGGACGGCGAGAGCGACGAGGACGCCCGGCAGCGGGCAGCTGCCCTGGCGGTGAGGGGTCCGGCGCGGCGTGTGCGGGCCCGCCGGACGGTGAGCGGCCGGAGCCGTCCTTGCGGGCGCAGCGGTTCGAGGGTGGACATGAGGGGGTCGAGGGCGGCGCCCTGGGAGGCGGCCCCGGTGCGGTGGCGGACCGGTCCGGAGCCGCGGGTGGTGTCGGGCCCCGGCGGCCTGGGCGGGACCCCGGGAGGGGTGGAGCGTCGTGGTGAGCGTCCGGGCGGCGGTGTTCTTGCCCGAACCATGGGGGCCGGGCGGTCCGTAGCCCTCTCCCGGGTTCGCTGCCGGGCCGGGCCTGTCCGCGGCCGTGCGATCGGGGAGGCCCCGGCCCGGCCCCGTGGCGAGGATGGCTGGAGTGGTGGCGTTGCCCATGCCTAAAACCTACCTATTGATAGGTAGGTTTGCAAGTGCGCTCCTTGGTGCGCCCGCTGTGATGTGCCGGCTTCGTCCCGTCGGGAGCGTGTCAGGCGTGTTGAGCGGGAGAGCGCTGTTCTTGCCGTTCACGGGTTCGCGGCTGTGGCGTGCTACGGACACGGCGATGGCGCTTGGCGGCCTCGCGACTGCCATGGGGTGGCACGCCCCCGGCTGACTCGCTGCCACGAAGACGGCGTGTCGTACGAGAGGCCGGGGGCGCGGACACGTACTCGGCGGCCCCATGGCCCCATGGCCCCATGGCCCCATGGCCCCATGGGGCCACGGGTGCGCTTGTGAGACCGTCCGAGGCCGCCTTGTTCCGGTTCGCCGCCCGGGCCGCCGGCCTCCGCGGCCCCATCGGGACCGAAGCGGTTCGACACCTCGGCGAAGCCCCCGACCGTGCGTGGCCCACGGATTACCCAGCGCTTTCCGGGGCGGCGCTGACGAGAACCGCTGTCAGAGCTTCCCGCGCAAAGGCGCTGCCCGCTCACGCGGTGATTCGGTACCGGCCGGCACCAAGGGGCCGGCGCGTCTCCTCGGGGACGCTGATGCTGAGCACCGTGCGGGCGGCGGCTCGCACTCCGGGAGGCGTCACGGGTATGGACATGAGCCGGGCGATGACGACTCTGGAATCACCCGGCGCGTCCGAGGCCGTAGAAAACCGAGGGGAGGAGGTGGAGGCGGCCGGAGCCGGCGAGCCGAACGAAAGGGCCGGGGCGAAGACGGGGGCGGCCACGGTGACCGCCGTACGGATGTCTTCACGAGGAGCCCGCCGCGTGCGGGTCCGGACAGGACGGCCTGACAGCAGATCGGTTCAGGTGTCCGGTCGTCATGAGCTCTTCTTCCTCCGGGAAGCGCGACGGGCGAGAGGAGGCCGGGTGCCGATGCCTGCGCGAGGAGCCCCGCAGGCCCTCCCCGCCCGGCCGTGGGCGGCAGTCCGGGGCGCGGCTCGTCCGGCAGGGCGGCTTTGCCGATGAGTTCACCGTCCGCGAACGGTCTGCCCAGCGACACGACCGTTCTCGACAGGAGTGCCATGTCCACCATTCAGCCAGTGATCCTGACCACCGACCAGGACGTCCTGCTGGACTTCTACACGAAGCTGTTCGGCGCCGAGGAGATCTTCCGGGTACCGAAGGAAGGGCCCGCCTTCTACCGAGGCTTGCGCATCGGCGACACCGACCTCGGGCTGGTCGCCAAGACGGACCTGGGGGCCGGGGCGGCGCCACGGATCCTGCTCAGCATCGGTGTCGACGACATCGACGAGACGCTCGGCCGTGTGGAGGCTCTGGGCGGCTCGGTCCGCAGCGGCCCCGACGACATGCCGTGGGGACAGCGCGTCGCCCACATCCAGGACCCTGACGGCAACCCGGTGAACCTGACCCAGCCGATCCCGGCCCAGTGACCCTGTTCCAGGTGCTTGTGCTGGTCGTGGGCTGCCCGCGGCAGAGATCATTTGCCGGTGGTGGCCTCATGCGCGGCCGGCTGCGGAAACAGCCCGACGGCCGGTTCACCACCAGGCTGTGACCACGGAAGCCACCCCCCGTGGGCAATGCTGAACGGGCGTAACCTCGGTGCTCCCGGCGGCTGTTGGAAATGCGGGACCGCAACCGAAGAACGCTCCGAGGACGCCTGTCCGCTTGTCCACCAGTCTTGTCCATCAGCGCCGTCTGCTGCCGTCCACGCGCACCGTCGACCACCGCGCCGATCTGCTGTGGCGCCATCTCAAGGCGATCCGGTCCCGGCGGCGGGTCCTGCCGGCCGGGCTCGGGCCCCCGGATACGACGTGGACACCGGCCGCCCGGACGTCGTCTCCGGCACTCCGGAGGGCGCCCGCTCCAGCCGCCGCGGTGGAACGTGCGGCGGCCAGTTCGTGCGGCGGCGCGGCCGGGTGGTTCGCCGTGCGGCGACGGTCGTTGAGGCGCACCTGGCCGGGGGAGGGCCGTGCAGCATCGGGGGATCCGCCTCAGGGGGGCGTGGTCGCCGCCGGGCGGGGGAAAGGCGTCGTCCGGGCCCGGCAGGCCGCTGGCTCCGGCCGCGGACGGCGAGATCGGCGAGGTCCCCGAAATTCTCTGGGGTACGTCCGCAGGCCCCGGGCTGCCGGGACCTCATGCGGCGTGTCCGGTCGGGTGATCTCTGACCCGTACCGGTCGATCTGGGCGGAACATGCAGGCAGAGGTGTCGGCGTGGAGGATGTGGGTAGCCGCCCCGGCCAGTCGATGCGAAGGGTGACCAAGTCATGGTGAAACGTGTGATGAGCGCCGCCGTCCTGCTCCGGCACGGAGGCATGGAAGCACTGGAGCTGCGGGATGACTGGCCGCTGCCCGAGCCCGGGCCGGGACAGGTCCTGGTCCGGGTGGCCGCGGCGGCGGTCAACAACACGGACGTGTGGACGCGCGAAGGAGCGTACGGGCTGCCCGGGCGCCCGGAGGCGAAGGCCGGGTGGCGGGGTCCGCTGGAGTTCCCGCTGGTGCAGGGAGGCGACATCGCGGGCAGCGTCAGCGAAGTCGGCGCAGGCGTGCCGGCGGAGTGGGCGGGACGCCGGGTGCTGGTCGATCCGGCCTTCTACGCCGACGACGGCGAGGACGCCCCGCCCGTCGGTCTGCTGGGCAGCGAGAGGGACGGCGGCTTCGCCGAGTACGTCGTGGTGGACGCCGGCCGCCTGCACGACATGGAGGCATCCCCGCTCTCCGATCAGGAGCTCGCAGCCCTTCCGGTCGCCTACGGCACGGCGATGGGAATGCTGGAGCGTGCGGAGATCCGCCGGGGCGAGACGGTGCTGGTCACCGGGGCTTCAGGCGGGGTGGGCCTGGCCCTGGTGCAGCTCGCCGCTGCCCGGGGCGCGCGGGTGGTGGCGCTGACCAGCGGCTCCAAGACCGCCGCACTGGAGGAGGCCGGCGCCTCTGCGACGCTGCCCAGAGACGCGGACCGGGCCGGTCTGGAACGCCGGCTGGCCGCAGCGGCTCCCGGCGGCCTGGACGCCGTCGCGGACGTGGCGGGAGGACCGTGGCTGGAGCGGCTCCTGCCTGCTCTGCGGGAGAACGGGCGCTGGGTCGTCGCCGGCGCCGTCGCGGGCCCGGTCGTCACTTTCGACCTGCGGCGCCTCTACCTGCACAACCTCCGCCTCATCGGCTCCTCCATGCACACCCGTGCCCACTTCACGGCCCTGGCCGGTCTGGCCCGCGCTGGGGGTGTGCGGCCGCGCATCGCGGCCGGTTTCCCCCTGGACGACATCCACGCCGCCCAGAAGACGTTCCAAGACGGTACGCATGTAGGCAAGATCACGATCATTCCGTGACAGGACGGCCCTCCGGCCTTCTTCGTGGTTCGTGGTACCGGCCTCCTGGGGGTCCGTCCGTCCCGCTTCCGAGCGAGAACGGGTTCTGAGAACGAAACCCGGGACCGACAGGATCCGGCTGTCGGATTCCGCAGTCCTCTGCGCTGATGTCCGCAGTCCTCCGCACGCCCGCTGCGGGCCGTAGCGAGCCGACTTCCTCGTCAGGCGTGACGGTGCCTCTCCGGGGCAACGGCGAGCGCATGCCTGTGCGACAGTGCGATCCGGCGCCGAGTGGGGTCGACTTCGAGGATCTTGACGGTGAGTGCTTCGCCGACCTGGACGACGTCTTCGGGCCTTTCCACGTGCTCGTCGGCCAGTTCGGTGTTGTGGACCAGTCCCTCGAAACCGTCCTCGGAGTCCTCGATGCGGACGAAGGCGCCGAACGGTACGAGCTTCGTGACGGGGCCGGTGACGATCTGGCCGACCTGCTGCGCGAGATCCAGCATCGGATCCGGCTGCAGTGCCTTCAGCGACAGCGGCACACACTCCGCGACCATGTCGACGTCGAGGATCTCGGCGGTGATCTCCTGGCCGACAGTGACGATGTCCGTGGGGGAGTTGATGTGCCGCCAGGACAGTTCAGGAATGTTGATCATCGCGGTGAAGCCGCCGATGTCCACGAACGTGACACCGAAGCCGGCGATCTCGGTCACCGTTCCGGTGACGACCTGGCCTCGGTGCAGAGTCCTGAGGACGGCCCAGTGGCGGTCGCTCGGGGTCGGTTCGGTCCTCCAGCGGGCTCGCAGGACGCCGTCGCTGTCGGGCAGGACGGCGGTGAACAGAGGCCGGCGTCCGTCGGTGCACACGGACAGAGCGGCTGCGGCGCGGGCGCCGGTGATCTTCGCTGCGATCCCCGTGAACCGGGTCTCGTCGGTGGTGGTCCGCGTGATCCGCCCGTCTGCGTCCTCCCGAACGGGCTCGATCAGGCCCTCTTGGGGGAGACCCGCGAGGACGGCGGCCACGCCGGTGGCCAGGTCCGGCCAGACGGCCAGCCGAGCGCGGGGGGTCAGCCGGGCGCGGACCTCGTCGAGGGTGCCGTCGTCGAGCCGGTGCCAGCGGGTGGCGTTACCGGCGTAGGTCTCCTCCAGGAGCGCTGCCTGGCGCATGGCCACGCACCAGCGCAGCCGGGCCCAGAAGACGTCGTCCGCAGGGCGCTGTCCGCGCGGCTCGTCGTAGTCGGCGTCATAGGGGGAAGCGTCCAGACGTTCCGGGAACAGGCCGAGTGCGCGGGTGCGGGCCAGAGCTTCCTCGCAGGGCCCGCTGCTGCCGATGTAGACGTACCGGTCCCATCCGACGTGGACGGTGAACCTGCCTTCCACTTCGAGGCGGCACCAGGCGCCGTTGTCACGGAGCATCGCCCGGACCAGTTCCAGGCCGAGGGCGAGCGAGACCTGCGCGCCGTCGTGGAAGCCTGCGGGACCGGACGGGAAGAGTCCGGCCGGTCCGTCCCCTTCGACGGCCGGCTCCGCGCCGAAGTCGGCAAGGCCGGGTGTGATCTGCGGCTCCCGGACGGCCAAGCGGTCGATGCCGGCGTGTTCTGCGAACGCGGCCACGGCCTGCAGACAGGCCGATTCGGCAGGTCCGTGGTCGCCGGCCGCTCCGGCGGTGCCGACGTGGCTGCCGTGTTCATCACGGTCGGCGGGATCGTACTCGGTGATCCGGTAGACGAAAGGGAGCACGTCACCGCCCGCCGGATGCCGTCGGTGCCACGGAGGTCCGGTGGCGTTCCAGGACGCTGTGGACCGCGGCCCTGCCGACGG
The DNA here is from genome assembly GCF_008704555.1 of Streptomyces nitrosporeus. Taxonomy (NCBI): domain Bacteria; kingdom Bacillati; phylum Actinomycetota; class Actinomycetes; order Kitasatosporales; family Streptomycetaceae; genus Streptomyces; species Streptomyces nitrosporeus. Next base: position 7,550,679 of record NZ_CP023702.1, read on the forward strand.
AGGAGAGTCCGGTGAGGCCGGCGATGGCGCGCTCGCCGCTACGGTGCCCCTTGACCGGGTGAGTCTGCTGACGAATCGTCAATTCGACCTGCTTGCCGCGCGGTTTCCCCTCGGCCTTCGCCACGGGCGTGCCCTCACGGGTCCGCATCCGCAGGAGGCCGGCCTCGAACCCGGCGAACGTACCCAGGATGTGGAAGAACATCTTGTCCATCGGGTCCCCCGGGCCGTGGAGCGCGCCGTCGGGCGAGAGCTTGACGCCGCGGGCGGTGAGCGAGTCGCCGATACCGCGGGCGTCGGGGGCCGAGCGGGCGAGCCGTTCCGGTGCCGGGACGACCAGGGGGTCGCAGGCGTGTGCGGCGGCGGTTGCCCGGGCCGGGCCGGGCCGGCCGCGGTTGGTACCGGTGAGCCCGTGGTCGGGATGGACGCGCTCGCCGGCGATGCCGAGGCCGGGCAGGATGCCGCGCCGGGCGGTGAGGTCTTGTTCGTCGAGCGAACATCTGGCGTAGTCGATGGACCCGTTCACGGACCCGAATGTACGGATAACCCCCTCGCACCGTACAGATCACCGGGCCCCCTGAAGGAGACGCCGTCAGCGCAGGCCGATCACCCGGACCGGGCGAGACCACCTCTGCCCGGTGGAGGTCTCCCTTGCGGACACGCCGTCGGGCGCGCCGCTCCTCCCCCACGGAAGTGGAACAGCCGGCCGGTAGCGCAGGCCGGTGCCGTGCCGGTCGCAGCTGCGGCGCAGGGCCTCGCTCTCGGACTCCGCGGCATCGCCGGCGTACAGCCCGCCCGGTTCCCCGCTCATCGGCCGCACCGCCTCCACGCCCAGCCGCTCCGGCCACGGCCGCTCGTCCGTCGCCGTGTGCGCCAGGCGCAGCCCGGCCGAGGCCGCCGACGGTGCCTCCGGTGTCACGGCCAGGCCGGCCGCGCACCGGCCGGCCGCATCGACCGCGACCGTCGGACACGGCCGGCCGTCAGCCGGTGTCGTTCGTCGGCCACGAGCACCTCCACCGGGGTGTGACCGACCTGGACCCGCTCCAACAGCCCGGTGACAGCGGGCGGCACACCCCCGGCCGACCGGAGGGGACGAACCACCTCCCTTCCCTCCCGCGCCGCGACCGGCGGGACCGGGACCGGCTGCACTCGACCCGGCGCCGCACCGCCCCCCTCGACAGGGCTTTCAGGCCACGAGCCCGGTCCTGCCGCGCGATCTCCTCACGGACTGCCGCCGCCGAGCGGCGCCGCCGCGCGGAGTACCGGGTGCGCAGCACCTTCCGGACGCCCGTCCCGACGCCGCCGGGCAGACACCCCCCGCTACGGCCGTCGTTGGAGCGGCCCGGCAGCAGGTCCGGCACGCGCTTGCCACCAGGTGATCCGGTTGTCCGATCAGCGGTTCAGGCGACTGAAGACGCGCCATCGCCTTCGGATGGATCAATCACCGCATAACACCCATGACTTCTGCTTACGTGTGCTTCCTCCCATACACCTCAAAAGGGGAAAGCATGCGTGTGTTCATGAAGGGCCCGGCCGTACCGGGCCGCCGTATCGGGGGGCGCCGGGCCGTCGGCCGTGCCCTGGCGGGTGCGGTCGCCCTCGCCGCGTCGCTGGGGGCCGCCCCCGCGACCGTACCGCCGCCGACGCCCGGCAGTTCCGTCGTCACGGTGAAGACGGGCGGCGACCGTACCGGCGACTCCACCGTCGGCCCGCTCGCCGGGGTGCAACTGGCTCTGTACGCCTCGCAGGACGCCACCACGCCCATCGACGCGGCGTGGGCCCGGTGCACCTCGGACGCCGACGGGGACTGCAACTTCGTCGTGCCGGACACGGACGACGGCGGTGCCAACGAAGGCGCCCGCTACTACGTCGGCCAGCCCGAGGACGGAGTGCCTCCCGGCTGGTACACCAACACCTTCCTGCGGACCGGGGCGGGAAGCGGATCGGGTTCGGTGCGGTCCCCGTACCGGTTCCTGACGCCGGCGCTGGAGGACGGTCAGGTCTACTCCTCCACCAGCGACTTCATGTTCAGCACCGACTACGCGGCCAGCCCGTACGTCGCCTCCGGCGGTATCTGGCAGCAGTCCCGGAACAATCCGGACCTGCCCGAGACCTGCGGCCTGGACGTCGCCCTCGTCCTGGACCTCTCGGCGTCCGTCGGGAGCGCGCTGCCCGCCCTGAAGGCCGCGGCCGACGGATTCACCGACGCGCTGGCACAGACCCCCTCCCGGATGGCGCTCTTCTCCTTCGACCGGGGATCGCCCAGCACGGGGACCACCAACTACCCCGAACTGATGCCGCTCTCCACACAGGCCGGCGCCGACGCCTTCAAGGACCTGTACGCCGACTGGACCCTGGGCTCAGGCACCAACTGGGACCAGGGGCTGTACGCGGTGGCCAAGGCCGAACCGCACTACGACGCGGTCGTCGTCCTCACCGACGGCAACCCGACCTACTGGGACAACCCCCGCCAGGGCGACGGCTCGCACACCCACTTCGCCGACGTCGAGGGCGGGATCTTCGCCGCCAACGCGGTCAAGGCCGAGGGCTCCCGGGTGGTGGCGGTAGGCGTCGGCCGGGGCGTCGAAGGCGTCTCGGGGCTGAACCTCCGGGCCATCTCCGGGCCGGAGGCCTTCGACGGGACCAACCCGCTCACCGCCGACTACTACCAGACCGCGGACTTCGCCGGGGCCGGTGAGGCCCTGACCGAACTCGCGCTCAGCAACTGCGCGGGGACGCTGTCCGTCGTCAAGCAGATCGTGCCCGAGGGCAACACCGGCGAGGACATCACCGGGGCCGTGCCGGCGGGCGAGGGCTGGGAGTTCACCGCGACCACCACGACCCCCGGCATCGGCGGTCTGCCCGACACCCAGGTGACCACCGCCGACGGCACCGGCGCGGTCTCCTTCGAGCCCGTCTACCCGGCCGGCACCGACACCGCCGCCATCGACGTGACCGAAGACCAGCGGCCGGGCTACGACCTGGTCACCCAGGGCGGCCTCAACGCGGTCTGCACCGACCTCGACACCGGCGAGCCGGTCCAGGTCACCAATACCGGAACGGCCGCGAACCCGTCCTTCACCGTCGACGTCCCCCGGCTCTCCGCCATCAGCTGCGCCATGTACAACCGGCCGCAGGAGGACGAGGAAGCCGGGATCACCGTCGAGAAGGAATGGCGCATCGACGGGGAGACGTACGCCCACGACGACCGCCCGGACGGCTTCGACGCGGATCTCACCCTGACCGGCCCCGGCGCCGACGGCGCCACCCCGCAGGAGTGGGGTGAGGAGCGTGACGGCTACAACCTCGGGGACACCGCGACGATCGCCGAGACGACCACCGTCCCCGACGCGTGCACCCTGGAGAGCAGCCGGCTCGTCTCGGCCAACGGCAGCGCGGCAGACGAGGCACTGCCCTACGAGGCGCAGCTCACCCGGGCGGAGAACACGTTCACCGTACGGAACACCGTGAGCTGCCAGGACGAGGACGAGTCCCGGCTGACCCTGGTCAAGCGCGTCGTCAACAAGCACGGCGGAACCGCGGAACCCGGGGACTGGACCCTGACCGCTGACGGGCCCGAGAACCTCTCCGGCACGAGCGGCAGTGAGGACGTCACGGACGTGCCGGTGCCCTCCGGCACGTACACCCTCGGTGAGTCCGACGGCCCCGCGGGCTACCGCTCGGCCGGCTGGGAGTGCACCGACTCCGAGGGCGAGGCCGTGCCGGTCGTCGACGACCGGGTGACCCTTGCCGCCGGTGACGAGGTCACCTGCACTCTCACCAACAAGGATCACGGCGGCTCCCCCTCGCCCTCCCCGCACCCCACGGACGGCTACGGCTACGGTCACGGGGACGACGGTTACGGTCACGGGGACGACGGCTACGGGTACGGGGACGACGGCTACGGCTACGGACGGTCCGACGGCAGCTGATCGGCCGTCCACCGCACGGACACCGCCACAGGTCCCGCGGTGAAGCCCTCGCCGGAGCCTGGCCACCGACGACACCTGGCCCCCGGAGTTCCCTCCGGGGGCCAGGCGCGGTCCGCGGTTCCCCTCCGGCAGAATCGTATGTATGGACCAAGGAAACACGGCGGCCGATTCGCCGGTACGGACTGAGCCCCTTGTCGTCGTCGCGGCGGTGGTCGTTCAGGACGGACGGCTCCTGGTGGTGAGCAAGAAGGCGGCGCCCGGGATCTTCTACCTTCCCGGCGGGAAGCCCGACGCGGGCGAGGACGCCCTGGGGACGCTGACGCGGGAGTTCGAGGAGGAGCTCGGTGTCCGGCCGTTGGAGCCGAGGCTCCTGGCCGATGTCGAGTCCATCGCGGCTCTGGAAGGTGTCCCCATGAGAATGACCGTCTTCGAGGCACTACTCAGTGGGACACCGAGCCCCGCAGCCGAACTCGCGCACATGCGGTGGGTGTCCGGTGACGAGGAGGGCCTCCACCTCGCCCCCGCTGTGCGGGACCACGTGCTCCCGCTCCTGAGGCGGAAGGGCGTGCTGGCGTGACCGCCGCGCGGTCGCCCTGGCCGCTTCCGTTCCCGCCCTGAAAGGCTGGTACGGCCCCTGGGGCGGGGGAGAGGCTGCAAAGGACACGGCTGGTGGTGGTGCGGGGTGCCACGTTCGCGGTGGCTCCTGCTGAGGCTCATGCCCCCGGTGTCCACGGCCCTGGGAGTCGACAAGGCCGCCGCGCGGCTCACCGAAGGAATCCTGCTGCAAGCCGGCCCCGCCCGCGGCGCCCGTCCCCCGGAGTCGTGCTGTGCGCGGCTCGCGAGCACGCGATCCGTACCGCCGACGGCCTTGCCGTAGCCGCAGGACCATGCCGGCGGCCTGACCGGTCCCGGACACGAGCGGCGGGGCGCAGGAGGGCGCGGGTCACGCATGTCCATTTTCGGTGGAAGCCGCCCCGGAACGGGAAGCGGTGTCCGTACCGTGCGCCGGCCCGGTGCCGGCGAGCCGAGGTTCGCATGGCGTGGCGTACATGGTCAGGCCCTTGGGCGTCGGTGTGAGTTCCAGGCTCACGCCGATCTTGCGGCCCGGCTGTGCCGGGCGCAGCGTGCGCGAGCAGGCCAGGGTCGCCAGGGCGACGGGCAGCATGGCATCGGCCGCGGCCGCGGCGGGGCAGTAGCGGGGACCCAGACCGTAGGCGAGCAGCGCGGCGTGCGCCGGTGGAGGCTCGGCACCGGGGAGCCAGCGCCGCGGGTCGAACACGTCCGGGTCGGTGTAGCGGTTCCTGTCGCGGCGCAGGGCCCCCAGAGGCAGGGTGACCACGGCTCCGGCCGGGATCCGTACATTGCCCTGGCAGGTCTGGTGGCGGGTGCGGCGGACCAGGAACGGGATCCCATGGAGGCGGGTGACTTCCTGAACGAAGGCGGTCGCGAGCGGGAGCTGGTGTGCTTGGAGGCGGCTCGTGTCGGGCGCGGCGTCGGCTTCGTCCTGGAGCGCCTGCTGGTAGTGCGGGTGGCGGCCCAGTTCGTAGCAGGCCCAGGCGAGGGTGGAAGCGCTGGTCTCCATGCCGGCGATCAGCAGAGCGCGAATGTCGCGCTGCACCACATGGGGGTCCCCGGGAGCGGCGGCTTCGAGCAGGGACACCAGGTCATGACCGTCCGGGTCGGGCCGGTGGTGCGTTCGTACCTGCCGGACGGCCTTGTCCAGTTCGGCGAGCGCGCGGCGGCAAGCGCGGCGCCGGGGCACGGGCACCCAGGGCCAGGGGGCGAGGGCGTAGCGCCAGAAGATGCCGCCGGACAGGGTGGAGCGGGCAGCCGCGATCCTGGACAGGGTGTCGGGAGGGAGCTCGCTGTTGAGGACACAGCTGACGAGGAGGCCGCAGGCCAGTCGGCTCATCTCCACCCGCATGTCGAGCGGCCGGTCCGCGGGCAGGTCAGCCAGAAGCTGACGGGTACGGGCCTGGACGCTGGGCCCGAGAGAGGTGAGCCGGGACGCGGCGAACGCGGGCCTCATCACGGCGCGCCGCTCCCGGTGGGCGGCCCCCTCGAGGCCGACCACCCCGTCCTCGGTGAAGTCGCGCAGGCTCGTGTCCGGACCCCAGAACCGGAAGGTGTCCTCGTCACTGCCGACCTTGCGCAGCAGCGCCAGGTCGTTGACCTGGTAGGCGATCGCCGGACCGGTCCTGGTCCGGACGACCGGGCCCGCCTGGTCGAGGTTGGCCGGGTCCAGCCAGAATCGCAGGGCGCGGGAGTGGGCGAGCATGCCCGGGCCGGGCGGTGCGGGCGGTTGCCCGGGGCAGGCTGTCCTGTTCACATTCATCAGCTTCGCTGTCCTGTCCACGTTCGTCGGCCTCCGCGGCTCCGGCCGCCGTTACGGGTGGGCAACGATCAACTGCGGGGGTAGTTACGGGTGGAGCGGCCCTGCCCGTCAAGGACACGGCTGTCAGGCTGCGTCGGGAAGAAAGGCGGAGCGCGTACGGCGGGACGGACGACGGATTCAGACGGCGTTTCTCGGCGGCGCGAATTCCGGGGAGCCGCTCGTTCCGCTGTGGAGGCCGTCGAGCCGGACGACTTGCGCAGCCTCCACGAGAACGGCTCCTTCCGGCGCGGGCTCCTCCTCGGGGGCGGCGGCCTGCTGACGACGAAGCTCTACACCGGCCGGGTGTGTTCCCTGCCGGGTTCGGCGTGCGGAAGCCGGCGGGTCCCTGGGGCGCACGGTCTGCGGGACGCCGGTCGCCGATGACGGACTTGGCGCTCCTCGCGGCTCAGATCTTTGCGTGTCAGATCTTTTCTTTGCGTGATGGAGGATGCGGCGTGTCCTGTTACTGGTCTTGCCGGCGCGACGACCGTTACGGCGGCAGTCGTGCGCGGCGGGGCGCCGAGAGCCGGTAGCCGCGCCGCTCCGCCGGCGGTCATGCCAGGGCGAGGAAGAGTTTCTCCAGTTCCTCCTGTGACATGGGCGGGGCGTCAGGGCCCCCCGCGAGGCACTGCCGCATTCCACTGGCGACGATCTTGAATCCGGCCCGGTCCAAGGCGCGGGAGACGGCGGCCAGCTGTGTCACGACATCCTTGCAGTCGCGTCCTGCCTCGATCATCGTGATCACCGCGGCCAGCTGTCCCTGCGCCCGCCGCAGGCGGTTCAGGACGGGCTGCATCGATTCTTCGTCCATTTGCACGTCATCCTCCTTCGGCCTCGACAACAATACCCCTCGGGGTATTAATCCCGACTTCGGTCCGGCCGGCGGCGTGGGCCGCACGGGGTCCGTGTCGCGGTGCCGGGACGGCCGCCCCTGCGCGGAACGGTTGGCGGCCCGCAGGCGCCGGCCGTACGGGATTCACCCGCAAGGCGCGCGTCGGCGGCCTCTTGCCGCAGGGCGCGCCGCCGGTCCTCGAAGTGGCCGAGAGCGGTCGTCCGGCGTGTCCACCGGTGGCCACCCGTCACTGCTCTGATACCCCCCAGGGTATTTGACAAGGCGGGCGGGGCTTCGTACGGTCGAAGATGTAATACCCCATGGGGTATCTGTCGCGATCGGGGGCCGAGGCCGCCGCCGAACGGGCCGAGCCGGGTCCCGCGAGTCGCACCCCGCCCCGCACGCCCACTCTCGCGTGGGGCCGCCCTTCGGCTTGCCGAATACCCCAGGGGGTATCCACCTGTGTTTGTTCTGGAGGTTTCCGTGTTCTTCTCGCAGTACTACCTCGAGTGCCTCTCCCAGGCGTCGTACATGATCGCCGACGAGGCCACCGGCCGGGCCGTGGTCGTGGACCCGCGCCGGGACGTGTCGGAGTATCTGGACGATGCCCGGGCCCGCGGCTTCACCGTGGTCGGTGTGATCAACACGCACTTCCATGCGGACTTCGTCGCCGGTCACCTGGAGATGGCCTCCCGCACCGGCGCGTGGATCGGCTACGGGCGGCGGGCCGAGACCGAGTACGAGATCCGCAGGCTGGCCGAGGGCGACACCATCAGCCTGGGCGAGGTGACGCTGGAGATCATGGAGACCCCGGGGCACACCCCCGAGTCGATCAGCGTGCTGGTCTACGAGCACGCCGAGGACACGGTCCCGTACGGGGTGCTGACAGGTGACGCGCTGTTCATCGGCGATGTCGGCCGCCCCGACCTGCTGGCCTCGGCCGGAGTGGGCGCCGAGGAGCTGGGCGCGATGCTGCACGACAGCGTGCAGCGCAAGCTGATGGGCCTGCCCGATGAGGTGCGCCTGTTCCCCGCGCACGGCGCCGGCTCCTCCTGCGGCAAGAACCTGTCCACCGAGCGGCAGTCGACGATCGGCGAGCAGCGCGCGACGAACTACGCGTGCGCGCCGATGAGCGAGAAGGACTTCGTCGCGATCGTCACCGCCGGGCAGTCGGTGGCTCCCGGGTACTTCGCCTACGACGCGGACCTCAACCGCCGGGAGCGCGCGCTGTTCGACCCGGAGAGCGCGCCGCGGGCGCTGGAGGCGCGGGAGTTCCTGGCCCGCCGTGCCGCGGGAGCCGTGGTCGTCGACGCGCGTGACCCGCAGGAGTTCGCCGCCGGTCATGTGCGCGGAGCGGTCAACGTCCCGGCCGACGGCCGGTTCGCCGAGCAGGCTGGCACCGTCCTGCCGCTCGGCTCGGAGCTGCTGGTCGTGGCGCCCGAGGATCGCGAGGAGGAGATCGTCACCCGGCTTGCCCGGATCGGCTTCGACCGCGCGGCCGGATACCTGGCCGCGCCCGACGAGGCGATGGCCGCCATGGCTGAGGAGATCGCCCCGGCCCGCCGCCTGACCGCCGCACAGCTGCGCGCCGTACTGGAAGGGGAGAACCCGCCGGTCGTCGTCGACGTCCGCAACTGCGGTGAGCGCGGCGAGAACGGGTTCATCGAGGGTGCCCTGCACATCTCCCTCGGAGAACTGCCCGGCCGACTGGACGAGATCCCCCGTGACAGGCCGCTGGTCCTGCACTGTGCCGGGGGCCACCGCTCCTCCATCGCCGCTAGCCTGCTGCGTCACCACGGCTTCACCGATGTCTCCGACGTACTGGGCGGCTACACCGCCTGGGCCCTGCTGAACGCGCCCGTGTCCGCCTGAGGCGACACCGCCCGCTTCCTCCGGACGTCGGCACCCCGCGGCACCTCCATGTGCCCCGGCGCCCGTGCGCGGGTGTGCCGGCTCTCCGCTTCCCCTCCCTTTTCCTTCTCCTCTTTCGTCTTCTTTCCACGGAGTAGTTCTCATGACCGCTGACGCTTCCCGCACCTCCGTCTTCACGCCGGCCGCCCTTCAGCACCTGATCACGACAGGCGACGGCCCCCGCCTGCTCGATGTGCGTACGCCCGGCGAGTTCCAGACCGGTCACATCCCTGGCGCCTGCAACGTGCCCCTGGACACCCTGCGCGAGCACCGCATGGAGCTGGGGAAGCACCTCGACGAGAACGTGGTGCTGGTCTGCCGCTCCGGAGCCCGCGCCACGCAGGCGGAGAAAGCCCTCGCCGAGGTCGGCCTGCCCGGCCTGCGGGTCCTCGACGGCGGCATGGCGGCCTGGGAATCCTCCGGCGCCCCGGTCGACCGCGGCCCGCAGCGCTGGGAACTGGAACGCCAGGTCCGCCTCATCGCCGGCTCGGTCGTCCTCGTCAGCGGCGTCGTGGGCTTCTTCGTCCCCGGTGTGCACCTGATCGGCACCGCGATCGGCGCCGGACTGACCTTCGCTGCCCTCAGCAACACCTGCGCCATGGGCATGATGCTCTCCAAGCTGCCCTACAACCGCGGCCCGCGCACCGACATCCGCACCCTCGTCGCCTCCCTGCAGGACCGGGCCTGAAGCCACCGATCGAGGACCCCGCGAGGGCCCGCCACTGGGGACCGCCGCGGTGGCTCGTTGCCGGGGACCGGCTGCGGGGGCTCGTTGCCGGTGATCGCCGTGAAGCCCTTCTCCGGCCCCGTCGGCGTCCCGCCCGGCCGGGGCCCGGCCCCGGCGAGGCGGCGCCGGAGAACGCCCGGAAACTGGACCGGCCTCCGTCAGGGAGAGAGCCGCCGCACACACCATCACGCCGGAAATACCCCCCTGGGTATATTTTGTTCAACTTGATACCCAGGGGGGTATCACAAGGAAAGGAGCAGCTCCATGTTCTTCATCGACACCATCGAGCTCGCAGGGCTCGGCAACCGTCACTACCTGGCCGGCGGCACCGACGCGGCTGTGGCCGTGGACCCGCCGCGGGACTTCGACCAGGTTCTGGCTGCGGCGGCCCGACGCGGAGTGCGCATCACCCACGTCGTGGAGACGCACATTCACAACGACTACGTGACCGGCGGCCTTGAGCTCGCCCGGGTCACGGGCGCGTCCTACCTGGTGCCGGCCGGCGCGCACGTGTCCTTCGCCCGGGTACCGGTCTCAGACGGCGACACCGTGACCGTCGAGGCCGGCCTCGTACTGCGGGCCGTCGCCACCCCGGGGCACACCCCGCACCACACCGCGTACGTGCTGGAAGAGCGGGGCACCGCCGTTGCCGCGTTCACCGGCGGTTCGCTGCTGATCGGCACCGTGGGCCGCCCGGACCTGGTGGAACCCCGGCTGACCGAGCAGCTGGCCCGCGCGCAGCACGCTTCCGTACACCGTCTGGCAGCCGAGCTGCCGGACGCCACAGCCGTACTGCCGACGCACGGCTTCGGCAGCTTCTGTTCCTCCGCACAGGCCGAGGGCGACCACACCACCATCGGCCGGGAGAAAACCGCGAACACGGCGCTCACCACCGAGGCCGACTCCTTTGTCGCCGAGATCCTGGCCGGTCTCGAGGACGTTCCCGCCTACTACGCGCACATGGGCCCGGCCAACGCCGCCGGCCCCGCCCCGGTGGACCTGACACCCGCGGCCGTTGCGGACGCCGGTGAGATCGCCGACCGGCTGGCTGCCGGTGAATGGGTCGTGGACCTGCGCAACCGGGTCGCTTTCGCCGAGGGGCACGTCGCCGGGAGTTTCAACTTCGAGGCGGACGGCAAGATCGCCACCTACCTGGCCTGGATGGTCCCGTGGGGCAAGCCGGTGACTCTGCTCGCCGAAACTCCCGAGCAGCTGGCCGCCGCCCAGCGTGAGCTGGTCCGGGTCGGTATCGACCGCCCCGCAGCCGCCGCCGTCGGCACGGTGCGGGAGTGGACCGACGAGGGCGCCCCCCTGGCGTCCTTCCCGCGTTCCACCTTCGCCGGCCTGGCCGGGCAGGGAACGGAGAACGTCGTCATCCTGGACGTGCGCCGCGACTCCGAGCGTGCCGCCGGACACATCGAGGGCTCGGTGCACATCCCGGTCCACCAACTGCACCAGCGGCTCGGAGAGGTCCCGGCAGGGACCGTGTGGGTGCACTGCGCGGGCGGCATGCGCGCCGCGATCGCGGCCTCACTCCTCGACGCCGCCGGCCGTGACGTGGTCGCCGTCGACGACGGCTTCGACTCCGCCACCGCGGCCGGGCTGCCCGTCATCACCGGCTGAGCGGACAGCCCGCCCACGACTCACGCGGCCCCGGCCAACCGGCCGCCCCGATACCCGCACCAGCTTCCTGCACGCCTGCATACGAGAGGTCCTGTGATGTCCCTGTTCTCCCGAGACAAGAAACGTGTCACCGCGGAGGAGGCCCACCGGCGCACCCGGGGCGCCGACGCCCCGGCCGTCCTGCTGGACGTACGCGAACGGGGCGAATGGGACGCCGGGCGGGCGCCCGGCGCGCTGCACGCACCGCTGTCCGCCCTGGCCGCGGGTGAAGCCCTGCCACAGGCCGCCCAGGGACGGCCGCTGGTGGTGATATGCCGCAGCGGGAACCGCTCGCAGCGGGCCGTCGAACTGCTCCGTGCCCGCGGCGTGGACGCGGTGGACGTCAAGGGCGGCATGCAGCAGTGGGCCCGCGCCGGCCACCCGGTCGTCGGCGCGGGCGGCAGCGAGGGCTCGGTGGCATGACCGCTTTGATCCTCGCGCTGGTTGCTGGTGCTGTTGTCGGTCTGGCGCTCGGTGGTCTCGGCGGTGGCGGGAGTGTCCTGGCCGTGCCCGCTCTGACCTACCTGATCGGTATGCCTCCGGCAGCCGCGATCACCGCTAGCCTGATCATCGTCACCCTGACGTCCGTCACCGCGCTCACCGGGCATGCCCGGGACGGCAACGTGGCCTGGCGGACCGGACTGCTCTTCGCGGCGGCGGGCATCGTCCCCGCCATGCTCGCCGGCACGGTCGCCGGTCATCTGCCCCAGGCCGGGCTCACCATCGCCTTCGCCGGTGTCGCGGGAGTGGCCGCACTGCGGATGCTGCGCCCCGCACCGGCCCCGGCTGCGGGCGAAGTGCGCCCCGTCAGGGCCGGCGCGGCCGGAGCCGGCCTCGGTGCCGTGACCGGACTGCTGGGCGTGGGCGGCGGCTTCCTCGCCGTACCTGCCCTGGCACGCGTGCTGAACCTCCCCATGCGCCGGGCCATCGGCACCAGTCTGTTGGTCATCACCATCAACTCGATCGCCGCGCTCGGTGCCCGGGCCGGTGCCGGGGTACAGCTGGACTGGTCGGTCATCGCGCCTTTCACCGCAGCTGCGATCCTCGGCGCCTGGGACGGCAAACGCTACGCACAGCGGCTCAGCGGTAACACGCTGCGGCGCCTCTTCGCCTATGCCCTGCTCGTGGTCGCGGCCTTCATGCTCGCCGACGCGTTCATCTGAACTTTCCGCTGTTTCCTTCCCGTCCGCCGGGTGGCGGGGTGTCCGACGACGAGGGCGGCACCTTGTGACGGTGCTCCCCGCACCGGGCCCGGCCTCCGGGCCGTTCCCGGGCTGTCCCTTCCGGGTCGGCCCCGGGCTGTCCCGGCCGCGGGCTCGGTCCCGTCGCCCTCGCCGTCGGTTCCATCCATGCCGCGTGGCTGGAACCGGCCCGTGACCGCTGCCTCGCCAGCGGCTACATCCTGGCCGGACTCGGCCTCCACGTCGTCTTCGCCGAGTCGAAGCTGGCCGAGTTCCTGCGAGGGGTGGGGCACTACCCGCGCTGGGGGGTCGTGCACTGAGCTTCTTCGAGATGGCTACCGATCGGGTGATGGCCTGCGCAGCGCAACGAACGAGCCCCCGAGCTGTTGATCGAGATGTCTCACGTCTCAACAACACTGCTCGGGGGCCCCGTTGATCATCTATCGTGCCTCACACGACCTGCCGCATGCGCTCGTGGAGTGGGTGACCACGCTCGTCGTCACCCTCACAAGTGACGACGTGTACTGGACTTCCCAGGCGGGAGGTGCCGCGTTCATCAGATGCACTGCCGGGTGAACATCGCCCACTCGACGTGCCGCTCAGCCAGATCTTGTGTCATGTGCCCGATCATCCATGGCGCCACTGACAGAGACCTCAGCGCCCCTCCCGCGGCGTGCGCAACCGCTCATCCCGTCGCTGTGGACCTCCAAGCAGCGGTGACGCATCCTTCCTCCCAGTGCCACCAGCCCTCCGCTGCACCGCGTTCCAGGAGCTTGCGGATACGCGGCAGGTCCGCCTCCGGAGGGACATGCAGCGCCACCATCCGGTACCGCTCGATACCCTCGCCCGTCGTGCCGAGCTTGTGGAAGATCTCCAGAATGCTCTGCCGGGCAGCGGCCGAGCCCCCGTCCTTCAACACGATCAGCCGGATCGTGCAGTTCTCCGAGGACCGGACCGTCTCTCCAGCCCAGCAGACGCCTTCATCGTCGATCTCCACCCGGACGATGTCGTCGTTGGCGACGCCACGGACGAACCACGGGGTGTTGTCCAGGCGCACGGTTCCGTCGCCGAGGTCCACGGCCCACAGGCTCTCGACGCTCGCCGGCGGCCAGCCGTCCTCGTCTGTGTTCATCCGGAAGTGGACCTTCACATGGTCGTCACTGATGTTCGTCACCGCGCCATCATCCACGTCACATCCATGGGTCCGGAAGGGAGTGCGGACGGAGGATGTCACCGGATCTGGATGGTGGCGCAGGCGAACGTCGTGTCCTGGAGCAGTTTCGGAGTGATGGCGACGCCGGTCAGGTGCTCTGCCAGAGCGAACGCTGCTGGCGAGGAGAGATCCGTTTCTGGAGACTCCTCCTCGAAATGGAACCCGATCCGCTCCATGACGTCGAGGAGTTCATCGGGTGCAGTGCCCCATCGGTCCTCCGGGAACATGGGGTCGAAGCAGAGGCGCAGGACCTGATCCTCCGCCCAGAGGAACGTGCCGACGGCGTTGACGTTGACGAAGTGCGATATCCAGCTCGTCCCAACGGAGGCCGGCAGGACTCGATCTTCGGTGACTCCGAGGTAGCCGTTGGGCTCGATCAGGAGTGTCCAGGTGCCCACAGTGGTCATGGCGACCAGCCGGCGGTCGCCCTCTTCCAGGTCGTACTGGGCGAAAGCAGCTTCGACGACTGCAGCTATGCCTTGCAGAGGCACTTCCGATCGTCCTTCGAGCCGGGACATCAGCTCATCAGGCGACAGGCCCCGCACCAGGGTGAAGCAGTAAGCCTCGGCGATATCTGGAAAGTTGTTCTCGAACCACGCGTAGTCCGCCCCGGTCTTCGTCATACCGCCCATCCTTGCTCCTGGCACTGACAGTGGAAGGACGCCGTGGCCGTCAACGCGAATCGGAAGTCACATCCACCAACTCGGGAAGCGATCTCGTCCCGGGACTCTGCGGCTGCTGATGCTCCTATCGGCTGTCAAGCGGCGGTGGGCCAGTCGCGGTAGGTGTTGGCGAGGTCGTCGTCTCGACGGATTCCGCGTTCGAGGGTGGAGATCGTGGCGAGCCAGACGCCGAAGTGGCGGGCCGCTGCGGTGAGGGTGATGTTCTTCGACTGCCGCAGGGGCCGCAGGCCGACGATGCCTGGGATGGTGACGGTAGTGGTCAGGCAGCGGAACATCTCCCGGGTGATGGCTCGTTTCAGCAGCCGGATGATCTCCTTCTTGGTTCGGCCGGCGGCAGTCTGCCGTGCCACGTAGTCGCGGGTGCGGGGATCGCTGGACATGCGGACCAGGGCGATGCGGTGGAGGGCGGCGTTGGCCGCCCGGTCGCCGCCTCGCGAGAGGCGGTGCCGGTTCGTGGGGCAGCTGGAGGCGGGGACGGGGGCGGCTTTGCAGAGGGCGGCGAAGGACGCCTCGGTCCGCAGGCGTTCGGGATTGCCTCCGGCCGTGACCAGCAGCTGGGAGGCGGTGTCGGGGCCAACGCCGTAAGCGGCCCGCAGTCCGGGGTTGTCGGCCGTGACCTCGCCGTCGAGGGCCCGGGTCAGGGCCTGATGCTCGGCCGTGACTTCCTTGACGCGCCGGGCGAGGCTCTTCATCGCGGTGTGGACCGCGGTGTGGGCCGCGTCTTTGGCCGGTCGCAGCCGGGCCAGGGCGTCGGTCCGGTCGGCACTCTTGAGCTGCCCGAATTTGGCACGGATGCTCTCGGGCGCGGTGACGAGGATGTGGGTGATCTGGTTGAGGGCGGCGGTGCGGGCCTTGACGGCGGAGCGGGCGGCGCGGGTGAAGCCGGCCCCGTAGGAGGCGGTGCCTTCCACCGGTTTGAGCCCTGCGCCCGGACCAGCCGGCGGTACTTGTCGTGGTCATAGCCGCGGTCGCCGAGCAGGACGTCGGGCCTTCGACGGGGTCGTCCCACGAGTCCCGGGACCGACGGGATCTTGGCGAGCAGGGGCATCAGCTGGGTAACATCATTGCGGTTTCCGCCAGTCAGGGACACCGCGAGCGGGATGCCCTGTCCGTCGACGAGGATGTGCTTGCTACCCGGCCGTGCGCGATCGACCGGGCCGGGACCGCTTCTGGGCCGCGCCGAGCGGCCCGGACGCGGGAAGAGTCGATCAACGCCCGCGACCGGTCGAGCTGTTTCGCCGCCCGCAACCGGGCCAGCAGCACGACGTGCAGTCCGTCCCAGACGCCGGCCTCGTTCCAGGCAGCGAGCCGACGCCGGCACGTCATGCCTGAACCGAAGCCCAGTTCCTGCGGCAGGTACTCCCACCGGGTCCCGGTATGCGGCACGAACAGGATCCCGCGCAACACCCGACGGTCAGGAACTCTTGGCCGACCGGGCACCATTTTCGACGCCGGCACAGGCAACAACGGCTCGACCAGCGACCACAGTTCATCCGAGACGATCCACGGACGCGACTCTCTCTTCCCCACGAACAGCCCAACGAGCATCCAAGCCGACAGTCACATCATCTGATTCTTCTGTTAGGACCTGTAACTCCGTTTAATGTCGCCGGTGTTGCAGGCAGGCTCCAAGGGGAGAGCTCATGGTTGGTTGGTGGCGAAAGAAGTCCGCGCTGGAGAAGGACGCGCCGGTGATGGGTGCGCCTGAGTTCTTGTCGGGGTCGGCGCGCGGGACGCTGCCTGCGCACATGGACGGGCCTGGCGGCCGGCGGGCGGTGGCGCTCGTCGTGCACGACGACGGGGTGGTGCTGACCGTTGGCGATGTGCGCCGCACCTACGTGTGGTCGGAGGTCGCCCATGTGTGGCACGCCAACGACATGGACGGTGAAGCGGACGACGGTTTGGTGATCACGGAGTGGCGGCACGAATTGCTGCTGGAGTTCACCGACGGCACGGTCGTGAACTCACTGCTGGCCGACTCGCCCGTCGTCACGCCGGAGTCCGCATTCCGCACCGGCCGGTTGTCGTCCTCGCCGCCCTCTGTCATCGCGCCGCTGATGCAACGCGTCATTGCCCCGGTGACCGAACTGCATCTCGCCAGGGCGAAGGCGACACTCGCAGGCGGCGGTCAGGTGGAGTTCGGCCCACTTACCGCCATGGCGGACGGGCTGCACCATGGCGACAAGAAGATCCCTTGGCACACCATCACCTCATGCCGCTACGGCTTCGTTATCTTCCACGAGGACGAGGACGAGCTGGGCGCGATGCTCCGCATGGAATACGCGGTCGATGGCGGCGCGCACGGATTCCCGTTCGCCTGGCTGCGGATCCCGGCGCTCGACGTCCCGGACCTGGATGTCCTGGTGCGGCTCGTCGACGAGAACCGCTCCTGAGCAGCGACCGGGCACCGACGCGTACGGCCAGGAGCTGGCCCGCATCAGCCAGAACGAGAGCGAGGCCATGGCGGCGCGCGGTTCACGGTCTTCCAGGACCTGGCCGCCGTCGGCATCGGACACGACCAGGCAGACGACGTCGCGTCGAAGCTGGAGGCCGGGGTGGCGGCCGGCGCTCCCCGCCTGGGCCCCCGGGAGCAGCGCCCCGCACTGGTCCGAGCTCTGCTTCCGTCCCGGTCTCTGTGGGCCGGTCCGACGTGTTGCGCGAGCTCGTCCGGGCCCGCGCGCAGCTCCGCGAGACAGCGGCGGCGCTGGTCCGCGTGGCTGCCCGTCACACCACTGTCCCCGAACCGGTTCCCGACCGTGTCGATGACGTCGTCGGGGACCAGAGCGCTGCGCGACGTCCGGCTGTGGTCCTTCCCCGGGTTCGAGAGCGCCATCACCGCGTGCCTGGCCTCGGCCTCGCTGACCGGCCCGCCGTGCAGGAGCTGACCGCCGTATGGTGGCCCTGCGCGCCCTGGCCCTTGATGACGTCCCCGTCTTCACCCGCGTCTGCAGCGGGGTATCCGTCCGGTACACCACCGGCACGTCCCTCACCTTCGAACAGGCCCACGAGAAGGTCCGCGTGGCCTTCGCCCGAGCCGTTCGAAGCCCCAGCGCGCAGTGGAGCCGGGACGGCTTCCATGAGGACGGCCTGATCTGCCTGCGCCGACGCACCCGGCCTTGGGCGCCTTCGGCTACCTCCTCCAGGACGGCAGCTGGGGCAACGGCTACGCCACCCGGGCCGCTCGGGGCCGAGGCCGCCGAAAGGGGGGCGGCGGGGGCACGGCGTGGCTGCCGGCCGCGCATCCGCACTGCCCGGCCGACCACCCTTTTCTGCCCTCCGGTTCCTGGCCTCGTGATCGTTCACCGCGTATGCAGGAAGGGTCGCCCCTTCTCCCTAGGTAAGGCTCCCCTTTTGCGCACCCAAGACAACGACCGGACCACACGGGACGAGTCCGCCCGCACCGCGCCCCGCGCCCCCGCGGTGGAGGGCGGGGCGCCGCCCGTCGACCTCATGGCTTTGCAGGCCGGTGCCGGGAACGCGGCCGTGGTCCAGATGCTGAGCAGGGCCGGCCACCCCGGGGCCCGCGAGCAGCACCGGCACTCCGCCGGCTGCAGCCACCCGCAGGCCGGGCAGGCGGCGCCCGCGGTGCAGCGCTCCGCCGTCCACGCGGTGCTGCGCGGGCCCGGCCGTCCCCTGGACGACACCACCCGCGCCGACATGGAGGCTCGGCTCGGCGCCGACTTTTCCGACGTCCGCATCCACGCCGACAGCGCGGCCAGGGCCTCGGCGGCTGAAGTCGGCGCCCGCGCCTACACCAGCGGGAACCACGTCGTGATCGGGGCGGGCGGCGGGGACGAGCACACCTTGGCACACGAGCTCACCCACGTCATCCAGCAGCGCTCCGGCCCGGTCGCGGGCACCGACAACGGGTCCGGCCTGAGGGTTTCCGACCCCGCCGACCGCTTCGAGCGCGAGGCGGAGGCCAACGCGACCCGGGTGATGCGCACCCGGCCTCGCGCGGGCGCACCGGTCCAGCGGGCCGAGGGGCGTGATGCGCCGCGGACCGCGTCGGCGGGGCGGGCCCCGGCCGTGCAGCGGGCGGCCGAGCTCGCCGACCTCGCCGGGGGCGGGAACGCCGGCGCCTTCGGGCAGGCAGGCGCCGAGCCCCAGGGGGCGGGCACCGTCGGGATCGTGCCCGCCATGCTCAGCCAGACCCTCAACCTCATGAACATCGCCGAGCAGTACGAGAGAGGCTTCGAGGGAGGCACCGCACCGGCGGACCGCTTTGCCCTGGTCATCGGTGTGAACATCCGGATCCGCGACCCGCGGGACGCTGTGAACGCGCAGACCCTGTTCACCCAGAAGGCCAACGCCTTCCGCACCGCCTGGGGCAACGACCGGTTCCGGGTCGCGGTCATCGGATTCACCTGGGCCAACCACGCGAACAACGCCCAGGAGACCAGCCAGCGCACCATCCCCTACGGTGAGATCCGGGACAGGATCATGCGCTCCTCCGAGACGACCGCCATGATTGCCGGGTTGCGGGCGGCCGGGCGGGCGCACGTCTACCTTCACACCAGCGACGCCGACACGGCCTCGTTCGAAACCGAGGCGGGACCGCTGTTCTCCGCGGCCGCCGGGCGCCTGGACACCGGGGAGCTGGACGTGTTCAGCGGCGGCTACACCTCCCCCGCGGACCGAAGGACCGCTGACAACGACGTCCTGATCTGGCACGCCAGCCAGGTGGACCTCGCCGTCCGCAGGGCCATGGCCCAGGTGAATCCCGACTTGGTCTACTATCCCGAACCCAACACCTTCGTGAAGGTGCACGAGCACTACGACGAGCTGGAAGACGGCGTCACCTTCGGCAGCGGGGCCGAGGAAGGCCAGCACCTGATGGACTCGCTGCGCAGGAACCGGTACGACGGGGTGGCGGGAGACTTCGACCCGCGGTACGCGATCGCCACCGACATGGACCGCGTCGGCCAGAACGTCGGGGGGCACCCCAGGGGCACCCCGGTCACCGATGCCACCGTCAAGCAGTTGTTCGCGCTCGCCCAGACCCACGCCAGGCCGCAGGAGTGGACCAAGCGCGTCGAGAAGGCGTACGGCATCACTGATCCCGCCGTGCTCAACGAGCTGGCAAGGGTCGTCTTCAGCGACGTGACCATGCAGATGCTGTCCCAGTTCCCCGACCCCCTGCCCGCGGACCCCGTCCGCGTCGCTCTCCGACCCGATAAAAAACTGCTCAAGGGGATCGACGAAGGAGTCATCAACACCGTGAAGGCCAGCAGGGACACTCTGGTCCGGGCCCTCGTCAACGCCGTACGGGCACTGCAGGCACGCAACGAGCAGCCGCCTGGGTGACGTCGCCCCGTCGCAAGTTCAGGAAGATCGCCCGGAATGGTACGAGGAAATGCACCAGCGGCAGCGCAGAGCGCCTTGCTCCCGCCGCGTCCGGGCCGGGCACAACGTCGCCCGCCTGAAGGGCCGGCGGGCACCGGCCCGTCACCTCGGCCGCCGCGAGCACATGAGGGACACGGTTCAGGCCGTTGCGAGTCTGCTGCCGCACCGGCGGGCCGTCGATCCGAGGCCCCGACGACAGCGGTGGGCGCCGGCCTCGCTGCGGAGTTCTGGGAGTTCGTCGGCGATCGCTCCACGACACCGGGGGTTTCTGTGTGCCGTCGTAGTGCCTGGCTGATGGTTTTCGGGAGGTGTCTGCTGGTCGAATGTGTCGGGTCCGGTCGTCCATGTTGTTGCCGGGATGGGTATTTCGTGGGTGGTGTGGTGGTGAAGGGGTGGTGCTGTTCAGGTGCGAGTGGTTCAGGGGCTTGCCGGGGGTGTGTCGTTCTGGGCGTGGTGGAGCGCGGAGCTGAGGGGGCTGTGCCGGTGGTGGACGTGGCGGCCGTGTCGGGTGCGGTCGAGGAGGCGGGCCGCGGCGAGGGCGGAGAGGTGCTGGCTGACGGCGGCGGGGGTGACGTTCAGGCGGTGGGCGAGTTCTGTGGTGGTGGCCGGTTCGGCGAGCAGGGCCAGCAACCGGGCGCGGGGGCGGCCGAGCAGGCATTCCAGGGCATGGGGTGTGGTGGGTTCGTGCCGCTCGGTCAGGAGGGCTGTGCCGCGGGTGGTGTAGACGATGTGGGGCGGGGCGTCGCGGCCGAGCATGGTGGAGACGCCGTCGACGAAGCAGCTGGGGGTCAGGAGCAGCCGGCGGCCGTCGATGGGGATGTCGTCGGTGGTACTGGCCCAGGGGCCTCGCCGGTGGATGCTGAGGATGCCGTTCTGCCAGGTGAGCCGCTCACTGATGCCCGTGAACAGCAGGCCGGCTCCGTGCTCGGCCAGGATCCGGGCCCGGTGTGCGAGATCGGTTTCGAGGAGTGAGCGGAGGCGGGGCCAGAGGGGCAGCAGGCAGACGTTCCAGTACGACTCCAGCGCGTCGGCGATGTCGGCCAGGAGCCCGGCCGGATCGTGCAGGCCGGCAGCGAGCCGGGGCGGGACCGGCTCGCCGAGCGGGGCGAAGGTCTGCTCCAGGCCGGGGCCGAGCAGCGCGGGGTCGGTGGCCCGCAGGGCGGCGAGTTCCGCTCTGATGTCGGGCGCGGGCACGGCGGGGCGCGGGGTGAGGAGATCGGGGACCCAGTAGCGCCGCCGGGCCACGAGAGCGGTCAGCAGCTCATGGTCGAGCTGTTCGAAGGCCGGTCGGGTATTGGCGAAGGCGTTTTTCATATGGGGCATGCGGGGGGAGTGAGGTCCCCATATGCGCAGGCTGAGGACGGTCTCCTGCAGAGGGGAGTACGCGAAGGAGGTGGCGGCGAGGTCGGCCAGGCCGAGGCGGAAACGAATCATTAAGCCCCAGTCTTAGAAGTCATCTCATTTGGCGAGTCGGCGGTAGCAGATGAGGGTGCAGGTGATGCTGGTGAAGGCGAGGAAGTGGTCGGCCTTGTGTTCGTAGCGTCGGTGGAGTCGGCGGAAGCCGGCGAGCCAGGCCATGGTGCGTTCCACGGTCCAGCGGTGGCGGCCCAGCCGTTGGGAGGGCTCGACTCCCTTGCGTGCGATGCGGTGGGTGATGCCGCGTTCGCGTAGCCATCGCCGCAGGTGGGCGTAGTCGTATCCTTTGTCGGCGTGGAGTTTGGCGGGCTTGCGCCGTCGCCGGCCGCGGCGTGAGCGGATCGGTGGGATGCCCTTCACGAGGGGTATCAGGGCTTGGCTGTCGTGCAGGTTGGCCCCGGAGATGCCGACGGATATGGGCAGACCGGTCCGTTCGGTGATCAGGTGGATCTTCGAGCCGTACTTGCCCCGGTCGACAGGATTCGGACCTGTCAGGTCCCTCTTTTCAGGGCTCGCATGTTCACCGAGTCGATCGCGCACCTTGACCAGTCAAGCTCGCCGCGGGCACCGAGTTCGTCGAGGACCAGGCGGTGGAGCCTGGCCCACACCCTGGCCTTCGACCACTCCGAGAACCGCCGGTGGGCGGTCGCTCCGGACGGGCCGAACGACGCCGAAGGCAGCTGCTGCCAGGTACAACCTGACGTGGCCACGAAGACGATCGCCGCCAGCACTTCCCGGTCGCCGTACCGACGCCGACCACCACCCTGCGGCCGCGACGGCGCCTCCGGCACCACCCGCTGGAACAACGCCCACAACTCGTCCGGCACCAGCCGCTCAACGATCCCCACCATGGCTCACAGACTACCGAGTCGCCCAAATGAGATGACTTCTTAATCCATTCCGGCTTGTGCGCGTGCGGGCTTGGCTGACGGCCATGAGTACCGCGCCATCATCTTCTTCCTCTACGTCTCTTCCGGTTTCGCCGTCCCCGGCCCGGCTCCGGGCCGGGGCGGAGAGGTCCAGGCCGGCGGCTGACCCCGTCGTGCGGTCCCTGGGTCTGCTGATCGTCGTGAACGCGACAGGCAACGGCCTGTTCCTTGCTGTCAGCATGCTCTGGTTCACCCGCGGGCTCGGCTACTCCACGGGCCGGATCGGCCTCGCGCTCACCCTCGCCGGGCTGTGCGGCGTTTTCGCCGCCTACCCCGCGGGCCGGGCCGCCGACCGGTACGGTGCCAAGGAGGTCCTCGCCGTCCTTCATGTCCTCCAGGCCGCCGCGATGGCCGCCTTCGCCTTCGCCGGCACCTATCCGGCGTTCGTCCTGCTGGCGTGCGCGGTCACCGCCGGAAGCAGGGCCAACGCCGCCGTGCGCAGCACTCTCTACGCGCACAGCCTGCCGGCCGCCACCCGCACCCCCGCCCTCGGTCTGCTGCGCGCCGTCAACAACGCCGGCATCGGCGCGGGTGCCGCCCTCGGCGCCGGAGTCGCGGCTTTCGGCCACCACGGCGCCTACCAGGGCCGCGATCCTCGCCAACGCCCTCACGTTCCTGCTGGCGCTGTTCCCCCTGCGCTCGGTCCGCGCCACGCACCCGGTCGCGGAGAAGCCCGTCACCGACCGGCCCGGCGGCTCCCGCCGGCCGAACCGCTCCGCTTCCCCCGGCCGCGGTCCGGGTGCACTGGGAGACCGCCCCTACCTCGCCGTCACGGCGCTCAACGCGATCGTCAACATGCTCTACGTCGTCCTGGAGGTCGCTCTGCCGCTATGGCTCACCGGTTACACGAACGCCCCCCGCCCCCTGGTCGGCGTCCTCCTCGTCCTCAACACCGTCCTCGTCGTCACCCTGCAGGTCCGGGCCGGCCGCGGCGCCACCGAACTCCCCGCCGCGGCACGGGCTTTCCGCCTCGGCGGCCTGCTCACCGCCCTCGCCTGCGTCACGGCCGCCGCAGCCGCGCACCGCGCCCCGGCCGCCGCCAGCGTGATCCTCCTGGCGGCCGTCCTGCTCCTGACCCTGGGCGAGGTCACCTCCCAGGCCGGCAGCTGGACACTCGGCTACGCCCTGGCACCCGATCATGCCCAGGGCGCCTACCAGGGCGTCTTCCAGACCGGCATCTCCCTCACCCAGGCTCTGGGCCCCCTCGCGGTCACCACCCTCGTCCTGCCGCACGGCACCACGGGCTGGCTCGCGCTCGGTGCGGTGTTCGGCGGCGCGGCACTCGCCCTGCCGCCGACGGCACGCCGAGCCGAGCGGCGCCGTCCCGTGCCGGACCCCTGACCTCGCACGGCGGCCGCTTCGCCGCATCCGCCACGCGGCCGGACCGGTGCGCCTTCTGCGAGATCCGGCCAATCGGTTCCTTTGCGTCATCATCCGGTGACCTGGAGGTACGGACTGCGGGATGCGGATACACAGAGGGGTCGAAACGAGACCGAGGGTGGTCCGGGGGCGGAAGAGTGTGCTGACGATCAACACGGGAGCACTGCTCGCCGTCATCGTCTGCTGCGGCTGCGGCTGCGGCTGCGCCGGTGCGCCGAGGCCCGGAGCCGGAACGACGAGAAGCTGACCGTGATCACCGTGCTCGCTCCCGGCACCGTATCGCTCCGTCCCCGCCGGGCGTGGGCCTCGGCGGCCTCTGGGGCCGACTCGCCTTCGGCATCACCCATTCCTCCCGCTGGAAACGGAGCGCGCCTGATGGCCGACCGCCGCCCACCGCCCCGCCGCCGGCCTGCGGCACGTCGTCCCGTACGCCGCAGCACGCCTCGGCGCCGGCGTCGTTCGCGCCGGCGGCAGCGCCAGGACACTCAGCTGCTCCTGCTCGGCTCCGGTGCCGTCGCAGGCCTCGCCCTGGTCTGGGCGGTGGTCTCCTGGCTGCTGGTCAACTGGTGGGTGCTGGTCGTACTCGGGGCCCTCGCCGCCGTCGGCACGGCGGTGCGGGTCCACCGGTACCGCCGGCAGCAGGCATGGACCGGGTACGGCAGCAGGCACTTCGCTACGGACTGCCGCAGCTGGACGCCCTGCACCACCGCGACTTCGAGTACGCGATCCGCGACCTGATGCTCCGTGACGGGTGCGCCGACGCCCGGCAGATCGGCGGGGCCGGCGACAACGGCGCCGACGTCCTGGCCACCGACCCCCTGGGCCGCACCTGGGTCATCCAGGCCAAGCACCGCAAGGACGGGGACCGCGGCTCAGCCGTCGGCACCCCCGACCTCCAACGGGTCAACGGCACCGCCCGCCAGCTGTACGGCGCCGACATCGTCCTGGTCGTCACCAACGGCCGTTTCTCCACCCGCTGCGCACCCCTGGCCCAGCAACTGCGCATGCACCTGGCCGACCGGCGCATCCTCGCGGCCTGGGCGAGCGGCGGACGTCCGCTGTGGGAACTCCTCCCGCGGATCCCCGCTCCCCGCAACGGCCGGTGACCGGGCGAGGTGCGGCCGGACCTTCACCTGGCAGCCGTGCGTTCACCCCGGCGGGTGTCAGGTGGCCGGCCGCCGTCGGCGTCCTGCCCTTCACGGAGCCGCGGTCCGTGCGAGGCCGGCGCCCGGCCGTCCGGTACGTACGGCGTCAGGTGGACCAGGGCACTGCCCCCGTGCGGCCGGAGGCGGGGCGGGCGCAGCGGAAGACGGTACCGCTTGTGGGCGGCCTTCTTCCGGGCGACGGCATGGGGCTGCCTCCGGGGAGCGGAAGCAGCCCCCGGGCCGGCTCGGGCCGCCTGCAGGAGCCGGCTCGGGCCGCCTCCGGCGGTTCCTTGCGACAGGGACCGAGCGGTCCTACGGGGCCGAGGCCTGCGGTGCACACGGTCGTCGTGCCGGTTCCGGTCAGATCGCCGTGGGAGATCCAGGTGCTCCCGGGCGGTGTCGTCCAGACCATGTGGCGGAGGCGGTCACCGGTCCTGACGTGGCGGCAGAGGTTTTGGGCCGCGTACACGCCCGGGCCGCCGGAGCCGACGGTGTCCGTGCGTCCGTCGCCGGTGATGCCGGCGAGGACGTCGCGTGCCGGGTCCGGCCCGCCAGCTGTGCTGGGTGCGACGGGTGTGTCGACGGTGTGTCTTCGCATGCGGAGCCGGGGTGCGGGGCGCCCTGGTGGGCGATCGCACGCTTCCGGCGGGCGGTGGCAGCGGGCAGGGTGGTATCAGCGGCGGTCGCGGACCGCGCCCGGCCGTCGCCGGTCCGCCGCCGCGACCCCAGGTGCGCGACGGCCTCCTGCGCCCGGGCGGCAGCGCCCGGGCGTCCGTCGTGCAGCGGCCCGGCCCGGCCCCTCGGTGGCGGCGAGGAACACCACTGCGGACATCAGAAGAGCCGTGCCGGTGAGGACGGCCGCGTTGAGCTGCTCGCCGAGGACCAGGACGCCGATGGCGGCCGCGGTGACCGGTTCCACCAGGGCGACGACGGAGGCTGTGGTCGCCCGCACAGCGCCGAGGCCGGCGAAGAACAACGTGTACGCCAACGCCGTCGGCACGGCCCCGAGGTAGAGAACCAGGCCCAGCGTCCACGCCGGTCGCCCCATGTCGGGCAGCAGGCCCTCCAGCAGAGCCGTCGGCAGAAGACAGACCGTGCCGACCGCGAAGCCGGTGACCGTGGACTCGAACACCCCATCGGCGTTATCCCGGCCGGAGAGGCGGCCCAGCAACGTCACGCCTGCGTAGCCGGCGGCGGAGAGCAGCGCGTAGCCGATGCCCGGCGCGGGAGCCGGTCCGGTGCTCCCGTCCGCACCGCCCGTCAGCAGCACCAGGCCGGCGACGCCGCTCGCCACCGCGGCAATTCCGGCGGCGCCGGCGCGCTCGCCCAGCGTGAGCCGGGCTCCGGCAGTCACCAGTAGCGGACCCGCGCCCAGGGTCACCACCGTGGCCACGGTCAGCCCGGCCTGCTGCACGGAGGCGAAGTAGGCCGTCTGGTACACCGCCAGCCGAGGCCCGTGATCAGGGCGCGCCGCGGGTTCGCCGCGAACGCCGCGCGCAGCGACAACGCTGTTCCCGGCCGCCGGGCCCGTCTGACAGGTGAGCTGCCAGGAGCAGCCCGAGTCCCGCCAGGAACCGCCAGAACGAGACCGAGACGGGGCCGATGCCGCCGACGTCGTACAGTACGGCGGCCACGGCACCGCCCGTGCCCCAGGCCGTGGCCGCGATCGCGACATGGAGAGCACCCCGCCGGACGGGCAGGGCGGAAGAGGACTGCAACGGAGGTCTCCTCGGTCGGTTGCCATACGATGTGTTCGTGGGCAACCCGTGCGGCCGTCCCGTGAAGCCGGGACGGCTCAGCACGACTGCCCGCCTCAGGCGGTGGGCGGCGGAGGCGTCAGGAACGGCTGCAGGTGATCACCGTCCGACGCGGTGCCGCGTACGGCGTCCGGGACCGTGCCGGGCCCCGGCCCGGCGAGCCGGGCGACGAAGCCGTCGACCATGGCGGTCTGCACGTCCCGGGAAACCGTCCGGGATCGAAGAGGGCCTGGACGACGAGCCCGTGGACGAAGGCGACCGCGGCGGCGGCCAGTTGGCCGGTGTCGGCGTGCGGGGGATCTGCCCGAGGCTGCGCGCCGTCTCGAGATGAGGACGAAAACCGGCGCGCAACCTCGTGTACCTGTCGCCCTGCTGGGCGGCCAGAGCCTCGTCGGCGAGGGACAGGTCCCAGGAGCTGACCCAGATGCGGTTACGGGCGGTGCCGGCCGGCGTGAGCGGCAGGATGTCGAGCAGCATGGCCCGCACGGTGGGCAGGCCGTCGGCGGGAGGAGTCCGGCGCGGGCGTCCCGCCGTGTCCTGTTCCAGCAGGTCCAGCGCGTGCGTGACAAGAGCCCGCTTGCTCGGGAAGTAGTGCGTCAGCATGCCGGTCGAGACACCCATGGCGGCGGCCACGGCGCGCAGTGTCAGACCGCCGAACCCCTTGGCGGCAAGGACGCGCCACACCGCCTCGGACATGTCCTTGCGGCGAGCCTCGTGATCTCCGGGTGCGGGCGGCGGCATGGCGCTACCTACATACCAAACGCTTGTTACGCACCCTTTCGGCCACGTGCCCGCCGGCAGTCTCCCTGCCGGCGCTCCGGCCGGCCCGACCTGGAAGGCGGAACGCCCATGCTCACCGCCCCGCTCGACGACCACGCGCAACTGCGCCCCTGGAGCCCTGGCAGGCGCCGGAGTTCCTGGCGCACATCGACCGGGCCCGCCCCCTGGTCGACCCATGGATCCCCTGGGCCTCGCTCACCACCGACCTGGCCACGGCCACGGCCACCCTCCAGCGCTACGCCGACCTCTCGTCCGCCGACAACGGCCGGATATACGGGATCTGGCTGGACGGGGTGCTCGTCGGCGGCGTCATGTTCACCCGCTTCGACACCTCCTCGGGGTGTGCGAGCTCGGCTGCTGGCTGGAGGAGGCCGGGCAGGGCCACGGGCTCGTGACCCGGGCGTGCAGGGCGCTGATCGACTGGGCCTTCACCGAGCGCGGGATGAACAGGGTCGAGTGGTGGGCCTCCGCCGGCAACACCCGCAGCACCGCGTCCGCGCGCCGTCTCGGCATGACCCGGGACGGCGTGCTCCGGCAGCGCTACCCGTACCGCGGGCTGCGCCACGACAGCGAGGTGTGGTCCGTCCTGGCCCAGGAGTGGCCGCCGGCAGGGGACCGGTCCGCACCCTCGTCCGGCGACCGGGCGGAGATCGACCGCCTGGCGGACCTGTTCATGGGCTCCTTCACCAACACCGGGGGGAGGCACCCTGATCTGCAGGTGATCCGCGAACTGTTCGTCCCGGAGGGGACGATCGTCTCGAACACCGGAAACGATCCGGTGATCATGGATCTGGACGCTTTCATCGAGCCGCGTCAGAGAATGCTCACCGACGGGACCCTGACGGAGTTCTCCGAGTGGGAGGTCTCCGCGCGGACGGAGATCTTCGGATCCGTCGCTCACCGGTTCAGCGAGTACCGCAAGTCGGGCACCCGGGACGGAGTGCGCTTCGAGGGCCACGGCCACAAAACCACCCAGTTCCTACGGACCCGAGCCGGCTGGAGGATGTCCTCCATGGCCTGGGACGACGCACCGCACCGTCTCCCGGGATGACGCGCACCCGCCGGGTCCGCGGCAATGGTCCACCGAAGCCGACGCGACCGCGCGGATCACCGAACGGCTCCGGCTGCGCCGTGCCGTGGTCGTGCCGGCCACGAGGGCGAGGCCCAGGAGTCCGGTACGCAGCCGGCGGTGGACACGCTCGGCGCGGCGATCCTTTTGGAGGGCGGCTCGCCGGCAGGGCGGTACGCATACGGCCAGCCGGTCATCCGCTGCGTATGCAGGAGTTGCAACCCGTTGCCCCGCGGCCTCGACGCCATCGTGCTGCCGGTCCCCAACCGCACCGCCGCACGGCTCGTCAACGTCCTGCGCCCGCTCATGGCGCAGGACGTAGGGCGTGTGGTCCGTACCGGGGTCCTCGTGCCGCACGCCGTGGACAGCGATGATGACCGCCGAGCGACCAGTCCCTCCTCGTCCGGCGTGTCACCGCCGCCTTCCGGGCGCACGCCCCCGCAGAGCCCGTCGCCCCGCCGCGCCGGGCAGGGCCGTGACGCCTGCCGTCCCCCTCACCCCGCCGCCTCCACCGGCCCACGCCGGAGTGGGCGGCTTTGCTCGGTGAGGCGGAGACGAGGATCCCCGGTGGGGTCTCGCTGCCGCATCCGCTGCTGCGGCCGATGTTCGCGTCGGGGGTGAACCGCAGGTGGACCAGCTCGGCGCGAGGTGTGCCGCACGGGGCGCAGGTGCCCTCGCGGACGCCGTGCAGTACCTCGGCGTGGGGCCTTGGCCATGTGCCTCCTTGGCCGCCCGGGCGGCGGCGGGCTCGCCGGTCCGTCGGTCAGTCCGATAACTCTTCAACTTGTTGCGAAGTCCCCCCAGCCGCTGATAACTTTCCAACAAGTTAAAAAGTCGAATGGTGGGAGGGCGGACAGCGTGCTGCAGATCCAGCTGGGTGCCGAGCGGCCGGCTGACGCGGACGACCGCCTGGGGCGCGCCACGGTCGGATGGCATCCAGGGATGCCTGAGGACGAGGCATGGCAGGCGGGGCGCGGTGTGTGGAAGTTCAACGCCGACCGGGCTCTGTCCAGGACGAGGTGCAGATCATCAACACCGACGGCATCGTGCTCGCCGTCGCGAGGATTACCGGGATCTCCAAGCACGGCGACCGCTATGCCCTCGAGGGCGACCTGCTGCGCGGTGACCCGCGCGTGGGCCGGCCCACCCCGAGCCCACACCTGTCCCGCAACCCTGTTACCTACATCTGAAAAGCCGCGGTGTGATGAGCGACTTCGACGCGATCGACTCGCTGCTCGCCTCAGTGGGCCCCGAGGCAAAACTTCCGCAGGCTCAGGTGCGCCGTAGCCTGCGCGAACAGGCTGGTCTGTCGAAGGCGCAGGTGGCCCGCGCGCTCGGAATCAGTGCCTCCACACTGAGTGCGTGGGAGGCGGGCCGGGACCCGTCAGGTGAGACCCGGGCCAAATACGGCTACTTCCTCGACGGGCCTGGCCGCCAAGCTCGGTACGCCCGCGCACGCGAAGACGCCACCCCCGCCAAAGTCCCCGTCCGGCGGCACGGACAACGCCGAGCCCGACGAGGGTGTGTGATCCAACTGGCCGACAGCGAACCGTGTGTGCTGTGCGGTCACCCGGCGGCCCAGCGGATGGCTGGGTTCGCCCAGCACCTGGACGCCGCGAATGCCACGCCGCCGCACCCGCGGCCGACGGCTCGGTGGAACCTGCCCCGCGCCGGCCGGAGCCTTCCGCCCCCGCGCCCCAGCGGCCCGCTGCCGACCGCCACCGCTCTACAGCCCGGCGCGCTGTGCAGCTCCCCAGCGAGTCAGCCGACCTGATCGGCCGATCGGTACGGGCCGCGCTCGAAGCACACGGCGGCGACGCGGAAGCGGCGACAGCGGCGCTGGTGAAGAAGGCGATCCCGGACGCGATGGCCCTGCTCGACGAGACACGCAAGGGCGGCAGGTACGACGTGATCGCCCATCCGTGGATGCCGGACATCCTCAAGAAGCAGTCCGCGCGCGGCCCCGACCAGGTGTGGGAAGCCGGCCGAAGTGGACGCGGACCGAACTGCCGCCCGGCGAGCACAAGGTGACCGCCCTCGACATCAACGGCGCCTACCTGTCCGCCCTCAAGACACACCTCCCACTGGGCCAGCTGGAGCACTCCACAGGATCCGACCACGACCACCGCCGGGCCGGCGTCACCTGATCACCCCGGCGCGCTGGGACCACGACGACGTGCTGCCGAACCCGATCGGACAGCGCGACGAGCCGGGCCCCCTGTGGATCACCGAGCCCACACTGCGCCTCCTGCTGCGCCTGTCAGGCCCGAAGTACGGGCTGTGCGAGCCGCCCGAGATCCACGAGTCGTTCACCTCCGGAGCCACCGAGGGACTGCTGGAGAAGTTCCGCATCGCACTCAAGGACGCCCGCGACACCGCGATCGCCACGGACGACGAGGTGACGCTGGAGTATGTGAAGGCGATGTACTCCAAGTTCGTCTCCACGATGGGAGCCTCGAACTACAACCGGGAACTCTACCGCCCGGACTGGTGCATCTGATCCGCTCCCAGGCGTTCGCCCAACCTGTGGATGAAGCCCTCAAGGCCCAC